>NZ_BCUF01000023.1 GCF_001591145.1 Vibrio harveyi NBRC 15634 = ATCC 14126 = KCTC 12724 | reverse complement strand
CCCCGCCATTAACGGCGGGTTATTAATAAACCAAGGTAGAGAGCTTGATAACCGATGGTTATTATTGTTCTTGAGGGCGTTCGAGGTGACTAATGATCACTTCGGTCACGATATTACGTAACCAGTGCACGGTTTCGTTACGACGATTCTTATGATGGAAGTAAGCGTGCAAACATGGTTCTATCACCATACCATCCAACTCAATATCCAACCTACGTAGCTTATAAAGTTTATCAACATTGACGGTTTTTGATGCAGGAAACACCATATCAGAGTTTGCGACTACGTCGATGATGGCTGATGGAAGCTCTGATCTAAACGCAATTTTTGGCTCTACCCCTTTAATTTTCATGATCTTTTCTGAAAAAGAAATGTTCGAGTTCCAATCAGCAGCGATGACAGTTGCAAATTCTAGATCATTGCAATCAGATATCTGCAGTCGGTGACCTTGCAGAGGATGATCTTTTCGCACATAAGCACAGAATTCATCTTTAACGATCATTTTAGTCAGAAGCTCTTTGGGTGCATGGTTTATTTCGTAATTAACTCCTAACACAACTTCGTCCTTGATGATCTCTTCCATGGTTGAGCGAGACCAATTCAGCAAATGAATTTGGACATGAGGGGCAGCTTGCCTGATGGCTTGAAAGATCTCACTCGCGTAAGAACTAAGAATAAATGGTGCCAGAGCGATCTTTACCGTGCCGTTCATTTCCAGTGGGTTAAATGCCTTGGAACCATTTATCGTTATGGAAATATCGTCCAACAAAGGCGCTAAGCTCTCTGCAAGATCATTGGCATATTCGGTTGCTCGCAAACCATGGTGAGTTTTCACAAAAAGCTCATCTTCAAAATGATCACGCAATCTTTGTAGCGCTTTGCTCACGGCGGGTTGGGAAACAAACAAACGTTCAGCAGCGCGCCGCATATTGCGCTCTTGATGAAGAATGATGAATGTCCTGAGCAGGTTTAAGTCAAGAGTTGAGAATAGATCTTTAGCCATGTTCCACTTCGTTAATAACTTGAGGTTATTATTCAGCATAAGAACAGATTGGCGCAGTTTCCAACCGAAGTGCATGAATTCTTTGCGCTCGATAACTCTCTATGACAAAAAAATAACAAAACAGACAGTAAGATTATTTTGAAAAAAGGAATAAATGACGACGCAAATTTGTAAATGAACTCATTGTCTGACGCCATACATACATTACATTCCTGCTGTCAATGTATGAAGATCGTCGACTCGATAGGCAGCAAAGAAAAGAGATGATGGGGTGAAGTCTAGAGGAGATAGGAAAAGGTTAATGCCATCAAACATGGTGCGTTTAATGAGAAAGATAGAAAGCAAAAACGTTGGCTAAACACCAACATAAAGAAATTAAAAGACCTGACTTCAAACACTTTGAAATCAGGTCTAAACACACTCAAGAGCCAAACAGCCTCTTGGTTTTAGCTATTTACTGTGGTGTTACTTGCTCATTTGGATCAATGAGCGACCAATCAACCACTCTAGCTCTTTGTCACTGCCTGCGCCAAACTGGCTCTCAGCCATTTTGTACAAACGATCAATGCCGTTTGCCGCAAACTCGTGCGCGCTCTCAGAAGTAACAATATGGTGGAATAATAGACGCAAAATCGCTAAGAATTCAGAGTCTTCTAGAGCCGTGATCCAGCTCTTTGAAAACGCTTCTAGACCTTTATCGAATTCTAGATGTTCAACGAACATTTTGAAAATACGACCGTCTAAAGCGGCGGTAAAGTCCGTTTTCTTAGGGAAATGGTGGCTAATACCTGTACGCGATACACCTGTCTGCTGGCTTAACGTGGTGTAAGACATTTTGTCATAACCAAGTCTCAGAAGCTGATCAACAACGGCATCCATGATCTTCTGGATAGTGATTTCGGTATCTTCTTTACTACGCTTTGGCATATTTTAAGCTCTTCTCTTTGTAAATCCATCTAACTCACAATTAAATGAGGCCAGAATGAAAATCATCCTCAGCATTATGTACTGTATACCTCAAACATCAAAGTTAGAGGACCAATCATAACTAAACTGCACTGCGTAACGTGCAATTTACAGTGATATTTCTGTCAATACATGTGACTCAAAATATGGCGAAAAGTCCACTCCATCAAAACCTTGCACCAAATCATTCATCGAAACTATTCTCAGGCTAAGAATGATAATTATGTAAAAATAATTAATCCGGAAATAGTCTTATAAATTGAACCCCAGTTCAACTCACCTGACAGAAATCTCACGAATATCTAGGTTAATTGATTTTAAATATTGATACATATCACACTAATTTCCTTAAGGAAGTTCTAATAAAATTAGTTAACCCTCCATTAACAACATAACATACTGTCCTTTTTTTATCCAAAATCATTCATTTTTGTAGATAGAGATCAAATACCTGATAGAATACTGACAGTATTTACAAGAGGATTCGTTATGAGTGTCGAATTAGAAGAAAACCAAGTATGTGAAGCTTGCGGTTGCGCTGGTGAAATGGGTTTTATCATCAAAGAAGGCGACGATGTCGCTGACGTAACGATTTTCGCAGAGACTAAAGCAGCACTTGAAGCTGAGTTGGCGAAATACATCGAACTAGCAAAACAAGTTTGTGCAGGCGTTGAATACAACGTTTCTGAACTAACGGAAGATTCGAAAGAGCTTACTGCTCGATTCAAGTTTGAAGTAAGCGCTGAAAAGCTAATCTTCGAACTTAAGACTCGCTCTCTAGCGCGTTAATCGTCGATATTTCATCGTTAGATAGGTAAAAGCGAGCATCCAGCTCGCTTTTTTGATCTCTGATGAACCTATCTATTTCTTGTCTTTCTGAAACACAACCCACTTCAACGAGCCATTAGTTTCAAAATCATTTTCATCGGTACACATCAGTAGCACCCCATCTACGTTTAGCACTGCCCCAGTAGTGTAGGCTTTGTCGTCATAGTAACAAACACGCTGCCCTAGCTTACCGTCTGCCACCACTAACGCTTTTGAATCTGGCGTATTATAGGATTTCGCCATCGCAAAACTTGATAAAACAGCAGCAACGCTTGCAAGCAAAACAGAAATCGATCTTACGTTCATGAATATCCCCTTAATGAAGAGCCATAAAACTAACAAAGAAGTGCTTTCAGTTCTTGGCAGCATCTCATATTCTTGAGACATGGATAGGTAGCAGCCCCCCAAGCTTTACGTTATCCTTTTCTCGCTTTTACCAATACTGTGGTTGCTATGCGCATTTTCCCTCTTTTATTAGCTCTGGTGTTTTTCTCGAGCTCTTCTATCGCTTACGAGCTTGATTACTATGCTAAATTCGGTCATACCGACAACTACGGTAATATCGATCTCCGCAACAAGCCCTATACGACCCTACCTGATGGTCTTGTCGTAAAAGGAAACCTCAATATTTCCCAGACACCGATTACTAAACTTCCTAAAGGACTCGATGTTCAAGGCAGCCTTGAAGCAACGAATAGCGCCCTCAAAACGATAAGACCTGGAGTTAAAATTAAAGGCTATGCAAATTTGCTTGGTAGTAAAGTTGAACGCTGGCCTCGCGGTGTAAAACTGGGTGGTTATTTGAATTTAACCGATACCCCGTTAACTAACCTACCAGCAAGACTAAGAGTAAAAGGCGACTTGAGCGTCATTCGGACACCATTGACCGAACTACCAGAAGGATTGGTGGTGGATGGTAACCTCTATATAGGAGGTTCAAAGGTCACAACATTTCCTGACACCATGACAGTCAAAGGCAACATCTTCTTGGGAGGAAATCGAGTGACAAAGTGGCCAACGAATTTGACCTTAGGCGGTGCGGTTGCACCATAAAAGTAATTGAAGTGAGGAACGAGCTCAGAATCTAACAAATAACACGCCTGAGATAGATTCCGATTAGGTCCCGTTCCTCGCAATTGAATGTCCATTGCTACTTCGCGCAATGGACAATAGCAAGGTTATTCTTGGTTATTTACTGGGTTAGCGTAACTTGCAACCAAGTAACTGTGCGCACCTGTCGGTAGCTGTTCAAGTTTCTCTTGCAACTGAGATTTTACTGACTCAGTGATCGATTCGTCTTCACGACCCGCAGCGAGCAAGTTGATAGGGAATACGCGGTAGTTATTGTGGATTTGGCGATCGATTTCGTTTGCCAACTCATCCGGCGTCTCGAACTCTTGATCGATCACATCACCAAATGCGACATGCACTTTACCTTTGTAACCCACGATACCTTGGATGATGCTTTCAATATCTTCAAACTCACCTTTTTCATAACTGCCGTTCTCTGCTTTTTCATACAGTTCTTTAGCTTTTGCAATATCACAAGGGTCATTTTGGTAAGAGATAGAAACAGGCACAATCTTCAGTGAACGAGTGTATTCACCAAAGCTGATTTTTTGCTTACGACCTTCAACATGGAACATCTTCAAGATTGCTGGGTCAGTGAAATCATTACCGTCTTTCGCACGACCTTCTTTTTGCGCAATCCAGATTGAGTTACCGGTATCTAAAGAGTGCTTGATATAGCCCGACAGTAGACCAAGCGCTTTCATCATTTCACGTGGTGCTTTCGCAGAACGTTTTACGATAAAGCTCTTGTTGAGCCTCATTAGCTCCGTCGCACAAGGTTTCTTAAGCAGGTTATCACCAATCGCAATACGCACTGTACGGTGGTCTGTTTGATGTAAACCAAAGTTAACAAGCGCGGGGTCCATTGCGATATCGCGGTGATTAGAGACAAACAAGTACGATGTGTTCTTGTCGAGTTTGTCCAAACCAGAAAAAGTAACTCCGTCAGTAGTCGTATCTAGCGTGTCTTTAAGGTACTTCTTCACTTCTAGCTGAATGGCTTCCACAGAATCCAGTTTACTCCACTTCGCTTTTAAGTAGACACGGATAATCGGACTCATGAGTGTTTTGAACCACGCCGCTTTGTTTGCAAAACGGTGGTTTAAAATCGCACTGATAAACTCATCGTCTTTGATCAGGCGGTCCAGCGCAGCTGGAATTTCTTCGTCGTTGTATGGACGAATTTCAATATAAGGATCGTTATTGGCAGTCATTATTCAATTCATTTCAAAAAAAGCTGGCACATTTTACGCATTGTTTTGCCAACCCGCAGCATTTCAGACCATACTTTTAACATGGTCATACCAGTAGCATTACAATTTCTATTCGCAAAAAAATCTGTTATCCGGTTGGCAATTTAGGGGTTTAGCGTTACCCTTAGCGCCCCAAAAACTCTGGTATTCACAATGAACTACGCAATTGAATTTCACGACGCTAATTACCCTTTTCTTAATGTTGCTGCGCGTAAAAAAGCGCTAAAACACAGCTTGCTATCAGTAGTGGAAGGTTTGGCGATCATTAAATTGGGTAAACATGAGTATGCCATTGAACCGGGTCAACACTTCTGGATTCCTCAGGGATGTTTGAGCTCCCTCACCTTTTTACCTAACACACGAGTAACTCGCTGTGACTTCTCTGTGCGCTTAACTGATGCATTTGCTCAACAAGCAGGCTACGTGAAACTACCAGTGTTATTGTCAGCGCTGATTGAAAAGTTGGTGATGACAAAAGCACGCAGTGAACATCAACTCGACTTGCTAGCGGTTGTGAAACACGAAGTGCTAACACTCAAACCAATGCTTACCAGTTCAGCATTAACGGATTCTATCAATAAGTGGAAACCAGGCTGTGAATCTCAGATTTCCATTGAGCTTTGTCTAGTATTAACGCTTCGAGAAGCACGCAAGATGAAGTTATCCGGCAAAAAACAAGCGGATATCGTTGCGAAGCTATTTAACGACAATGAAGAAGAATACGAACAGCTTTGCTTTTTGGTGTTTGGGGAAGCGCTATAAAGGGTAAGTCGCAATAGAATACAAAAAGGACGCATCAATGTGCGTCCTTTTTATTTTGATTCGAATATTAAAACGGTACTTCGATCTGCATCATCCAATCAGCGTCATAGTATTCATGCCAGCGGTAATCAACACGCATTCGTGGTTCACTGCCGTTCTTGTCACCAAAGCCGATGCTGAACATTAAGCCATGACTTCTCAGCCACTCTTCTGTACTCATTTTGGCTTCATCATCACGCAATTCTTCTGGCATCCATAACCCGAGCCCAAAATAGTTACTATCTAAATTTTGAGTAAGTATTGGAGAGTCTTCAGACTTGAACGCCCATTGATCCCAGTAACTTTCTATCGGACCTTCTATCTGTTTTTCTGCGGTATACCAATTGAGCGTATCGATGCTAAGAACGCCAACACTGTCAAAGATGTCTTCACAAACTGGCATGGTGTTATCAGCAAATACAACGGAACGATCAGATAAATAGTTACATGCGGAACTCGCCTGTGTTGCCACAAGCATTGCGCATGCACTAAGTACGACGATTCTGACCATGAAAACCTGACCTCTCAGTTCTCAGATTACGATTGTTTATATAAGCCTTCGCTTAGCAATAATTCACTGACCGTTGATGTTGTATACCCGCTAATATCGTTACCTTCGAGCAATGCATTGCGAATATCGGTGCTCCTGATTTTCACTCTCTCAGGGCATGCCATCACAGTCCAACGTTCCGTAATTTCTTCTGCTTTGTAAAATTTAGCAAATTTGAAGAAATTATCAGGACCAATGACAAAAGTTATATCGGCTTGCGTGTGGATTTCTTGAATTTTTTCTAATAACGCAAAAGTCGTCACACTTTGTCCTGGTTGGTACAAAGTTTGCTCAAGGTCTGAGCGTTGAACATTAGAAAGCCCCATGTCTTTAATAAAGGCATCAACCAGTTTGCACCGAATTGGGTAATCCAACATATTTTTGCCCCAAGCGTGTGCAATGCTTGGTTCTAGTAGCACAAGATCAAAGTGGCTCAGTGACTCGATCACACTCTTGTGACCTAAGCTTGGTGGGTTAAATGCGCTGCCAAAAACGGCGATTTTTTTCATATCCGGTGATTACCTGGTTGAAGAGAGTTTTCTAATCCGATGAATTCGGTATGATACTACTAATCTTTAGAGCTTTTTGACACTAAAGCGACGTTTATAGACATCAACTGCATGGTTTATCGCCATTTGTGAACTATAAACGCCTGCGACAGTATGAATTTATTCACACTCACTTGGTGTCGTACATATTTGCAGGAAAAGGAACCCTAAATGGAACAATCCATCCGCGATGAAATGCGAGTACTCCCTTCTATCGATCCGCATTTCGAAATTGAACGCCGTGTCGCTTTTATTAAGCGTAAATTGCAAGAAGCAGGCTGTAAGTCTCTTGTTCTTGGCATTAGCGGTGGCGTTGACTCAACGACATGTGGTCGCTTGGCTCAACTGGCTGTAGACCAACTAAACGAAGAAGCTGGTGACAACAACTACCAGTTTATCGCTGTTCGTTTGCCTTATGGCGAACAAAAAGACGAAGATGAAGCACAGCTCGCACTTTCTTTCATCCAACCAACGCACTCTGTATCAGTAAACATTAAAGCTGGTGTCGATGGTCTCCATGCCGCTTCTCACGTCGCACTTGAAGGAACAGACCTTCTTCCAACGGATGCTGCAAAAGTGGACTTCGTGAAGGGTAACGTAAAAGCGCGTGCACGCATGGTCGCTCAATACGAAATTGCTGGTTACGTTGGTGGCTTGGTTCTTGGTACTGATCACTCAGCAGAAAACATCACTGGTTTTTACACTAAGTTCGGTGATGGCGCGTGCGATATGGCACCACTATTCGGCTTGAGCAAACGTCAAGTTCGCGAAGTTGCAGCAACATTGGGTGCACCTGAGCAACTTGTTAAGAAAGTACCAACGGCAGACTTAGAAGAGCTTGATCCTCAAAAAGCTGATGAAGATGCTCTGAGTTTAACTTACGAACAAATCGATGACTTCCTAGAAGGCAAGCCAGTATCTCAAGAAGTCAGCGAGCGCCTTGTGGCTATCTACAAAATGACTCAGCACAAGCGTCAGCCGATCCCAACGATCTACGACTAAATCACAATTGTGCACGTGAACGATTCGTTTTTAAATCGTTCAGCAATATATAAAAACGCCGCTAATTTAGCGGCGTTTTTGTTTGCTTGTTACAAGCAGTGTTTATGCTCAGCAACGTTAGTCTGTTAGCGTCACATCCGTTTCTGGAATAGCACAACACGCGAGCACTTTACCCATCGCGCGCTCTTCTGCGCTCAGTGCAGGCACGTCAGGATGCTCTACCTGTCCTGATTCTAATTGAACCTTACAAACACCACACAAGCCCGCACGACAACTATTGGTAATACTTTTACCGGCATTCTCAACTTGTTCAAGTAACGTTTGTTGGTTGTTACCCATCAACTTAAAGCCGTTGAATTCAATCTCAACACCTTTCTCTGGCTTAGCTTTTGTCGCTGCAACACCAAATGCTTCTTGATGATAATTGTCTTCTGGGAGACCCTTCTTAAACAATAGGTTTTTCGCCTTTTGCATAAAGCCGTCAGGACCACAAACAAACACTTGGCGCTGTTCAACATCTTTGATCTGTTTTATATGAGATAGACTGATTCGCCCCTTAAGACCAAACCAATCTATCGCAGGTTGCGTTAAGCAGATCTTTACATCCAACCCCGGGTGTTGGCGCTTTAACTCGTTTAACTCATCTTTGCACGGAATATCAATCTCGCTGCTGCACTGATGGTAGAACACCACATCATCGAGTTGGTTGTGATCAGCCAAATAACGAACCATCGACAGCATTGGTGTTACGCCGCTACCAGCAGATAACAGCAATAGAGGCTGAACAGAATGCTCTTTTAGATGAAATTGACCATCTGGTGTTTCCGCTTCCAGAACATCCCCCACTTGTAGGTTGTCAAGCAAAGCATTGGATACGCGCCCACCAGAAACACGTTTCACCGAAATTGCGTAGCGTCCCGGGCGAGACGGGCTAGATGACAGCGTATAACGACGCCCTACTTTCTTACCGTCTATATCCACTTCAATAGGTAAATGCTGTCCCGGTAAGTACGTTGGTAATTGACCTTTGCTTGGCTCAAGCCACAAGGTGACAAAGTCGCGTGCGATTTCTTCTCGTTCGACACAAGTTAGCGTCATTCGCTGAGGAGAGTTGTCTGGATAGAACTCTGGCTCTTTGTATTCCAGCACTTCAACTTTGTCACCAGAACGAATAATGCCTTCGTTCAGAGCAACAAGGTTTTGACCGAAGAACACGCCCCCACGCTCGTTTGCACGAAACTCTTGCAATGTCTTCAGTGGTTCTTTGCTTTCTCGAAATGTGCCTCGCTGAGTATTAACGGTAGTTAGAATACATCGCTCACATGGTTTTACTGATTCAAATTCCACTTCGCCAATGCGAATACGCTTCCATGAGTCTTCTTCAAATGGCTTGGTATCAGATACCACAAGGTTGGTTCGGAATTGATCCATTGAGTGCAGCTCAGAGCTTCTGCGGTTTAATTCTTCCAGTGATGCCTCACTGATGACAAGTACTGGGTAGCCATCGGCAAAGCTGACGTTGTGACCCAGTTTCTCTCTTATGCGATTTGATTGCTCACCAGTAAAAAGTAACTCGACGCGAAGACCTAATACTTTGCTAAACCAATCATCCGCTTCATCCGTGGTGGTATATGCTGTAAAACTGTCTTTCCAAACCGTTGCAGGTGCTTCCTGCATTTTGAAATCTTGATAGCGAATCTTTAGTGGCTCTTCGCCAAGACTGGTAAACACCACTCCGTCTGGCAACAGCGCGGACTTGATGGTCACCATTTGAGGGAACTTTCGAGCTGTCACCATTGAGCCATCTGACGTCGCAATCATAAATCGACGATCAAAACTCAATCCTTGTTTTTCTACCCAAGCGGAAGATAACGCAACGCCTCCGACGGATTTGACTGGAAAAACATTAATTTGGGACAAAACTGATTGCGACATAGCCTTCTTCCTACAGGTACTTTCTCATTATTGGACTATCATATCCTTATAACAGTTATGACCCAAGCCTCTATAAAATATCGATTTATAACCGCACCTTCGTCAGTCACCCGATATGACACTTGCTTTGCAGGTGGAAGAACTTCTTTTTATGAATGGAGTTCCATAAATTTGCATAGTATTGACGAAACTAGGATTGCCAAGATGTGATATAGAGCACATAATTCGCCAACTTTTTGACACTATAAATAATCTATCCGGAGCATAGACCATGGATACTAATAAACTGATTCTAATTCTACTTTGTATCTTCCTTCCGCCAGTGGCGGTTTACATGGAAAAAGGTCTAGAGAAAGACTTCTTCATCAACCTAATCCTGACTTTCTTCTTCTTCCTACCCGGCACAATTCACGCGCTTTGGTTGACGATGAAGTAACCAACTGAGCTCCTACCGTAAAGAAATGTGAAAAATGGGGTGAAATAGAACTGCAATTCCTCTATCATCCTGTCGCCTAAGCGCAAGCGTTTGCTCTTGAGGTAAATGCAGCGTTTAGGCTCCAAACATAACTTTTTAATGGTGGGAGCAATTAATGACAACACTGACTATTACTCGTCCTGACGATTGGCACGTTCACTTACGCGATGGTGAAGTTCTAAAAGATACCGTTCGCGATATTAGCCGTTATAACGGCCGTGCGCTGATCATGCCAAACACCGTCCCACCAGTGACCAATACTGAAATGGCATTAGCCTACCGTGATCGAATCCTTGCTGAGCAACACGGCGAGCAATTCGAACCTCTTATGGCGCTATACCTGACAGACAACACCACGCCAGACGAAATCCGCAAAGCCAAAGCAACAGGCAAAATTGTCGCAGCAAAGCTTTACCCAGCAGGTGCAACCACCAACTCTGATTCTGGCGTAACCGATGCAAAGAACATCTACCACGTTTTTGAAGCGATGGAAGAAGTTGGCATGCTGCTTTTGGTTCATGGAGAAGTGACTCACAACCACGTTGATATTTTTGACCGTGAGAAGGAATTCCTAGACACGGTTCTTGCTCCTATCGTTAACGACTTCCCTAACCTAAAAATCGTTCTTGAACACATCACGACGGCGGATGCCGCAAACTTCGTTAAGAACGCTTCTGATAACATCGCAGCAACCATCACTGCTCACCACCTGCTGTTCAACCGCAACCACATGCTAGTCGGTGGCATTAAGCCTCACTTCTACTGCCTGCCAATCCTTAAGCGCAATACCCACCAACAAGCGCTTATCGAAGCAGCAACAGGCGGTAGCAAGAAATTCTTCCTAGGTACAGATTCAGCGCCGCACGCAAAAGGCGCAAAAGAATCAGCTTGTGGTTGTGCAGGTTCTTATACCGCACACGCAGCACTAGAACTTTATGCAGAAGTGTTTGAGAATGAAGGCAAACTCGAAAACCTAGAAGCATTCGCAAGCTTAAATGGTCCTGATTTTTACGGCATCGCTCGCAACTCAGACACAGTAACGCTAGAAAAAGCAGCTTGGGATGTACCAGAAACGATGCCGTTTGGTAGCGACATCGTTGTGCCAATTCGTGCAAATGAAAAGATTGAGTGGGAAGTGAAGTAATCATCTCCACGAAATAAAAATGGGTCATGCCATCATATTCGATATGGAAACGCATGACCCTTTTCTTTTGGCTCCTATAAAGCCTTATGTCTACTGTCTACTGTCTACTGTCTACAGAGTAATTATTTACCACGAACTTTCTCTACTAAAGTCCAAGCTGCAACCACAACCAAGCCAGCGATGACACCAATCACACCATTAAGCAATGTCGGCACAATCGCCGTCGCAATCGTATGACCACGGAAATCCATGATGATCGGTTCAATCAGATGATGAATTGCAGGCACGTTATGGACAACAATACCGCCCCCAACAAGGAACATTGCCGCAGTACCCACCACAGCAAGCATCTTCATCAACTTAGGCGCAAACGCCACTAATGCTCCACCTAGCTTGGCTTTCAGTCCTTCACCATTTGATGTGCGTTCTAGGTAAAAACCTAAGTCATCAAGCTTAACGATGCCAGCGACTAAGCCGTAAACACCAATGGTCATCAATACCGCGATTAAGCTGACCACAAGAATTTGCGTTACGATGCTTGAGCCTGTCACCGTACCCAAAGCAATCACGATGATTTCTGCAGAGAGGATAAAGTCAGTACGAATCGCACCGGCGACCTTTCTCTTCTCGTACTCTTCAACCGATTCTCCGGTATTGAGCTCTTCTTTCTTCTCTTCATGTTGGTGCGCATGAGGAAAAAGCTTTTCTAAGATCTTCTCAGCCCCTTCAAAGCAAAGAAACAAACCACCAATGAGAAGTAATGGCATGATCAGCCAAGGAATGAAGGCACTGATCAACAACGCCGATGGCACTAGAATCAGTTTGTTTTTAAACGACCCTTTTGCCACCGCCCAAACCACCGGGATTTCTCGTTCTGACGCTACGCCAGACACCTGTTGCGCATTTAGCGCTAAATCGTCGCCCAGTACACCAGCGGTCTTTTTCGCCGCCATCTTCGACATCAACGCGACATCATCCAATACAGCTGCAATGTCATCCAACAGTGTTAGTAAACTTGCTCCAGCCATTTATTTATCTCTTTTATGGAATTGAATAAGTAACAAAATGTAACACCAATAAACTACTCAGCAAAGTTATGATTTCGCAAAGAATAAGGTCACAAATTGTGTTTTCTATTGCCGTGGCTTTGAGACAGGACTAGTCTTGTCTTACCTTTCACGCACACAAAAGAAAAAGTATAGATGAAAAGCGGATACACTTACCCAATTGGTACCCCAGGTCAGTCATGGGGTGAAGCAGAACGTAAAGCTTGGCGTGAGCAACGTGACGTAAAACGTAGCTACCAAGAAGAAGTCGTGACCAAAATTGATGCTCTTCGC
Source organism: Vibrio harveyi NBRC 15634 = ATCC 14126 = KCTC 12724 (assembly GCF_001591145.1). Lineage (GTDB taxonomy): Bacteria > Pseudomonadota > Gammaproteobacteria > Enterobacterales > Vibrionaceae > Vibrio > Vibrio harveyi. The sequence goes on along the minus strand of NZ_BCUF01000023.1, from coordinate 72,910 downwards.
GAGCGTTTTGATGTTGAGCAATACGGCGCACTCTCTTACGACGAAGCGCGCTTCCCTCTGTTTTGTATCAAGACTCGTAACTGGGATGCTGCAAAACCGGTTGTTTTAGTAACTGGCGGCGTACATGGCTACGAGACAAGTGGCGTACATGGTGCGCTGAAGTTTGTTGATACGCAGGCAGAGCGTTATGCAGAACACTTCAATATTGTCGTTGCACCATGTGTCAGCCCTTGGGGGTACGAGGTGATCAACCGCTGGAACCCAAATGCGATTGACCCAAACCGCTCTTTCTACGCAAATAGCCCTGCGGAAGAGTCAGCTAACTTGATTAAGCTTGTTGCGACCTTAGGTGATGTTCTAATGCACATCGACCTGCACGAAACCACCGATTCTGACGAGACCGAATTCCGCCCTGCACTTGCAGCACGTGATGGTCTTGAATACATCGAAGGCATGATCCCAGATGGTTTCTACACGGTGGGCGATACAGAAAACCCGCAACCTGAGTTCCAAAAAGCCGTCATCGAGTCAGTAGCGAAAGTAACGCACATTGCACCTGCTGACGATAAAGGCGAAATCATTGGTTCGCCAGTGGTGCAATTTGGTGTGATTAATTACCCAATGGTGAAACTGGGTCTGTGTGGCGGCGTCACCAACTGCACTTACGGCACTACAACAGAAGTTTACCCAGACAGCCCGAAAGTCACTGATGAAGAGTGTAACGACGCTCAAGTTGCAGCAGTTGTAGGTGGTTTAGATTACGTGCTTACTCAGCTATAACAAGCGGTTCTTATATTGCTCCGGTGTAATGCCGGAGTATTTCTTAAACATGGCGATAAAAGGACTGGCCTGGTTGTAACCCAATGTCAACGCCACCTCTTTTACGGTTTGCCCCTTCCTTAACAACTCCATCGAATGCAAGTAACGCACTCGCAATCGCCACTCGGTAAAACTCATCCCTAACTCACTTTGGCAATGGCGAGCTAAAGTGCGCTCCGTGGTATGAACCTTTTCCGCCCATTCCCCCAAGCTAATTTCATCAGTTGGCGCTTCTTCGACGGCTTTAAGAATTGGCTCCAGATATTTGTTGTCTGTGGTTGGCAAAAAGTGATGTTCGACTTCTTGTTTGGCTAGCTGATCCAACAAGACCTGAACGAGGCGTTTATCTTCTTCGCTCTTAGCAACATTAATATCACGCTGGCGAAAGTCTTCCACAATCGCCGAAACAATGGGCGTCACTTTGATCAAGCTCGTTTTGGATGGAAAGTGCTGAGTCAACTCTGGGTCGATATTTAACGAGCAGTATTCCAAAGGCTTACGATTATAACTAGTGTGACGGATCCCAGCTGGTACCCAAATCGCAAGATGCGGAGGCGCTAAGAAACGTGTGTCTTCCGCATCCATTTCTAGAATACCGCCACTGATCAGTTGAACTTGTCCCCACGGGTGGCTGTGAATGCGAGTTTCTGTATTCGACAAAAAGGCTTCAAAATTCATAAACACATCTGATGGTGCTCTGTCGATTGATAATGACGGATGAAGATTCCTTGTGCTCTTTTTCAAATTTGTCTTCCTATCGCTTACGATGTCTTTCCAGAGATACTTTTCATTATAAAGACCTGTCAGACTAGCGCCATTAATTATTCTGCGATGAGGTTCTCATGGTTTATTTGCTTCCGTTTTTTACTGTCATGATTTGGGGTGGGAATTCCATCGTAAATAAAATGGCAGCAAGTGCCATCGAACCTAGCGCAATGAGTTTCTACCGTTGGTTTGTTGCTATGGTACTTTTAACGCCATTTTGCTTACCAGCAGTGATCAAACAGCGCCATGTGATTCGCCCATACTTGGCTAAATTGGCTTTCCTCGCACTATTAGGCATGGTGCTAAACCAATCCCTAGGTTATTACGCAGGGCTAACAACGACCGCTTCTAATATGGCACTGATTACGTCTCTCGTTCCTTTGATCAGTGTTTTCTTGAGTGTACCTTTACTTGGCAAGTCGATTTCCATGCTGAGCGTGGCAGGTGGTGTGATTTCATTAGGCGGCTTGGCGTTTATGTTAGGGCACGGCGATATCACCTACTTCCTGCATCAAGATATGACGCAAGGTGACAGCTTGATGCTGCTGGCTGCGCTTTGCTACGCAATTTATTGTGTGTTACTAAAACGCTGGAAGATGCCTTTCAACAGTATGACTTTGGTTTACATGCAAGGCTTTTTCTCATTGGTTATGCTTGCGCCATTGTGGCTAAGCAGCGATCAACTTCTACCAAGCCAAAGCGCATTACCTTTAATTGCTTACGCTGGTATTGCCGCGTCTATCTTTGCTCCATTGATGTGGGTAAAAGCGATTGACTTGATTGGTGCTGACTCAAGTGCCATGTTCATGAACCTGATGCCTGTGGTTTCGGTAGCTCTCGCTTCAACCATGCTGGGGGAAGAGGTGCATGTTTACCACATCATTGGCGGTATGTTGGTTATCTCTGGCGTTATCTTGTCGCAAATTAAAGTACGTAGAAAAGGCAAAGTCATCGACCCAGAAGCTCAAACTGCAACGAGCTCATAGCAACTAAAAAGAAAAGAGCCATGATGGCTCTTTTCTTTTTGCTTTCATTTGGATTAAAGGGCTTCAGCCTGCTTTTCCAATTCTTTGCTTGTCTTTTGGCTCACAAACTCTTTGTATAGCGCCGCTTTATCCGTTGGATCAATATCCGTTCCTGCCGTTACAGCAGAGTTAAACATCTTTTCTGATTCAATCTTTGGCATGACTACTAGCGCACAAATTTGCTCTACACCACCAATTTCAACCAGTGATACTTGCTCAACTTGGCTCTTTTGAATTGAAGTATTAGTTATTTGCTTAGCGATTTGCTCAAAAGATGTGCCAGAGGTTTGACCGTCAACTGAGCTATCAATTTTTTGATAGTTCTTCTCTAACACACTGACTTTAATATCAAGGTTTTGCGCAAGCGTGTTACGTGCTAGAGAGATAGCGTGGTTACGATCAACAGAAAAGTTACCTGACGCCGTAACACAGTTTGACGCTGCAAAGCCATTCGCTGAAGTTGGGTTTAGTACCCAGCTAGGCACATTGCTGCCTTTGTTGGTTTCCACTTTCGCCGTGTTTTCAGAACCACTTTGACTCGCACAACCAGATAAGATCACTGCGCTGATTGCAGCGGTAAGAATTTGATATTTCATCTTCAATTCCTTTTAGATAATTGAGTTGGACTGCGCATGATAGGTTTTCATTCTATCGTTGACCTTTTTGAGATATTTGCGAGTCTCGTTATAAGGTAAGTTCTTGATAAGGTGCTCATATACTTCATCAGAACTCATGGTATTGATTTTCTTAATCGCACTAGAAACACGTCGCTCACCAAATGCTTTGGCCACGTTACCTGACCCGGTGTTGTAAGCCGCTATCACACTGTAAGTCGCACTTTGTGGGTCTTTAATGCCTTTTAGGTATCGACTCTGAAGAATTTTTAGATACGCCGTGCCAGTTTCGATATTCAAATTGGGATCGTATAAGTCATTCGCTCTCATCGGCTTATCTTTACCGCGATATAGCTTATTCACATCATGACCAGCGGTTGTCGGCACGATTTGCATCAGCCCGTATGCTGGCACATGAGATTTTGCCTTCGGGTTGAAATGCGACTCTTCGTGCATGATTGCCAAAACAAGTGCAGGCGGTAGTTCTCGCTTTGCACTTTCTTGTTGAATCGCAGGAAGGTACTGATTGGCGCGGTTCGCCAGTGATGATTTTGGAATCTTAACCTTATACTCAACAATCTTTTTAGGCTGTTGCTTTAGCTGCTTTTCTTGCAGAGCTAATTCTTGCTTCACAGCAGCAATGCGTTTTTCTTCCAGCTTCACCATTTGTTGTTTTTGCTGAACAATCACTTGCTCTTGCTTTTGTTCACTTAACACTGCACTTTTCTCAGCAGCAAAGATGTCAAGTTGACTCATTTGGCGCTCAGTTTGCGCCTCAATCTCTTTCTTCACCTCTTCGAAAGTCTTTGGTTCTACTTTAATTTCCTCAACGAAAACCATTGTGGGCTCAGCTTTTTTAGGTTGAGTTACACCAACTTCTTCAAACACCTTGGCGTTTTTCTCGATAACGGCATTGACGACTTCAGCTTCAACAACTGGAGCTTCGGCTTTTTCTTCTTCCGCAGGCGGTAAGTAGCTAACCGTAATCTCACCTTTCTCCAAATCAACAACGGTTCGTGCGTTATGTTGTTCGTCATAAACCACTACCACATCCGGAGAAGGTATTTTGGTGTCACCCCATTTTTGAATAGAGGCTTTCTGTTTTTTGTCCCAGTCCGCTAAGTAAGCTTGCTGCCATTGATTGAACTCTTGAATTTGGGCGGCATACCATTGCTCAAACTCATCCGTATCATCAGCGGTTAATTGTTCGATTTCTTGGTCCAGTTCAGCAAAAGGATCATTTGCAAAACTTGGTTGCATCACAATTAGGTTTAACAACGCAGCCAGTGCGCAATATTTCAATTTCATAAATTGAGTTACCGTAATTTGTTAAATCAGAAATAAGAAGACAGATCTCCGACACTCTCAGCTTGTTGCTCAAACATTTGATCTTCAATGTCTATCACCAAACGCTCGCATTCTTTGCTTGAGCACTGCTTTGCGATGAACAAGCTTTCCTCAAGTTCTCCTTGCTCAAACTGCCATTGAGCTAGCCAGTGCTTGATTTCACTGTTGGAAATTGCGGAAACATCGACATACTGCTGATAGTAATTTTCAGCTTTGGTCACGTCTGATTGAGATAAGAGCAAGGTGACTAAACCTGCGGCATCCATTGCAACGCTAGGTTCTTTGATGATCAACGGTAATATCGGCTTAATGTGCTGGTACTGCTTGGTTGAGTAATACGCAATGGCATAGTTCAGCGCTGTGGTTTGGAGATTGGTTTTGTAGCCAGTATCATTCACATTCGCACGGCACTGAGCTTGACTCTTACTCACTGAAGAAAACTGAATATTGGTCAGTTCGTAAGTTAGACTCGCAAAAGGCCACGAATCTAAAGTTTCACGAATGAAACCACCTTCAAGCAACTTGTCTTCGTATTTTTTGCGAAGCTCTAAACCGAGCCCTTTACGACACAATGACTTCATTTGTTTCGTGGTCAGTTCATGCTGTCTTTTCACTTCAACTGACACTTCTGAGTCACTGGTTTTAAGCTCATAATCCGTGCCGTTGAATGACCAAGAATGAGAGTCGGAAGCAAAAACTGGTAGACCTAAAAGGCCTACCAGAACAAGCAAGTATCTGTGGTTACAGATCATTTGCGTTACTCACTTGACCAGATGGTCCTTGAGTATTGTTGCTTCCGTCAGTCAAACCGCCAGTTGTTGAAATTTTGTGGTCTGAGCTTGCGTTTTGACCTTCACGAACGCGCTTTTTGTTTTCTGCAGCTGCTTGCTTTGCCGTCGCCTCTAGAGAAGGGGCATAAACCGCAACGGCTAACATCCAGTCACCATCGCTACTCTTAAAGGTTTTAACAGAAACACCTGGAGGAACTTGACCCGCTGCAAATGACTTGTACGAATCAAAGCTCTTGATGTTGTTCATGAACGTGTGTTTGTCTTCTGCCAATACTTTCGCATCTGCTGGGTTAACGCTCTCAGGTGGGTACTCGAACTGTTCATTCTTCTCTAACTGGTTCTCTGTGAAACCACCTTCCCAGTAAACTTGTTCACCTTGCATTACTGCAATCAGACCGTTTCTCGCTTTTGCTTGCGCTTGAGATTTAGACATACCAAGCAGCTTGCGTTTCACGCTCTTATTCTTGTTGTCACGAATGATCGAAGAACCGAAACCAAGTACAAACGACTCGCCCGTTTCAGCGTTGGTAATCACTTTCGCACCAACAGGAGGCATCACACCCGCCTGCAGATCAGCGATGATTTGTTTGAAAATCACGTTTGGTTCTGTAGTCTGAGTCAGAGCGCCCACTTTACGCTTCGTTTGCTCACGTGTTTTCGGCGTTGAAATCAAACTAACACGAACTAGGTTTTCACTTGGATCATCATACACATCGAACGTCACGTAACCTGCCAACGCGCCTTTTACTGACTCAGCACAGTTATCGCTCATCATGCTTGTGGTGTTTGCCGCGCCTTCTGTCGCAGTATCAATCACATCCATGGTTTCGTTGATCGCTGTCGCACACATGTTGCTCATGCCTTCCATGTTTTCCACTAATTGCTTTTTCGCAATTTGGAAAGCTTTCATGTATGCACCACGCTTAGATAACAACGTCGCGTTACGGTTTTCGTAAGTTTCGTAGCTACCAGAACCCGTAGATAGAATACCGATACCCGAGCCAACTGCGATCATCTTAACGCCATCACCTTCGTCTTCGATCAGGCTTTGGTGAGCAACAAGTACCGCGGCTTTCGGGTCTGCCGCCACAACTAGATCACCCACCTCTTTTACGTCATCTGTATTTACAGCTTGTGTTTCAGAAGGTGCACCGGTTGCAGGAACGAGATCATTAAGGTCAAAATCTACATTTGCATGTGCAGAACCAAAGGCACTTGCTAGTACCAATGAAAGAAGTGTTTTTTTAAACATAAATATCCTGTAGAGGTCTCAAAGCACGTTGATTTGGTAATCGTTCAAAACACGTAGCTTGGACTGATAATTTGGCTGATGAATGCGCAACGTTGGCTGGATAAACTGAGCAAGGTCATTGGCGTTGTTTAATGAGCGAAGTCGGACAATCACCTTGCCAGAACGACTTTCAATCTTGATATCAGAAACGCCGTTAATCGCACTAAGCAAGGTATAAAGTTGACCTTGTTGACCCGCCGCTTTCGGCGTAAAAATCAATTCTCTAACCGGTCCACCACGCATTGCCATTTTTTGGACGGCGCTATGTAACGCTTGAGTCAACATTTTCTGGTTTTGATCGACAGCCAAGTGCACTGACGCTAGTTCATTCAGCATCCCCTCTTTGTTAGGAAGGGTCATCAGTGTTGGATCGTTGTGCCAATTACCGTATTCATTACCCGCTCGGTCTAATAGCTTAGCCGCCAATTCCAACTGCAAGCCGGAAGGCGTCACTTTCTCTTTTTCTTGAACTTGAAGAATGATGGTTGCCTGCTCTGGAGTACCAGAGAGATCGAAGCCCATCTGAGCAAGAGAGCTACTGAACGTGGTTTGAACAACCGGAAGGTGCGCATCCACGTAAACGGCAGGTTGCCCTAAACTCTTGATAAGTTGAGCGATCTTAGCCTCAACCTTTTGGCGTTCAACAGACACATCGAGCGTCACGACAAGCACACCATTTGGTTTAGTTTGGCTAGAAATTTCGCTCCAACCAGTAATCATACCTTGCGATTGCATTGATAAGGATTGGACAGCCACATCATGCAAGTTAAAGTCATCACTGACCGCATTTGCCGACATGCTTGAATAGGTTTGCTGAAGGTAGCCAGATTTAACCATCACGCCCAAAACTTGGCTGATAGCACGACGAAATGCATCTTGCTCGGCCGCTTGGCGCGCACTTAAACCTTGCTTAGCGTTCGGGATACCCTCACCGATGACCACAACAGAAACCGTCGAGTCAGAACCCCAAACAATACCCTCGTCTGAGTCTTCTTCTGTTTGCGTTGGTGGCATAAGACGCACATTCACACAGGTATCATCGCCGTAGATCTCAGGTTGCCCAAAATCCGCAGTGATCATCCCTCTCTCGATTCCAGTTACTAACATTTCTCGAGCAGCTTGATTAAACTGTTCGTTGAGTAATTCGGAATCTTCAGAAGATAAAGAAAGTGAAACCTGCCCATTTAAAAACAGTCGCAGGTTATTGATCGCATCCGCTTTCGCCCCCTCTATCGCTAACGCACCACGACCATAGGCGCACCCCTGCTCAACAAGAGCCAGTGTTGACTGGCTCTTATCAAGTTCAAGCGCAGCTGCAGGTGCAGCCGAAAGCAATCCACCGAGGGTAAGACTAAGACTTATCCCTTTTGCGCCCATGTGCTGCGTTCCTTCATGAATTCCATCGGGACACCGACGCTAACTGCAAAGATTCGACGCTGACGATCTGGACGGTAAATACCCTGCTCAGCTTCGTCTTTCACTTGTTCAGCAAGCTTACTGTCTTTCCAGCGTACGATTTTGCCTTGAGCACTTTGTTGACTAGGGTTAACCGTCGCCACACCGATTGGCTCAACAAAACCTGCACTGTACTCAAATACAACCATGGTTTCATTTGGTAATACACCAGCATTTTGACCACGATCTAGCGAGATTCGGTCGCCTTTAATGCCCATAACTTGTGCTGTTGCTGGCATCTCTTTTAGCAGACGAGTCAACATGATATCGAAACCACGTGATGCCATTTCGTTCATCACAGAATCAACGTCTTTACTACTGGTGTAGTTAAAACCGCGGTAGTAGTCACCATTTGCGATTACGGTTGTGAAGCTTTCCTTATCACGAACATCAAAGTTAGAAACGCGGATCTTACCGATATTCGGGTAGCTCAGCTTTTCACGAGTGTACGGGTCAATAACACCCGTCGTCATTTCCATTGATGTTTGGAATAAAGACTGCGTAGAACCAAAGAGCATATCGCCAGTTTTAAGCACGTCGACCTTCATGATGTAGTCCGTCGATAACTTGTCACGACCACTCATTTTTTGTGCGACTTTTACTGCACCTTCATCGGCAAGAATCTCTTCCATCGCCGCGTTTACTGACTTAGTGTCACGCGTCAAGATACGGAAACGGTTCACACCCGCAAATTGGTTTTCTAACGTGTTCTCAAGCGCTTTCGTTTCGAACTTACCAATACTTGAATGCATTGCATTGAATACATCGGCAGATTTGCCTTGAAGGTTCTCGCTAACGTCAGTTTGAACGTCACCGAAGTAAAGGCGAATAGTCTTTTTAGCTAACGGACAACGGCTGTCTTTCTCGTTTGCTTCGTAAGTACAGAATTGAAGACCTTGAGTGTTGAAGTATGCTGGAACTTCGATGTCACTGTTGGTGAATTCAAACGCTGACTTACCAATGATTAAAGACGAGTTGCCTGCGTTACTCTCAACTGCGTAAGTTTGTTGGCTGGGCGTGCTATTACACCCAGCCAAAACAAGACCAGCAGCGACAAGTGTTGCGATCTTTGAATATTTCATTACGACTTAACTTTCTCTGCTAAAACTTTGTCTAGGTTCTCTAGTTGCTCGATTGTGTTTTGGTCTAGAGAAATCATGTCGTTTGCGTCGTAAACAAGAAGAGAACGTGCTTTCATCTCGTTGTAAGCTTCAACAACTGGCACTTCTTCTTTTGCTTCTGCATCCGCTTCACCTTCTTCTTCAGACTCGTTCGATAGGAAAGAAAGTGCGTTGCCTAAACCCGCCATTGCAGAATCTTGCGCAATTACTGCCGCGTTGTCTGAAGCAATAATTGCAATTTCAGCCGCCTCAAGCGCGATGTCTTTCGCTAGCTCAACGTTCTTGTCAAAGATTGAATCAGACGCCGCTTTGTACGCTTCAACTTGTGGGCGAATTTTCTTGTTTTCAGCTTTGCCTTCATCGAATTCATTCATCGCAACAAGAAGCTCTTCGTCACTCTTATCAGCATTGATCTTTAGGAAACCTGCTACGTCTGCATGCTTGTCTGCTAGTGTGCGGTAGTCTTGGAATACAGCACATTGACGCTCTTGAATCGACACCATCACTTTAGATACTTTGTCTACAGCGTAAGATACTGGTGTGTACTCAGAGCCTAGCTCAGTACAAGATTTAACAAGAGCTGCACTCATTTCGTTGCGGTCAACCGTCGCAGACTCCATACCTGGCATTGAAGAACAACCTGCTAGTGCGGTAGCAAATAGAGAAGCCATGACTGTTTTTTTAAACATTTCTGTATCCTTTAGATCAATACTGAATAGATAGATTTATTAGTAAGCTTTTTAATTATTTTTTGCTCAGCAGCGTGTTTTGCCGCCGCAGAGCTAGCTTGGGATTTACCTAACACGGTGATCACCTTTTGGGTCACCATATGAGATGAATTTGAATCGAAGACTTTAAGTTGAATACTTTGCTTGGCGACAAAGTCTTTCCCTTGTCGTCCCTGCTGGGATTTCGTCTTGATATAAACGGAGATGCCACCATGATTCGACGCAAATGCGTGACGTGATAGCAACTCGTGAATTTGATGAGAAAAAGCATCATTCGATGCGACAAACGAAATCGAGAGCATTTCTCTCTTCGCGTTCATCGTTTCGCTAATCTGTAGGTGTTGTGCACGGTATGACTGTGCAGCATCGGAATCTAAAATACCGAGCATATCGAGCTGAACGGCACTTTTCGTCATTAGCTCTTCAGCATGAAAGTAGTCCTTCACACCACGCCAGTTGTTGTTGAGATTTTTAAGTTTTATCGCAGCCGTTTGGTACGAGACCGTCAAATCATGCTCAACCTGTTTCTGCCAGGTTTTCTTACTCAGCCGATAGCGATACTCACAACCTTTCTCGCCACATTCATGACTTAAAACTTCCAAGTGAGGGATTTCAATTGGAAGTGAATGTATGGATGAATCCTGAGAAAAAGAGGAGTCAACACCATGGGAAGTCTTAACAATAGATGACTTTTCATTCACTTCGATAACACTAATCAAGTTAAGTGCCAATTGCTTCTTAGCATCTTTTAGAGCTACATGTTCAGCGTCACCAAACCCTGAAGCATACAGATACCCAGAGTCCACCCCTGCATATATCTTTATACTAATTAGTGAGATAGCTAAACTAAGACTTAAAAAACGGAACAAGAGACTAACCATAAAGTGTTATTTAAAAACGGGCAGAACCATACGAAATAATTAAACCGTATGCAATTGAGCAAACAATCACCAAATAGCATTCCCAATGAATATTTATTCACAAATAAAATTATGTGATATTAATTCCACAATTACAGATCCTTACACAACCCTTACAAACAAAGACACATCATTCTCAAAAATAAGATAAACAACAAAACAGATATTCAATTAATTGAATTAGTGCGCTTTTTATCAATAGCGTATTTTTTTAATAAGTGTGACTTATGTTTTATCTATAAAATGATAAAACTCGATTTTTGAAGGATTTTTAGCCAGCTTTCGGATTGCTTAATCCAACTCGAAGCGACACTGATGTGATAAATGTTTTGCTGACGTATTTAAGAGTCGTTGCATTGCTGTTACATTGAAGCTAAACAACGCACAAAGGAATGACAGATGAGCAGTGGTCAAAGAGACATTACCCTTCGTTTTCTTGCAGAACCTGGAGACGTAAACTTCGGTGGCAAAGTACACGGCGGCGCCGTAATGAAGTGGATCGATTTAGCAGCTTACGCATGCAGTGCAGCTTGGAGTGGAAAATACTGCATTACCGCGTACGCAGGTGGTATTCGCTTTGTCGCCCCAATTCATGTTGGGAATTTAGTCGAGGTCAGTGCCAAGGTCATTTATACGGGGCGCAGTTCAATGCACATTGCTATTGATGTACAAGCTAGCGATCCAAAAGAATTGAAAAACCGCCTTACAACACATTGCATCGTCATCATGGTTGCGGTTGACGAAGACGGAAAGCCAACTGATGTTCCTAAGTGGATACCGGAGTCTGAAGAAGATAAAGCGCTCGAACAATCGGCTATTCGCCTAATGAATATGCGCAAGCAGATTGGCGAAGAAATGGAAGCTCACGTCAAATATCTCAAATAAATCAACTTATATACCCAAGTGTCCTCCAGACACTTGGGTGTACCCGTGAAGTAATGTCATGGTTCTGTCATTCACTTCATGCCAGGTTCAAATTGTCATAAATCTTTCACTTTGATTTGGTTAAATCCACCCACAATTTTGGTGTTGGGTAGAGTTTGGATCTTGAGCTTAAAAAAGACCACGTTAAGTGAAAATACATTAACCAATTTAAAAGCGGTCGAATATCAGTGGGTCAGAACCATGTATGTCGAAGGCTATAACGAAGAAGAAATTAACCATTACATACAAACTTGTTTTGGTGGTGACTCAACTTTTGCCGATCTATTCCGCCGTGTTGCTCTACAGCAAGAAAGTTTATATACCTTACTTCAATATGTAGGCTGTGCTCCCTCTAGCCGCGAGTTTTAACGCTTTCTCAGAAAATCCAGCTCCTTCCCTCTAAATACGCTTAAATTAATTCTGTGAAGTGATACGCAGGGCATTCTGATGTCACTGTGTAATCCATTGCAAACTGGTTAGTCTGTATCGGAAACAAGAAAGCATAGAGATTCTACGGGTATAAAAAAACCTGAGTCGAGACTCAGGTTATGGTTACAAGAAACTGTTAGTGATTAAAGCGTAAGGAACTAAGCTAACAGCCAGCTATGCGTAACGCCAATAAAGCCTGATATTACTGATCGGCGGCCAAACCAAAAGCGTAATATCGATGCTAAATATAAGGGCGACCATTTGGTCGCCCTTTTCTAGTTATTCTTTTCTCTCAGAGACCAACTGAGATTATCCTTTCACACCACCAGCTGTCAGACCACCGACTAACCAGCGTTGTGCAAGCAAGAATACGATTGTAATTGGTAGTGCAGACAATACTGCTGCAGCTGCGAAATCACCCCATAGATAGTTCTGCGGGTATAGGTACTGCTGCATACCAACTGCTAGTGTGTAGGAGTTTACATCAGAAAGTAGTAGAGATGCTACCGGTACCTCACCTACAACACCGATAAATGACAAGATGAACACTACAGCTAGAATTGGCACAGATAGTGGTAGTAGTACCAAACGGAACGCTTGCCATGGCGTAGCACCATCCAATGCCGCGGCCTCTTCTAGCGAGTTATCAATCGTCTCAAAGTAACCTTTAATGGTCCACACGTGCAGTGCAATACCACCTAGGTAAGAGAAGATCAAACCACCGTGCGTGTTTAACCCCAGGAACGGAATGTACTGACCTAGTTTGTCAAACAATGCGTAAAGAGCCACAAGCGCAAGTACCGCCGGGAACATTTGGAAGATCATCATCGCTTTCAAGATGGTGTTCTTACCTTTGAAGCGTAGCCGTGCAAACGCGTAAGCCGAAGTTGTTGACAGTGCCACGATAAGGATTGACGTGATACCCGCAACTTTTACTGAGTTCCAAAGCCAAGTTAGTACTGGGAATGGAGGCGGTGTTACAGAACCATCTGCATTTGTTACCGAGAAGCCTAGTGCTAACTTCCAGTGCTCTAGCGATGGGTTGTCTGGAATCAGACTACCCGTTGCAAAGTTACCCTCACGGAATGAGATCGCAATGATCATCAGCAGTGGGAAAATAATCAGTGACAGGAAAGCCCAAAGAGCAATATGGGTCGCCCATACACGGTACTTTAAAGATTTACCTTGTACTATAGCCATGGTCGTTACTCCTTAGTCCTGAGATAGCTTAGTGAAACGTAGGTTCAATAGTGCTAGCGCGCCAACCAATAGGAAGATAAGCGTTGCGATTGCACTTGCTAGACCGAAGTCTTGACCACCTGCACCTTCAAACGCGATACGGTACGTGTAGCTTACTAGTAGGTCGGTGTAACCCGCTGGCTCAGAAGTACCAATCATGTTTGGACCACCGCCAGTCAATAGCTGAATCATTACGAAGTTGTTGAAGTTAAACGCAAAGCTCGCAATCAGTAGTGGAGTCAGAGGTTTAATCATCATAGGTAACGTTACTTTCATGAAGTTTTGGACGAAGTTCGCCCCATCGATTGCAGACGCTTCATAAAGGTCATCAGGAATCGCTTTTAGTAGACCCATACATAGAATCATCATGTAAGGGAAACCAAGCCAAGTGTTCACGATCATTACCATGGTTTTCGCTAGGAATGGGTCAGAGAACCAAGATGGGCTAATACCAAAGATAGCGTTCAATACCATGTTGATCTCACCAAAGCTTTGGTTGAAGAGACCTTTAAAGATTAGGATTGAGATAAACGCCGGAACCGCATAAGGCAGAATCAAAAGTACTCGGTACACTGCTCGACCTTTCAGCTCCTCCCACTGAACAACACTCGCTAGAACTAAGCCAATAACTAGCGTGAACACAACCGTCAGGATTGAGAATACGACCGTCCAGATGAAGATACTGATGAAAGGCTCTTTGATGCCGTCGTCTTTCCAAACTCGCTCAAAGTTATCTGTGCCAATGTTTACGACAAAACCAGGAGAAACTGTGTTGCCAACAAACTGACCATTCTCATCAACGGGTTGGTAGTAACCCACATCCATGTTTGGACGCAATAGTTCTTGAGTACGGTTGTTGAACAGTGATTCGCCATCATCTTGAAGTGTGTATAGCGGAACCACAGCTGCGAACTTACGTAGACCGCTCATACGAATGTCATCGCCGCTTGGAAGGTGCAAGTCAACGCTGCTTAGTGCACTGCGGTTCTTAACGATAGTTTTGATTGGCTCTTTGTCACCAGTCGCTTCATTGATAGGCGCTAAATCAAGATCCGTTGCAGAGAAGCCGTCAAGTTGGAAGGTTGGCGTTGCTAATAGCTCGTCGCCTTTCTTCACAACAATTTGATGACCTTGCTCAGTCTTGTACAGAGTGAATGGGAAACTTTCACCACTCTGATAAGTTCTGTCTAACAGTACAGTCTGTGCACGATCGAAAGAAAGCTGGTTTTTCGCGCTGTAGTTAGTAAACGCCAGACCGACGGTATATGCCAAAGGGAACAGGATGAATAGAATCATCCCGGCAATACCAGGGTAGATGTATCGGTGAGCGTAAGTTTTCTTACTACCAAAAATGAATAGCGCTAATGCGGTTAGAATGATCGTAAGTAGCGCAAACGCAATCTCACCGCGAGAATACATTAAGATAGTTGCGTAGCCATTGATAATGCCGACTGTGCCCAATAGTGCCCATTTGGTGAACACTTTTTTGCTGCTTGGTAGGCTGGCTTCTGGTGCTGTCATAGCATCTGTACCTTGAACTGACTGCATAGGGAACCTGCTAGCGAATATAGGATAAATATAGAAAAGTAAGGAGGAGTTGCCCCCTCCTTAAAAAGGGTATTACTGAATTATTTAGTCATTTGTTTTTCTGCATCTGCTAGAGCAGCATCTACAGTTTGACGACCGTCAACAACGTTGATGATAGCGTTCTTAGCTGCACCCCAGAATGCATTCATTTGTGGGATGTTTGGCATGATTTCACCGTTCATCGCGTTGTCCATTGTTGCTGCGATACGAGTATCTGAATCTAGCTCACGTTGGAATGAGTTAAGCGCTACTGCACCTAGAGGCTTGTCGTTGTTAACCATACGTAGACCATCGTTAGTTAGTAGGTAGTTCTCGATGAACTCTACCGCTAGGTCTTTGTTAGGTGATGCAGTGCTGATACCAGCAGTTAGTACACCAACGAATGGCTTAGAAGACTGACCTTGGAATTTAGGCAGTGTTGTTACACCGTAGTTGATGCCAGACTTCTCGATGTTGCCCCAAGACCACGGACCGTTGATAGTCATTGCTGCAGTACCTTGGTTGAACGCAGACTCTGATACTGAGTAGTCCATATCCGCAGAGATTACGCCTTTGTCTACTAGACCTTTAACGAAGTTCATCGCGTCTTTCACGCCTTCCTTCGCGATACCAGCATCTTTAATGTCGTAACCTTCAGATGTGTATTTAAACGCGTAGCCGCCATCAGCTGCCATTAGTGGCCATGTGAAGTACGGTTCTTTTAGGTTCCACATGATCGCAGACTTACCGTCTTTCTTAAGCTTCGCATCTAGCGCTGCTACTTCTTCCCAAGTCTTAGGTGGGTTTGGAACAAGGTCTTTGTTGTAGATTAGAGATAGAGACTCAACTGCTACTGGGTAACCGATAAGTTTGCCGTCGTAACGAACTGCATCCCATGCAAAATCAACGATGCCGTCTTGAATTTCTTTAGATGGTTTGATTTCAGCTAGTAGACCAGATTCTGCGTAGCCACCGAAACGGTCGTGAGCCCAGAATACGATATCAGGACCATCACCTGTCGCTGCAGTTTGAGGGAACTTGTCTTGTAGACCGTCTGGGTGAGCCACTGTTACCTTGATGCCAGTGTCTTCTTCAAACTTCTTACCAACTTCAGCAAGACCGTTATAGCCTTTGTCGCCGTTGATCCAGATAGTCAGTTGTCCTTCTTCGATGGCAGCATTAGCACCAAAAGAACCCAAAGCAACAAGAGTACCTAGTGCTACAGCGCTTAATTTTTTCATGTTCGTATCCTTTTTATATTTTTGATGTAGGGCTAGTCCATTGAGGTTCAGCCGTATTTCGACATATATCATCTGAAATAATCCTATATGTCTCATCCTCCTAATCCCTACGCCCTTGCAATTATGACGTATTTTCGTGATCTGAATCGCCAAGGGTTAGAGACTCAAATCACAAAATGAATACTTCCTGTGATCGGTTTCAACTTTAGGTCACGCAATAATGTGATTTCAGCCCAACTCCCACTCTACTCCTCCTTTTTGACTCCTCCCCGCCTACTCCCCCTACAATTATTTCGATTAGGAGGATGTAGCAGTGAACACAATCTTAGAAACTGCAGTCATCCAAGAGTGGATGGTAAGAACCCTTTCCCAGCAGTACCTACCCTATAGGTGAAAAGATTTGCTGGTTTTTCATTGCCATACGAGTGGAATGTCATTATTGGTGTTGTTTGTGGTAATTATTTCACGGGGGAGACAACACGAATAATGTGGGGGAGAGAAACTCGTATTTGGCTATGATGGGTAGTGCTCCAGTTCAGGACATTTGGAGCGCTACCCTGTTTTTCTTACCAATCCCAATAACTTACCGATTCCTACTGTTACTGCTCGCTAGATAATTCATATAATGATGAGCGGTGAATAATAAAAATTGATCGAGGACGAGCTACATGGCGAGTGTCACGTTAAAAAATGTTTGTAAAGCGTATGGCGACGTACTGATTTCTAAGAACGTAGATCTAGAGATCAACGAAGGTGAATTCGTTGTTTTCGTAGGTCCATCAGGTTGTGGTAAATCTACCCTGCTACGTTGTATTGCCGGTCTTGAAGACATTACTTCAGGTGATTTGTATATTGGTGACCAGCGCATGAATGACGTAGAACCATCCAAACGTGGTGTTGGTATGGTGTTCCAGTCTTATGCTCTTTACCCACACCTAAACCTATATGACAACATGTCATTTGGTCTGAAACTAGCAAAAGCTGACAAAGCTGAAATCGATAAGCGTGTTGAACACGCAGCAGAAATTCTACAGTTGGGTCACCTGCTAGAGCGTCAACCAAAAGCACTTTCTGGTGGTCAACGTCAACGTGTTGCGATCGGTCGTACGCTTGTGTCTCAACCAGATGTATTCCTTCTTGATGAACCATTATCGAACTTGGACGCAGCACTGCGCGTAAACATGCGTGCGCAAATCACGAAGCTACAACGCCAGCTTGGTTGTACCATGATCTACGTTACGCACGATCAGGTTGAAGCGATGACAATGGCTGACAAAATTGTCGTTCTTGATGGTGGTTATGTATCACAAGTTGGTAAGCCATTAGAGCTTTACCACTACCCACAAAACCGTTTTGTTGCTGGTTTCATTGGTTCACCAAAGATGAACTTCATGAGTGTTTTCATTGACGAAGTCGAATCAGAGCGCGTAAAAGTACAACTTTCTAACGGTGTATCATTCTGGATCCCAGTAGATGGTACGACGGTGAACCGCGGTGACCGTATGTCACTAGGTATTCGCCCAGAGCACTTAGTTCAAGCCGTTGACGCTGATGCGACAATTCACGGTGAAGTGATGATCGTAGAGAAACTAGGTAACGAGACTCAAGTTTACCTAAACCTAGAAGGTGCGGACGCAGACGTTATCTACCGTCAACCAGATACACTACCAGTAGAGTCTGGTGACAAACTAGAAATCGGTATCCCTGCACATCGTTGTCACCTATTCCACAGCGATGGTCGCGCATGCCGCCGACTACATAAAGAAAACGGCGTAGATTTCGAGTAAAACTTCTTTCACCTTTGCTTGCTACCAATCCCTCTCATTCGAGAGGGATTTTTTATTTCCGAAACTAACGTATTAATTTTCCGTCCTAAGAATTAATTCGATAGACCATAAGCAAATTAAAACCTTAGTTTCTTTTCAATCCTTTACGATTAGTACTTTTACCCGCCCTACTCAGACAAGTATTAAGTTTTTCCTAAACTGCCAATATTAGCCGAAGGTCTAAATTTCATTCTTATTTCCACTTACCTAAACAGAGCGAATTTTTAAACTAATTTCCGAATTATGGTGATTGATAGATCGGTTTTCTGCGGTCACCGACAAACACATTTTATTTATCACTAAAAAGCGTTAACGACACGGATATTGGGAAACGACACCCAATGGCGGTAGCGTGTCTTAAGGGAAATTAGGTTATGAAACACAAAGGACTCATACGTTCTCATGAGATGGAATTCGCATTTTTATACCGCATCTCTGATCTCGTAGTCATCGTCTCGTTTATGCTGTTTTTGGTTGTCAAAGATGCCAACACGTCACTCTACAAAGATTACGTTATCCTATCTTTCGTAGGCAGCGTTTCTTTCCTCATCATGGCTGAGAGCGGAAAGCTATATCGTTCTTGGCGCACCAGTTCATTTAAAGAACAAATATTTATCCTGTGCATTTCATGGTTAGTGACCTGCACCTTCCTGTTTATGGTTCTGTACTTTTCTCAAGTACATGTCTTGTTCGAGCGCTACATTCTTGCATCTTGGTTCTTAATTACACCAGTGCTACTTCTTTCTTGGCGCGTTGCGTTTCGTGCTGTCTTGGCATACATGAGAAAGATGGGCTACAACACTAGAACTGCAATCATTATTGGTCAAACGCCACACGGTTTAACACTTGCAAATGAACTAGAAAGCCACACAGAGCATGGTGTCTTATTTGATGGTTTCTACGATGAGCGCTCTAAAGACCGATTGCCAGAATCCGAATACCCAATAAAAGGCAATGTTGGTCTAGCCTTAGAACGAGCTAAACGCGGTGAAGTGGATTACGTTTATATCGCTATGCCAATGCACGCTAACGAGCGTATTGCATCATTCCTGACTCAGTTTTCAGACACCACGGCGAACACTTACCTTATCCCTGATTTCTTTACCTATAACTTACTGCACTCTCGTTGGGATCAAATAGGTCAAGTTCAAACACTCAGCGTTTTCGATACACCTTTCGCTGGTATTTCATCATGGGTAAAACGTCTAGAAGATATTGTTTTATCAAGCATTATCTTGCTTCTTATTTCACCAATCCTACTCGCAATTGCTATCGGCATTAAAGTTACATCTAAAGGTCCGGTTATCTTTAAGCAATTCCGCTACGGATTGGATGGCAGAAAAATTGAAGTTTGGAAGTTCCGTTCAATGACCACGATGGAGCAAGGGAACGACGTAAAACAAGCCACCAAAAACGATCCTCGCATTACACCATTTGGTGGGTTCCTACGTCGCACTTCTCTTGATGAACTGCCCCAGTTTATCAATGTTCTGCAAGGCACGATGTCGATTGTCGGTCCGCGTCCGCATGCGGTTTCACACAATGAGGAATATCGCCAAATCGTCGACCGTTACATGCTAAGACACAAAGTAAAACCAGGCATCACAGGCTGGGCACAAATCAATGGCTACCGTGGTGAGACCGATACACTCGATAAAATGGAAAAGCGTGTCGAGTTCGATTTGGATTACATCCACCAATGGTCAGTTTGGATGGACATCAAAATCATCTTCCTGACGATATTCAAAGGATTTACAGGTTCAAATGCGTACTAAGTCGATCATGATAAAAAAGACGTACTTGGGGGTTGTTCTAGTACTAAGCTCTGCTGCTTCAATGGCAGAACCGATGGCTTACAGAACCGAATCAGGCATTGAGTTTATCCCTACCGTAGGCGTGTTTTATGAAGGCAATGACAACATTGCGAAAGCTGACCAAGGTGAAAACGTTGAATCAGTAAATATTTGGGGTGTTGAGCCAAGCCTATTAACAAAGATTGAACGCAATCAATACCGTGCAGACTTGCTTTATAAGTTAAGCGCGGGCTTCTCCTCTGATGAACAAAATGATTACGATGATCATCTTATTCAATTCACTAACTTCTTTGAGTTTAATCATCGTAACCGCTTGGTCTTGGATTACCAATTTCGCGCTCAGCATGAAGAAAAAGGTGAAGAGTTTACTGAGGGGCAAGGAAACAAAATTACCGATCCGTTGGAGTTTCATCGCAATGTTTTCAGATCCAATTACATATTGGGCTCTGACGGTTCAAAAGGACGGTTTGAGTTTGGTATAGGTTACCAAGATAAAACCTATCAGAACTACCGTGATGGACTGCCAGGAAAGCCTGACTCTAAAACCAAATACAACGACTTTCGAGCGCCGAGCGCGCATCTCGAATTTTATTTGCGCGCCACACCCAGGACTTATTGGTTAATCGGAACAAAACAAACCTTAACAGATTATCAAACAGATAATCCAAATGTACCTTCCAAAGATAATCACTCGGGCTTCTATTACACCGGTGCTCAGTGGGAAGTCACGGGTAAAACACAAGGTATCGCGCGATTGGGTTACCAAATAAAGGACTTCGATAGTCATCAAAGAGAAACCTTCGAGGGATTTAGTTGGGATATCGGATTGGAATGGCAACCACAGGAACACACGCTCCTGACCTTAAAGACGACTCAAGCTGCGGTTAGCCCAGATCAGGATGGCGATTACAACTTGCAAACTCGTTATACGCTAGCGCTCAAGCAAGATTGGAACAGCTACTTAACCACACGTTTAGAAGCACTCTATCAGCAAGATGACTATACCGGCGTCACACGTAACGAGGATCGCTACGCCTTGTCCGCAGGTGTGGATTATCAAATTAAGCGCTGGGTACTACTTAAGGCAGATTGGCGCTATCAAGATAAAAACTCCAACTTGCAGGGCTATAGTTTTGACCAAAACGTTTGGTCTATCAGTGCCCGATTCTCTTTATAACAAGGAATATCAATGAATCTTTTAACAACGCTGCTTGGCTTAACGCTGGTTCTATTTAGCGCCTTTGTTTCGGCAAATACCAGTGAGCAAGATTATTTGCTCGATACAGGCGATACCATTTCTGTACAAGTGTATGGCGAAGAAGATCTGACGATAAAAAACATCCTAATTACGTCAGATGGCTACTTCGATTACCCATACCTAGGACGCATCAAGGCGATCAACAAAACACCAAAACAGCTGAAATACGAAATAGAAACCGGGCTAAAAGGTGATTACCTCATTAACCCTAAAGTCATGGTCACAATCAACAGCTTTCGACTTTTCTATGTGAACGGTGAAGTAAGAAAACCAGGTGGGTTTGAATATCAACCAGGGCTCACCATAGAAAAAGCGATCGCTCTAGCCGGTGGTTTGACCGACCGAGCATCAAGAAAAAGTATCAACCTTACCCAACATGCAACAGGTAAAACTGTTGAAAGCGTCAACATGCAGCGCTCGGTAGAGCCTGGCGACATTGTATTTATCGATCAGAGCTTCTTCTAATGACAGGCAATTCAATGAACGGAATTCATTCTACTCATCCTTCTTCCAATCGCATCGAGTTGATTCGTTTTGGGCATCACTACCGAACACTTAAAAAGAATTGGTTAAGCATTTTAGCGTTTACCATCATCTTTTCTCTCACTTGCACTTGGTATATCTATTCGAAAAAGTCGGTATACCAAGCCACTGCTACCCTTCTTATTCAAGAAGAGCAAAAAAGTGCACTCTCAATTGAAGAAGTGTACGGCGTGGACACCACTAAAAAAGAGTACTTTCAAACTCAAATCGCCATTCTTAAATCAAATCACATTGCCGACAAAGTGATTACTCAGCTTAACTTAACCCAGCACCCTGAGTTCACAGGGTCAAGTAGATTTGAGCAGAAAATTGATGAGATTAAGTCCATCCCACTAGTACAAGATGTGTTACGAGTGTCTCCAAACCCTGAAGAAACTCAACAGCATGCAAAGCCATACTACCAAGCTCTTCAAGCATTCAAAGAGAAGCTAGAGATCGAACCTGTACGTAACACTCAGCTAGTGAAAATTCGCTTTCGCTCTACTGATCCCGAGCTTGCGACCAAGATTGCGAATGCCGTCGGTCAGGCATACATCGATACCAACTTCGAAGCCAAGCTAGTAATTACTCAAAACGCAGCGACTTGGTTGACCAATAACTCACAAAAGCTAGAACAACGCTTGAGAACGTCTGAGCAAGCGCTACAAGACTTCTTATTGCAAGAAGGTCTGATTGATATCAATGGTATTGATGATATCTACGCCAGTGAACTCGAAGAGCTAAGCCGCAAGTTAAATGCCGCGATTAACAACCGTATTGAAGCGCAGACTCTGATCGACCTTTTGAAGCGTAAATCTTCACAAGACTTAGATAGCCTTCTGTCTATCGACGAATTTGCAAACCAAGCGCAGATCCGCGATCTTAAACTTTCTGAAGCTCAAGCTGAGAAAAATGTCTCTGAGCTTTCTCAACGCTATGGACCAAAGCATGACCGTATGGTTCAAGCTAGGGCTCAGCTAGATTCAATTCGCACCCGAACTCAACAGCTGATTCGCGAAATCTCATTCAGCAAACAACAAGACTTACTCGCAGCGAAAGCGCAAGAAGATATGCTTCGCGCGGAATTAGACAGCAAAAAGTCAGATTTCCAAATGTTAGGCTCCCAAAAAGCCAAGTATGAGCAACTGAAGCGAGAGGTCGAATCGAACAAAGATTTGTATGAAGCGTTTTTGAACCGCGAGAAAGAGACCAGCGCCACTAGCGATTACAAAAACGTCACTGCGCGTTTTACTGATCCAGCAATCATTCCGCTTTTCCCGATTGCGCCACAACGTATGAAGCTGGTGTTAATTGCAACCTTCTTTGGTTTTGCTATTGCCTGTGCGCTTGTCATCATTTTAGAAACATTGCGTGAAGTGATTCGTACTTCCTCAGATGTACAAGAAAAGCTGGGTGTCACCTGCCTAGGCACAATACCAAGAGTGAAAAAGCGTAATCTACGCAAAGGTGGGGTGAGCTATACCGCTTATCTCGACAAAGATGAGAAACTGTTCAGCGAAGCCTGCCGCTCGGTCAGAACCTCTCTCCTGCTCAGATTAACAAACTCGAAACAGAGAGTGCTCCCTTTCACTTCAGCTATTCCAGAAGAAGGCAAAACATCAACGAGCATCAATATGGCAGTGTCTTTTTCCACCATGGAGAAAGTCTTGATCATCGATTGTGACTTACGCAGACCATCGATCGCCAAACGTTTTAATATCTCGGAGTCGAGCCCTGGACTCACCAATATCCTTACGATGGATACATCGCTAAGTGAGTGTATTGTTCGCAGCGAGGAGGCGAATCTAGATGTATTGCCTGCAGGGATTATTCCACCAAACCCACAAGAGTTGTTGGCATCCGATCGTTTCGACAAATTGATCGAATACCTCAAGGGGAAATATGACCGCATCATTATTGATACGCCTCCACTGCTATCAGTGAGCGATGCACTCATTCTAGGTAAGAAAGCAAACGGATTAATTACGGTAATCCGATCAGAATCGACCAAGGCATCATTGGTTAACGCAGCGCTATCTAAACAAATTCAACACTCAGTTCCTTCGCTTGGCGTTCTGATTACTCAGGCAAAATCAAAGGAAGGAGAAGCGAATTATGTCCAGCAGTACGCCTATTAGCCTTAGCATGCAGTGGTACCAACTGTTAAAGGAGCAGGACAGCCCGGTACTGATTTATCAAATGGGAAAAGTGGGGTCGAGCGCGTTGGAGAAATCGATTCCAAAATCGATTCATCTACACGATCTGATGTCTATCGATGCAGAAAAACAGATATCTCCAGTTCGTGCACAACTGCATAACCCTGCGACTAACTACATCAAGCGCTTATTAAAGCGCTTGATCATGAGTCGCATGCTCAAGCGTAAGAAACAAGTCCGCATCATTTCTTTAGTGCGTGAGCCGATTGGTCGAAACATATCCATGTTCTTCCAATCCCTACCATTCTGGATGGCGGCAAAGTACTTAAACGATGACAGTGCAGTACGCTCTGAACGTTCTCAATTGTTACATGAAGCTTTTGAGGAGCATGTAAACCATCAATATCCATTGGAATGGTTTGATAATGAAATCAAGCCACTCACTGGCATCGACGTGTTTACACACCCTTTTGATCATGAGCTTGGATATCAAGTTTACCAAAAGGACAACTTCTCTCTTATGGTTGTTCGTGTCGATAAACTCGATCAGTCACAAAAAGCAATTAGCACCTTTTTACAACAAGAAGTAAAGGTGCAGCATGATAACCAAGCCGATAACAAGTGGTACTCCCCTCTTCTTGTTGAATTTAAACGTACTTTTCATCCAAAAGTAGCGCTCATTGAAGAAATGCTCACTTCTAAATTCACTAAGCATTTCTTTTCTGCATCTGAGATCGAAAAGTTCAAAAAAGATTACTTATCTGCCTAATTATGAAAACAAAAATACTTCATATCATCAATGACTTATCCAAAAATGGGGGCGCGCAAAAATTCCTTGTGGATCTTGTGATGGAACACGCACCTCAATACGATATAAAGATTCTTGTATTGTGCGATGACAACGACTATCTGGACTTGTTATCTGCTCAAGGCATCGAATGTTTTAACTGGAAAACGCTTTCACTAAAAGAAAAGTGGTCACTGTTGCGTTGGCCTGATTTAGTTCATGGTCACCTATATCCTTCCATCTATCTCGCGCTATTAGCTGTGGGGAAAAAACGAATTCAAACCGAGCATTGTTCTTATAACCGCCGACGTGACTACCCCCTATTCAAATTCATGGAACACCTGCTTTACAGAGGTCATAACCTTACTGTTAGCATCAGTGAAAAAGTGCAAGAAGAGCTCGTGAAATTCATGCCTCACTACCAACACAAATATCGTGTTGTACACAATGGCGTTGATCTCGAACGTTTTCCAATGGTCGCAAAGTCCGCCAGTTCAGTGCTACAAAAGCCAGTTATTAATATCGGTATGGTCGGAAGACTGCATGAGCATAAAGACCATGAAACCTTGATTCGTGCGACTGCCCTAATGCCGACCAATTATGAGCTTCACTTAGCGGGAGATGGTAGTAAACGCACCGAACTACAGTCTCTTAGTCATCAACTCAATATTGCCGAAAGGGTTCATTTTCACGGCATCATCTCTGATATTCCGTCATTCCTGAGCGACATCGACGTATACGTCCAGTCTTCTAAAGTGGAAGGCTTCGGTTTAGCTGCGGTTGAGGCGATGGCAGCAGGTTTGCCAGTATTGTCTTCTGACGTACCTGGATTAGATGAAGTCATGGGCAGCAGCGAATACCTGTTTGATCTGGGAGATTCAAAGCAACTTGCCCACAAATTAACTCAACTTTGCACCACCCAAGAAATGTACAACAGAGCAAGCGAGTACTCAGTTAATCGCGCCAAGTTATACACCATCGACAAATTCCGAGACGGTTACTATGGACTTTACCAGCAACTCTGCACCAGTAAGTAGTCGCATCTCATTACTGGCAGCAATTACGATCTCCCTCTTTTTCGCACCATTTAAAGTGGGAGCAGGTAGCCTCGTACTCGCGCCTTCCGATATTGCAAGCTTGCTCTCGATCGGTTTAGTCGCTCTTATCATACTGGAAGGTAAAACCCATGCATTGCTACATCCTCGCATGGGCTTCTTATTACTGTTTACCAGCTACGTTTTTGTCAATGGACTTCTTAATCGTGTCCCATTTATGCCTTTGGTCACGGAGACAGTTCAATGGGTAGCCATATTAAGTTTGCTGTGTTTACTTTACGCCTACGGTGTCTTTAACGACGAGCGAATCATGGTCTATTTTACATACAGCTTACTGGTAATTTGCTCTCTTGTTGCGCTGTGGCACTTCTCACAAGGCTATCAGAGTGGATTCAAGCTATTGGGCGTGAGTAAGTACGCCTTCGGTGTTCTCTGCTCCCTACTCTACCTTTACAGAGACAAAATCCGCGCTTTTCCCCTATTAATGCTATTTGCATTCGTACTACTGGTTCTTTCTCAAGAGAGAAAAGCGTTGCTCGGTTTTTGCTTGTTGGTTTTTATGGATCAACTGGTGATCAAGCGATTAGTACGACAAACCATCAGTGAGACCTACACTTGGACTGTTCTGATTGGGGTAAGTTTAGTCATCTTCTTCGTCGTATCAACAACGCTTTACGTGGGTTTTGACCAGCTTGCAGACAAGCTCGAAATTACTCAGGAAGACATCCTATTTGCCAACCAAAGTGAAGCGCGTTGGGTCTCCAATTTACACCGTAAATTGCTCTTGGCAAACGGGCTAGACATCTTGCTTCAATATCCAATTTTAGGTGTCGGAGCAAAGATGTTACCTCACTACATGATCAACTACTTTAACTACGATGAGTTAGCGATTTACACCCACAACTTTGTTCTAGATACCTCTATCGAATACGGGCTATTAGGCATTTTGTTGTTATTTGGTGGTTATGTGCACTTTATGAAGGGCTGTTTCAACTCATTGGAAGAGAATAGAAAGAGCTTCCTACTCGCAATCTACGCTCTAATCATGGTGTTTTTTGTCGCCGTGAATACCACCATCATTTTAATACTTTTACTACCCGTCATGATCAGTAAAGCAAGGCATTATAACCTCCAGCAAGAGACAACCGTTTCGGCAGAGTTCCACTCTCAACCTGCTCATGATTCAAAACCCAATTAACTGATTTCGCCACCAACCAACAAATAGAAATGGCGAAGAGCAAACAATTTAAAGCTATCAAGGATAGGATAAATGAAATATTCAATCTCTCGACAATTTGAGAAAAACCGAGAACTTCAAGCAGACAATTTCGTGCTGGTTTACCAAATGGGTAAAGTCGGTTCGTCGTCTATTGAGCATACTTTGGGTGAGCGTAAAATTCCGAGCTACCACATCCACACGTTTGATGATCACGAAGAGTTCCAGATGTACCACAATAAAAAAGATGTGAGTAAATTCTTCGACTTTAAAAAACGCACCATGTATCGCCTTGTTCTCAACAAAAGAAAACGCATCTTACAAAAGCGCGACAACATCAAGATTGTGACTCTGGTACGTGACCCAATTGCAACGGTTTTCTCCCGCTTTTTCCAAGACCTGCATATTCAATTCATCGAAGGCAAGAAAAACGACGCTATCCATCGCGATATGGATGTGACTTACAAACATTTAGAGCATTGCTTCGATAACTACCTTAACCTTAATTATTTTGCTAACTGGTTCGATAACGAGCTTAAACGTAACTTCAACATCGATGTACTTCGCCAAGAGATTGATAACACTCAACCTTTTTATACATTCAGTAATGAAAAGGCGAGTGTCATTCTAATTAAATGCGAACAGCTGAGCTCCCTTGATAAAGAGATCGGTGAGTTTCTTCAGCTTGATGATTTTATTCTTAAAAACAGCAACGAAGCAAAGAACAAGTGGTATTCCAATATCCATCAGTACTTTAAAGAGCGTTACGACTTCTCCAAGCTTTTCTACATGTACGATCTTCCTCTTTATCGTCACCTTTACTCAGAGCAAGATCGTGAAGCATTTAAGAACAAGTGGAAGCAAACTCCAGGGACCAAAGCATAATGAAAAAAGTACTGCACATAACCGAAGCTTTTGGCGGTGGGGTTCAAACAGCACTCT
Organism: Vibrio harveyi NBRC 15634 = ATCC 14126 = KCTC 12724; assembly: GCF_001591145.1. GTDB lineage: Bacteria > Pseudomonadota > Gammaproteobacteria > Enterobacterales > Vibrionaceae > Vibrio > Vibrio harveyi. The sequence goes on along the minus strand of NZ_BCUF01000023.1, from coordinate 45,059 downwards.
ACAGCTACGTTCACTCTTCGCGTAGCGAAGCATTCGAACATTCATTGCTTGCTCGTGCTCGCTCAAATGATATGACTAATGAATCAAGCAACCATGTCTTTAGCCACACAAAATGGGTAGAGGGCAACTTATTGCAATTCATGAAGGACGCAAACGCATTCATTGCGGAGATCAAGCCAGATTTTGTTCACTTGCACTCAAGTAAAGCGGGCTTCCTCGGTCGATTCTTAAAGCTCGGTCATGCTCGCCTTATCTACACGCCCCACTGTTATGCATTTGAACGTGAAGATATTTCCAATTTTGCCAAACAGATTTACAAGACGTTAGAAAAAATCGCGCTCAAAAAAATCGATGTTGTTGCTGGGTGCAGTCAACGCGAATGCGATTTAGCCATCAGCATAGGCGCTAAGCGCGCTGAGTTACTCAATAACTACGTAACCTATGGTAGCGAAGAGCGCAGTCCAAATACTAACAAAACTCAACTGAAATTGGTCATTCTAGGACGAGTCGCTCCACAAAAAGATCCTCAGTTCTTGCTTGATACACTCGGTCAAATCAAAAAGGCTGAGTTAGCACATGATATTGATATCACTTGGATTGGTGGCGGCGAGAGAGAGCTTGAAGATCAGTTACGTGCACAAGGTATTAAAGTCACGGGCATGATTCCACGAGATGAAGTCGTTAGCCTACTCAAAACTTCGGATTTGTACTTACATACTGCAGCTTGGGAAGGTATGCCGCTGACCATTCTTGAAGCGGCGAAGCTGCATTTACCTATGGTCATTCGCTCTATCGGTGCCACCAAAGATCTTAACTACCCTTTCTTGGCACAAGGTCCACAAGAGATGGCAAAACAAATCACCCATTGCATTAATCACTACCACGATATTGACTTCAATCAGTACTCAAAGGTGCTCAATGAAACATTTAGTGAAGAAAAACAACGAATCGCGCTAATCAGCATTTACAGCTAGAGGATCAAATGCTTCAACAACTACAACAAAAGCGCGCAGCCACTCAGAACAAGGAAAAAAGTCTGTTTTCCCTCGGCTTTCAAACCGCAGTTACCCGTGTTCTAAGTGCTGGTTTTGCGTTTCTTTTAACGCTCATCGTTTCCCGAGTCACAGATGCATCGACATCAGGGCAGTTTTTCTTTTTGTTTAATCTCGCTTACTTCACTGCCATTATTTCTCAGTTAGGATTTGATGTTTCGCTTGTTAAGTACAACGCTATTGGTTTCTCGAATAACAATAGTGAGGAACAGAGCAACAACTACCGTATCGCGCTAGCACGAAGTCTGTTGTTTAGTGTAGCAGCGTGTACTTTTATCTACTTGGCATTCAACTTTTTCCCTAAACACGTAAACACAACTGGCGTTTCCGACGCTGCACTGGCACTTGCTTTGTTGTCGATCCCATTACTCGTTATTGGGCAGACAAATAGCCGAGTATTGCAAGCCTCTAGACGAGTTGTCCCCTCGCTATTTGCGTTACAACTCGGCGTGAGCTTCTTTATGGTTGCGCTGGTATTAGTGGCTCAGAGAGCTTACTCAATTGATGCAGATCTCCTTATGATTTTACTCGTCATAGCAACAGGGGCTGTCGCTCTCCAATCGAGCATCAAATGGCTTAAGTCTGATCAATATAGTCATGGGAAAACGGAGAAAAATACCGAGCTAACCTATTCAGCAAAACAAGTTTGGTTTGGCAGCATCTTTTCCAATTTGGTTCAGTGGGGCAGCTTGGTCATTGCGGGTTTCTTTCTCGCAACTTCCGATCTTGGCTTACTCGCAGCAGCACAACGCACCTCATTACTCATTGGCTTTGTGTTAGTCACAATTAACTTCGTCGTCGCTCCGATGTTTGCTTCACTCTATAAGGAAGGAAAACTAGATCGACTGCAAAGCCTTAGTCGTTTGGCATGCCGTGCAAATATTGGAGCAGCAATGATTCCCGTGGTTGTGTGCGTCGCCTTTCCTGAGTTTGTTATGCAACTGTTTGGCAAAGAGTTTACTGCAGCTGCGCCTTTACTCGTTGCATTGTCGCTAGGGCAACTAGTGAATGTGGCAACAGGTTCAGTTGGGTTTTTATTGCTTATGAGTGGACATGAAAAGACCATGAAATACATCACTATCGTATCTGGTGTCATCTCCATTACATTACTGGTCACGCTCTCTCAATGGTACGGCGTATTAGGCGCAGCTTGGGCAATGGCGATAGGTTTAGCAATCCAAAACTTAGCCGCACTCTACTTCGTGAAACGTTATCTTGGCTTTTTTCCAGTGGGGTAAATATGACAAATACGATTGCACGAATTAGCTTTATCGGAGTGTTACTACTGACGATTTCTCTATCGCTTTGGAAAAGTTCTGATATCAATCATGTCACGTACCAAAATCTAGAGAATTATGTCGGCGGCTCAAGTACGTTACATTTTACCTTTAGCCTTTTGATTGGTTTTCTAGCCGTGTTTAACTTCCCTAAATGGGTGACAGCAACAAACGCGGACATGTTTGGTATTCGGTTACTGATCGTCCTATTGTTTATCGTCTCTTTAGAGGAGTTCAGCCAATTGTTTATCGCAACTCGCTCCTTCAGTTTTGATGACTTAAGCACTAATTGGATCGGTATTATATTAGGTTATTTCTGTGCCAAACTTATAAAATTCATTGTTAAACAATAACATTTTCGGCGCACTCAACACTCTAAAGCGACAAACTACACACCTCGAAATAGCGACTCTACATAGGCGTCTTTGGTGAGCACTTTTTTGGATATTTTTCTTAAAGGGCGAGATATACTCTCGCCCTATTACATTAATATGAGCATCGGTTATGTCTTCACATCCAACTAAAATCACCTTCTTTGAATTCCTAACACCACTTATCACTGCAGGTAAAAAGACAATCACGATTCGTGATGAATCAGAAAGCCACTACGTGCCCAATACCGAAGTGGAAGTGTTTACCTTAGAAACAGATCGCAAGGTATGCGACATTAAAATCCTGTCAGTAGCACCACTGAAGTTTGATGACATCAATGAGTTCCACGCAGAGCAAGAAGCGATTGAACTGCCAAAACTGAAAGAACTTATCCGTGAGATCTACCCAAATATCGATGAGCTGTATGTGATTGAATACGAACTGATCAAGTAAGATTTACAAATTACTAGACGACTGGTCTAATCGCTTTTATAGTATTAGTCATGAATGCAAAAACGAACGATACACGCCAACACATTCTTGATGTCGGCTACCAGTTGGTAGTGACCAAAGGTTTTACCAGTGTTGGACTCTCAGAACTATTAAAGGTAGCGGATGTGCCGAAAGGCTCTTTCTACCACTACTTCAAGTCGAAAGAGCAATTTGGTGAGGCATTGATTGAAGATTACTTCTCTCGCTACCTTAAAATGATCACAGCCCACTTTACTGAAAGTGAAGGCTCTGGTTCCGAGCGCCTGTTGAGCTACTTCGAGCGCTGGATGGCGATTGAAAATGGTCAATGTAATGCCAACAAATGCTTGGTGGTGAAATTGAGCGCGGAAGTTTCTGATCTTTCAGAAGCAATGCGTGTAAGACTGGCTTCGGGTGCCACTCAAGTGGTGAAAGCCATCGAAGATTGTATCCAAGCGGGCATTGAAGACGGCTCTATCCAAGTTGAATCAGCAGAACAAACCGCCCACTTGATTTATCATCAATGGATTGGTGCAAGCTTACTCAACAAACTGTATCAGGATCGTTCCGGCTTAATACGCAGCTTTGAGAGCACTCAAAGTATGCTAAAAGGCAAATAACGAACCACACTTAATCCGCCTTATCTTTACCCAAAAAGTACGGCGGATTTTTTAGGAATAAAAACTAGACGACTGGTCTAATAATTAATATAGGAACTTACCATGACCCAAACGCTTAACCGTCAAATCGTATTGGCTAACCGTCCAAAAGGTTCGCCAGTCCCAGAGAACTTCCGTTTAGAACAAACTGCTATCCCTACTCCAAGTGAAGGTGAAGTGCTTCTGCGCAGCGTATACCTATCTCTCGACCCATATATGCGCGGTCGAATGAATGAAGGCAAATCCTACGCAGATCCCGTTGAACTAAACGACGTGATGGTTGGCGGGACCGTTTGTCAGGTCGTGGAATCGAAGAACTCTGACTTCCAAGCAGGCGAATGGGTGGTAGCTTACACAGGCTGGCAAGATTACGCGCTATCTAACGGCGAAGGTCTATTTAAATTAGGCTGTGAGCCGACGCATCCTTCTTATGCCCTTGGTGTACTTGGTATGCCTGGCTTTACCGCTTATGTGGGTTTATTGGAAATTGGTCAGCCTAAAGCTGGTGATACCTTAGTTGTCGCTGCTGCAACCGGTGCGGTCGGTTCTATGGTTGGTCAAATCGGTAAGCTAAAAGGTTGTCGTGTAATCGGTATCGCAGGCGGCGCAGAGAAGTGTCAGTACGCAAAAGAGACCCTAGGATTTGATGATTGTCTTGATCACACCGCAGATGACTTTGCAGAGCAACTAGCAGCAACATGCGACAAAGGTATCGATGTCTACTTTGAAAACGTAGGCGGTAAAGTCTTTGATACCGTGTTACCTCTGTTAAATGTCGGCGCTCGCGTGCCACTTTGTGGTTTGATTTCTCAATACAACGCTACAGCGTTACCAGAAGGTCCCGATCGTATGTCGATGTTGATGGGCAACATCCTGCTCAAACGCATCAAGATGCAAGGTTTCATCATTTTTGATCACTATGAGCAAAGCTACACAAATTTCGTGAAAGATGTAAGCCAATGGCTAGCGGAAGGCAAAATCCACTACCGTGAGCATTTAGTGGAAGGTTTAGAAAATGCGCCAGAAGCATTCATCGGTCTGCTGGAAGGCAAAAACTTCGGCAAACTTGTTATTAAAACTAATCAACCTGTATAAGAAAAGGATTCTTCTATGATTAAACTGCATCACTTAAACCAGTCTCGTTCAAAACGCATCATTTGGTTACTAGAAGAGCTGGGCGTAGATTATGAAGTCATACCTTACCTTCGTGACAGTGTCACCTTTCTTGCTCCACCTGAGCTCAAGAGCATTCACCCACTCGGCAAGTCACCCGTATTGGAAGATGGCGACGAGATCGTTACAGAGTCTGGTGCCATCACTGAATACTTAATTGAGAAGTACGCGGACGGGCGTTTTGCACCAGAACGTGGCAGCAAAGCTTACACGCAATACATTCAATGGATGCACTTTGCAGAGAGCTCAGCCATGGTTCCATTGCTTCTCAAAATGTTTGTCGCTAAAGATGGCGTGCAAACGAATTTCCTAGCTGACTATGCAGATGCGGAAACCATGAAAGTCATGGGTTACGTTGATCAAAGCCTTAAAGGAAAAGCCTACTTTATTGAAGAACGGCTAACAGGCGCGGATTTCATGATGTCGTTTATTGTCGACATCCTAAACAAGTTTGGCGTTATTGAGCGTTTCCCTAACATTCAACGCTATGGTGCACAGCTTGCCACTCATCCAGCATTCCACAAAGCTGAAGAGCTAGAGGTAAAGTATGGCTAACTTAATGACTGCCAATCTGCGCTGAGTAGCCTAAGTTTCTGTCTATTTCCGATTTAATTGAAATAGACAGAAATTATTCATATAAGCCATATTCAAGAACAACCTTTAATCCATACGACAAATAATGTTAATTGACACAAAGGCATTGTTTAACAAGCACTTAAAGCATAGGTGATACCTATCACACTGATTGCTAATAACAGTTTTTTTATTCTCAGTTGCAGCGCTATTCTCCTTGCATAACTTTCGAGCAGTTGCCGAAAAGTCGATAAATAATCACTATATTGCAAGGAAAATCAAATGAGCAAAAAACTGACTACAGCAGCAGGTTGCCCTGTCGCCCATAACCAAAACGTTATGACTGCTGGTCCTCGTGGCCCTCAACTATTACAAGACGTTTGGTTCCTTGAAAAATTAGCGCACTTTGACCGCGAAGTGATCCCAGAGCGTCGTATGCACGCAAAAGGCTCTGGTGCTTACGGTACGTTCACTGTAACGCACGACATTACAAAATACACTCGCGCGAAAATCTTCTCTGACATCGGTAAAAAAACAGAACTATTCGCTCGCTTCACTACCGTAGCAGGTGAGCGCGGTGCAGCAGATGCAGAGCGCGATATTCGTGGTTTCGCACTAAAATTCTACACTGAAGAAGGTAACTGGGACTTGGTTGGTAACAACACACCAGTATTCTTCCTACGTGACCCGCTAAAATTCCCAGACCTAAACCACGCAGTAAAACGCGACCCTCGCACTAACATGCGTAGCTCTACCAACAACTGGGATTTCTGGACATCACTACCAGAAGCATTCCACCAAGTGACTATCGTAATGAGTGACCGTGGTATCCCAGCTTCTTACCGTCATATGCATGGTTTTGGTAGCCACACATTCAGCTTTATCAACGCAGAAAACGAGCGTTACTGGGTGAAATTCCATTTCAAAACTCAGCAAGGCATCAAAAACCTAACTGACCAAGAAGCAGAATCAATCGTCGGTAAAGACCGCGAAAGCCATCACCGTGACCTTTACGAAGCGATTGAGCGTCAAGACTTCCCTAAATGGAAGATGTACGTACAGATCATGCCTGAGCTAGAAGCGGATGAAGTCAACTTCAACCCATTCGACCTAACAAAAGTGTGGTCTCAAAAAGACTACCCACTGATCCCAGTAGGTGAGTTTGAACTGAACCGTAACCCAGAAAACTTCTACGCAGAAGTTGAGCAGTCAGCGTTCAACCCAGCAGCAGTAGTCCCTGGTATCGGCTTCTCTCCAGATAAGATGCTACAAGGTCGTCTGTTCGCTTACGGCGATGCTCAGCGTTACCGCCTAGGTGTGAACCACCATCAAATCCCTGTGAACGCACCTCGTTGCCCTGTTCACAGCTACCACCGCGATGGCGCAATGCGCGTTGATGGTAACTTTGGTTCAACACTGGGTTACGAGCCAAACTACAAACAAGAATGGGCAGAGCAACCAGATTACTCTGAGCCACCTCTACGCATCAATGGCAACGCTGATCACTACGATCACCGTGTAGACGAAGACTACTTCAGCCAAGCGGGTGACCTATTCCGTCTGATGAGCGAAGAGCAACGTCAAACTCTGTTCGACAACACAGCTCGCGCAATGGACGGTGTGCCAGAGTTCATCCAACAGCGTCACGTTCAACACGCATACCAAGCGGACGAAGCGTACGGCAAAGGTCTTGAGATTGCACTAGGCTTAAACAAGTAAGCGAACGCTGTAATCATCACACTGTGTGATTAAAAGACATAAAAAAGGAGGTGCTCTACAGCACCTCCTGATTTCAAATCACTAATCCTTAATCACAGGTCACTAATCACAACCATACTCAAGGAGATTCATTATGATTAACTTAGATTTCTTTAAGCTCTTTGATACCAAAGAACTGTTTATCTATTACTGATTCATCAACTACTGATTTTTAGCTACCGCTTTGATCAGTACTGATGTATCCATGCGACCTAAACCATCTCGTTGAAGGTCTGCGTATTGCTCATCCACTTTCTTAGTCAGTGGAAGTTCTAGACCCACTCGCTCTGCTTCTTGCAGACAGAAACCCAAATCTTTGCGCATCCAATCAATAGCGAAGCCAAAATCGAACTTATCTTCCGCCATCGTATTTGCACGGTTTTCCATCTGCCATGAGCCTGCAGCGCCATGCTTCAGCGTTTCTACAACTTGAGCGATGTCCAAACCTGATTTTTGTGCCAGCAACAAAGCTTCACTCAGACCTTGTAAAACGCCACCAATACAGATTTGGTTTACCATTTTACAACGTTGACCCTGACCGTTTTCACCCAGTAGCGTCATCTGCTTCGCGTACACATTCATCGCTGGAGAGACACGAGCAAAAATGCTTTGTTCACCACCACACATGATGGTTAGAACACCATTTTCTGCGCCCGCTTGACCACCAGAAACTGGCGCATCAATGAAGTGATTGCCGTATTTAACACACGCTTCAGCCAGTTCAACCGCTAGGTCTGCAGAAGTCGTTGTGTGGTCCACTAACACAGCATCCGCTTTCAAGCCGACCAGAATGCCTTCTTCACCGTAAACAACGCTACGAACGTCATCATCATTACCCACACAGGTAAAAACGATGTCACAGCCTTCTGCCGCTTCACGTGGAGTTTCACAAGCCACGCCTTGGTATTCTTCAGCCCACTTGTCAGCTTTCGCCTTTGTGCGGTTGTATACTTTGGTTTCATAGCCCGCTTTACTTAGGTAACCAGCCATTGGGTATCCCATCACACCCAGACCAATAAATGCTACTCTTAGTTTTTCCATTGCAAGCCTCCTTGAATTCGAAATAAGTGACGTTTTGAAACTATTACTATTTGAAACATGTTACTAAAGATTTCAGAACATTACTTGCAATAATTTCGTCTTAAATAAGCGCAACAAACTCAATCAAAGGCGAAGCTACCAAAAGTGACAATAAAAGCGTCACAATAGACGGAATCGCATCTTTCCAAGTATCAAAACGAAAATGGAAAAACATAGCACCAACGGAGGTGAAAACAATAAAACTTGCACCTATCGCACTTAACAAGTTGTTCGCCGATAGCAAGCCAATTAACATCAAAATTGCACCCGTTACCTCAACCAGTCCAACCAAAAACATGGCGGCACGGTTCAATCCATATTTATGAAAGAAAGCGAGCTGTGGCTCAAAAATCGGCTTCACCCAACCGATGATTTTGATAGAACTGGCAAACAAGAAAAACGCGATTAACAACCCTTGAATCAAGACCATAATTTTAACTCCCGAACAGATGATGGAAGTATTAAAGCATTCCACTTGAAACTTAAGGAGGGTAATATTTAGCTACTTATCATTCCAAACAGGAATGCCTCATGGATAAATTTGATTGTTTGAAAGTCTTTTCTCGTGTCGCTCAGTTAGGTTCATTTACCTCGGCCGCCAATGAGCTCAATACCACTCAGAGCGCGGTGAGCAAGAAGATCGCTTGGCTTGAGAGTGAAGTCGGCATCACCTTGTTTCATCGTCATGCTCGCGCTATCAGCTTAACTTCTGGTGGAAAGCAATATCTCGAGCTGGCGCAGACACTCACAGAACAAATGGATTCCTTCGAGTCGCAGCTTAGACAAGAGCAAGCGTCGGTCTCTGGCGAGCTCAAGCTTTCAGTGCCGAGTGCGTTTAGCGTTCGCTTGTTATCTGCGCCACTGAATGAGTTTCTCAACCAACATCCGGAGCTTAGCGTCGATGTGTCAGTTTCGGACAAGTTTGTCGATTTAGTTGAAGGCAATGTTGATATCGCGATTCGTGCCGCCTACCTAAAAGACTCGGGTTTAAAAGCACGCTGGTTGATGGATAACGAACTGGTTTACTTCGCGTCTCCCAGTTACCTCGACAAGCAAAAATCTATTCATACCGCTAACGATTTGAGCAAACATCTTTGTTTAACCTACTCACTCTCAAATCCATCTAACTTGTGGCGTTTCAGCGATGGAAATGAAACCATTAAAGTCAAAGTGAAAGAGCAGGTTCGAAGTGATAGTCCTGAGATGTTGGTGCAAATGGCAAAGCTTGGGCAAGGTATCGCTGCAATGCCAAAATGGATGGTAGAACAAGAGCTTAACAACGGTGAACTGATTCAAGTACTAACGCAATATCAATCAGTTAAGCTACCAATGTACTTGGTTTACAAAGATAGTGAGTACCAACCTCAGCGCATTCGCACTTTTATTGATTTCTTGGTTCAGCACTTTTCTCAGGGATAAAAAAAGCTCCATCAAAAATGATGGAGCTAACTAGCAGATAGCCTTAGTTGGGATTATCCCCAAGTGACTTCAAGATGCAGTATTCAGAGCTTGGTCACTGACTCGAGTTCGAGGAAAACATCGCAGCGTAATAGTGATCTATTTCCAAAGAGTTTGACAAAGAAATCGCTTCAGTGACAAGCTCCCGAAGGGCGAGTTGATTTGCATACTTTGTTAACGATTTTTGATTTAGCACCACTAGAACTTCAAATCGTTGCCTCGTCTGAAAACCAAATCATTCTCGCTGAACCATGCATATCGAGGTTACTTGGGGATATGTACTTAAGGGATTCTTTTCGCCTGCAACAGTGCTGCAGCATTGAGCATCGCATCTTTAGTGCTGACATCCAGCACCTTCATTTTTCTAAATCGCTCCGGCTCTTTGATGGCTACATCGTGAGCGAAGATAACAAACCTCGCCTTGGCGATATCTTTGTCAGTGATTCGGTTAATGATGCCGTTCGCACCTTGCGTTTCGACCTTGATCTTAATGCCTAACGCACAGGCGGCTTTCTCTAGTGACTTCGCAGCTAAGAAGGTATGCGCCACACCTGATGGACAAGATGTCACGGCAAGAATATCTGCTTCGCCCTCGCCTTGCATAGATGTATACGCTTGAGATTGACCGACAGAGCTATCGTCTTCCGTTACCGTCTTCTTAAGCGCGATAACAATCAGTGCTGTAGTAAGCGAGCCTGCAACTGTGCCAACTATGTAGCCAATCTTGCCGTCCACAACTGGCAGCACAATCCAGCCGCCCCACGGAGCATGGTTAATGACATGGAACATAAACCCAATCACGTTACCGACGATACCACCAGCAACAATCGCAGGCAGTACGCGAGCTGGGTCACCCGCCGCAAACGGAATTGCTCCTTCGCTGATGCCAATCATACCCATGATGCCCGCGGCTTTACCCGCTTCACGTTCATCACGTTTAAACTTACTTGGCGATAGAAAAGTTGCTAACGCCATACCCAAAGGCGGGGTACAAATCGCGATACCGACACCACCCATCAACCACGGCTGAGTATTCACTTGAGTCTGAGCAAACAAAGTCGCCACTTTGTTGATAGGACCGCCCATATCAAACGCGGTCATTGCGCCCAGTACGGTGCCCAACATCACTTTACCTGAGCCCGCCATACCCGTGAGCACATCGTTCATGGTCGTCATTGCGCTGGCGATAGGTGAACCAATCACCCACATCACTGCGCCACAGGTGACAAACGTACCAACCAGTGGGTAGATAAAAATCGAGCCGAGGGAGCTCATGCTGTCCGGCAATTGAATCTTCTTCAGTAGCCAAACCACAAAGCCGGCGAAAAATCCGACGACAATCGCGCCCAAGAAGCCAGTGTTGTAATGACTAACCGCAATCCAAGATCCAATCATTCCCGGAGCAAGACCAGGCTTATCAGCGATCGAATAGGCAATGTAACCACCTAATACCGCGGTAAATAGTGTCAGACCAGCAATACCCATTTTGGCGATATCAGCCAGAATGCCTTCTTTCGGAACCCCACCATGACCTGAGATCATCACAGAGAGAGATAGCAATACACCGCCCGCGACAATAAACGGGATCATATGTGAAGTGCCGAACAGCAAGTGCTCTTTCATTCTGCTCAGCTTTTGTGCCCAAGGGCTAAGGGGTTCAGATGCGAATTCCAGAGGATCTAAACCTGAGTCGTTTGCGTTCGACTGAATGTCAGTGAGTAGTTCGTGCGCTTCATCCACTGACTTCGCCGCTTTTAACTTATTGACGAAACCATCTTCAATGATTTTAGTGGAGATTTGTGCCAAGACTTCGATGTGGTGATGATCATCCCCATCTGGAGAAGCCAGCATGAAAAATACGTCAGACAGTTCGCCATCATCAGCACCGTAATCAATCCCTTTGCGGCTGATGCCCACTGCAACTGCGGGTTTTGCGACCGCATTGCTTTTGGCGTGAGGAATGGCAATACCCTCGTCAAAGCCGGTATTGCCAATCTCTTCTCGTTTCCAAATGTCCGCCAAGAACTGACTTTTGCTAGTGAGCTTGCCCGCCGCGTCCAACAATTCGACGAGCTCTTTGAGCGCTTCATCTTTGGTTTGAGCATGCAAATCCAAGCAAATGGTTTCCGGTTCAATAAGGTTTAATATGTCCATTGTTTGTACCTTGCAATGTTCACGCTCGAGAGTCATGAGTTATTTGTTCCATCTATGACTGTGTACAGAGTAACCAACACTCGTCCTTTCCAATACAGGACAAAAAGTGCATTAACTGGATTAATGTAACATGAGATTTAAACTGTGATAGAGCTCTTGCGATTATCTGCTTTAAATCCATCCTTCCGACGGTCACTATGCTAAAATCCACAAAAAAATAAAGTGGATAGAACATGAAGATCGTAGCGGTGACAGCGTGCCCTACAGGCATCGCTCATACTTATATGGCGGCAGATGCACTAATGAAAGCTGCGCCTAAGCATAACGTACAAATTAAGGTTGAGACGCAAGGCGCGATGGGTATTGAGAATCAGCTCACTCCCCACGATATTGCACAAGCGGATCGTGTCTTAATTGTGTCCGATATTGAGATTGAACAACCAGCTCGCTTTGAAGGCACCAACAAAGTCCAAATCCCGATTGAAGACGTGTTACTCAATGTCGATAAAGTATTCCTTGTACACTGTCGATGATACGCTGTGCTGATGAACGAATACCAAATCACCTTTTTTGTCGACGATATTAATGCCAGTGCTCATGTCGCACAGCCCCTCAATCGCGTCGCCAAAAAGTTCAAAAGCACATTACACATCATCAACATAACCCAAAATCGCGTCGCTGAACTCACTAAGTCAATCGCGGTTTTACAAGTTGGCTTGCAGCAAGGCGACTTGTGTCAAATCACGGCTATTGGTATTGACGCCGAGCTTGCCTGTTTCGTTATCAAAGATATGATTGCTGAGAACTTCACCGTTGTGGGTTCTCACATCAACTACGAATTCTCAAGCCAACTTGCTGAGCGTCTTCCGCAAATTTGCCCGCCTTGTGAAATTAAATGGCATTACGCCAAAGCGCACACTGAGCTCACCAAGTTTGAGTGCTTGAAAGGGCTAGCGCAGCTTATTCATCCTATTCATCCAGACGAACTCATTCTCGCCTTTATCAAACGCGAAGAACGATCTTCAACCGCAGTAACACCGGGCATTGCCCTGCCCCACGTCATGTTCGAAGGTGTGGACCACATTTCTATCGCAGTGATCGCAAATGAGATACCGATGGATTGGGCATCTAAAATGGGTGAAGTGCATCTTGCCATAGCATTAGTAATGCCAGCAAAGCCCACACGCGAGCACATCATTGCAGCGACCAACTTAACTCGTAACCTGCTGACCGACCAAATGGCTGAGCGTTTACTGCTAACAAAAAGCAGCGTCGACTTACAGGCACTTCTGATGTACGCCATGTCGAGGCTGCTCGCTTAACCTTTACTTGCTTTAAATTGAACCGCGATACTCCGTCGGCGTTCTGCCCGTTCGGTTCTTAAAGACTCGGCAGAAGTAGTTCACATCTTTGAATCCACAGCGCACCGATACCTCATTCAACTTAAAGTTGTATTTCTTGAGCATGAACTTCGCGCGGTCTACCCGTACCCACGTAATGTAATCGGCTAACGTCATGTGACCTTGCTGACGGAACAAACGCGACAAATGGTTAGAAGAGATGCTGAACCTCGACGCAATACTGTCACGCGTGATTGGGCGGTGAAAGTTCTCTTGGATGTAGATACAAATGCCCTGATACAGATCTTGCACTCGGCTGTGCGCCTGCGTCTCTATAGGCGCATCTAACATCGACTTAGCGTATTGCAACAAGGCTTGCAGCAACAACTCATCCATAGGTTTCTTGTTACACTCACGAGCCAATGAGCTCAGTGCTTCCAAGATATTATCAATCGCAAATCCAGAACGAGTTTGAATACTGTGTTTTTGAATATCGTAAAAGCTCGCTTCCCCTTTACGTTTGGACACGAGACTCAAACCCAATTGACGGCGACCAAAGAGAATACTTAATACCGAGCAATCTGTATCCCAGTCAGGTTTATTCCAACAGTTAGGCGGAATAAATATCGCATCACCGGTTTTCGCTACGATATGCGTCACTTTGCGATCATGACTTTCCATTTCATTAATATATTCACCAGACAAGACCAATTCTAATCGAGGGAAGTTAACCTGATAGCTAAATTCAGGCGGTGTATGAAAATCACCAGCAAACCATATATTGTGGAATGGTTCTCGCTCGTTTAATACTGATGAAATCAAATCATGAAAAATCATTTTACGTACTCTTAAACACGCATCCATGATGCTATACCTATAGATATACACCCTACTGGATTTTTGTGCTATTGAGCAAAATCACACTTCCATTTTAAGGTTACAAAAATCCAGTTAACGCATCAATTCTCCAGTCTATCAAATCATCAATAAAGCCCTTAAACCCTTATATATGGGAGCAATAACACATTTCACTTATGGTTCATCGACTTCCACATAATGTCACAGATATGCAGTAAGCTCATCCAGTAGACGATCTACATCACACTCTAGTAGGGCGGTTACAATCGTCCAGTAAATGCATTTTTTCTTCACTACTGTCTCCGCTTGGTTAATTTCAAAATACCCCTGAAATAAAAATTATATTTATAGGGGTTCGACAATGATCACCAAACTAATAAATGAAGACTTGATTAAGCTTGATCTTCAAGCGACTTCAAAAGAAGACGTATTTAAAGAACTGGTTGCAGTTCTACACGCCCAAGGTCGTATTTCAGACCAAGAGCAATTTCTTGCAGATATAAAAGCACGTGAAGAATTAGGTAACACCGGATTTGAGGATGGCGTTGCTATCCCACACGCGAAAAGTGCCGCGGTTCTTGAACCAGCGGTTGTGATCGGCGTAAGCAAATCAGGTATCGAATACGGCGCAGAAGACGGTTTGCCTTCAAAACTGTTCTTCATGATCGCTTCTCCAGACGGTGGCGATAACCACCATATCGAAGTACTTGCAGAGCTGTCTTCAAAACTGATTGAAGATGGTTTCATTGATGCGTTCTTAGGTGCAGCAAACAGCCAAGACGCACTGGCACTTCTACTTGCTAAAGAAGAGCCTCAACCAGTGGCAGACGCCCCAGCAAACCAAGGTTTCATCATTGGTGTTACTGGTTGTCCTGCGGGCGTTGCGCACACTTACCTAGCAGCAGAAGCGTTAGAGAAAGGTGCAGCGGCGATGGGTTACGAAATCAAGGTTGAAACGAACGGTTCAATCGGTGTGAAAAACAGCCCAACCGCAGAAGAAATCGAACGTGCAGACGCAATCATAGTGGCATGTGACAAACAAGTCGACATGAACCGCTTTGCGGGCAAACGCGTGGTTAAAACCAACGTAAAAGCCCCTATTCGCGATGCTCAAGGTCTGATTAACGAAGCGTTAAGTGCTCCAGAATACCAAGCAGCAGCAAGCAGCAATGCACAAACTTCTGTTGCAAACAAAGCCTCTCAGGCTCGCTCTGACCTGTACCGCTACTTGATGAACGGCGTATCACACATGATCCCATTCGTTGTCACGGGTGGTCTGTTGATTGCACTTGCTCTTGCAGTCGGTGGTCAGCCAAGTGAAGCGGGCATGGCAATTCCTGAAGGCAGCATGTGGAACCAAATCCTCAACGTAGGTGTGGTTGCCTTTACGCTGATGATCCCAATCCTAGCCGGTTACATTGCTTACGCGATTGCTGACCGTCCTGCTCTGGCTCCTGGCTTGATCGGTGGTTGGATTGCAAACAACGGTTCTTTCTACGGCGCAGACGCTGGTACAGGCTTTATCGGTGCCATCATCGCTGGTCTGCTTGTGGGTTACTTCGTGAAGTGGATTACGTCGATTAACTACCACAAATTCATTCAACCTTTGGTGCCAATCATGATTGCGCCAATCACAGGTTCGCTATTCATCGCTGGTCTTTTCATCTTCGTTATCGGCGCACCAATCGCAAGCCTAATGGACGGTCTGACTGCGCTACTAACGAGCATGAGCACAGGTAACGTCGTTCTACTGGGCATCGTACTTGGTGGCATGGCTGGCTTCGATATGGGTGGTCCATTCAACAAGGTCGCGTTCCTATTCTCTGTGGGCATGATTGCGAGTGGTCAAACTCAATTTATGGGTGCTATGGCGTGTGCAATCCCTGTTGCACCTCTAGGCATGGCACTGGCAACGGCGCTTGGTCGTAAGTTCGACCTGTTCGAAGAATCAGAAACCGAGGCGGGCAAAGCAGCAGGCGCTATGGGTCTGGTTGGTATCTCTGAAGGTGCGATTCCGTTCGCAGCGCAAGATCCAATGTCAGTGATTCCAGCAAACGTACTTGGCTCAATGGTGGCGGCAGTAATGGCGTTCTCATTCGGCATTACCAACAGTGTTGCTCACGGCGGTCCAGTTGTCGCTCTACTTGGTGCGATGAACCACCCAGTACTTGCTCTGATTTGTATGGCAGCTGGCGCAGTAGTTACCGCAGTAACGTGTGTAACTCTGAAGAAAGTTCGCAAAGCGAAAATGATGCAAGCAGCCGCTTAATCACCCCTACCCCCAAATGGCTCCTATGGCTTGGGCAATATCGTCCAAGCCATGATTTTCTCTCATGGTGACACTCTATGTCTGATTTAACGATGTCCGATACACAAACGATTCAAACTCAAGCTAAGCATCCGATGTTTTTCCTGATGAACAACGTGATTCAAAACTACGCTTGGGGCAGTACTACTTCTGTTAACCAACTGTTTGGCATTGAAAACCCAACGGGCGAACCACAAGCAGAAGTATGGATGGGCGCGCATCCAAACGGTTGCTCATTGGTGATGGTAAACGGTGAGGAGACCAAACTCTCTTCACTGATTGCTCAAGACATGAATGCCTTTCTGAGTGAAGAAGTCACAAACCGTTTTGGTGAACTTCCATACCTGTTTAAAGTGCTTGCTGCTGAGAAAGCACTGTCGATTCAGGTTCATCCAAACAAACAGCAAGCAGAATTAGGCTTTGCACTGGAAGAAAAACAAGGCATTCCCCTAACCGCTGCAAACCGTAACTACAAAGATCCAAACCACAAACCTGAATTGGTTTACGCGCTAACTGAATACCAAGCGATGAATGGCTTCCGCCCAACAAGTGAAATCATCAGCTTCTTCTCTGAACTGGCGATTCCTGAGCTACAAGGCTTGGTGGATGACCTTATCGCAAACCAAACTCCAACTGGCTTGGCGACCTTCTTCTCGGGTCTACTGTCACTAGAGGGCGAACAGAAAGAGATGGCGTTGACGGTGCTATTGGCTCAAGCTCGCATCACCGACTTACCTCTGTTCAACCTTATTCTTGAGCTAGAGAAGCAATACCCTGGCGATATTGGTTTGTTTGCACCACTGATGCTTAATGTGATTACCCTGCAACCGGGTGATGCTATGTTCTTGGATGCAGAAACACCACACGCTTACTTGAAAGGTACGGGTCTTGAGATCATGGCAAACTCAGACAACGTACTGCGCGCAGGTCTGACACCAAAATACATGGACGTGAAAGAGCTCGTTGCGTGCACACGCTTCAACGAGAAGCCATTCGACAGCTTATTGCTCGCACCAAACGAAATCGACGATATGTTGGAATACCCTATTCCCGTGGACGATTTCAAATTCGCCATCGTTAAGCAAGCTCACCAGCGTACTCTAGAAGTTCAAACCGCTGAGATCCTTATGCCTCTGGACACCAAACTTGTGCTAACTCACACAAACGGCGAAACATGCGTAATTGAAAAAGGACAATCTGTTTTCATTCCGGCTTACGCAAAACAGGTTACTTTGGATTGTGAAGGCCGTATCGCACGCGCTTACAGTTAATCGTTATTATTAATAGTACGCCACTAAAACCAACGCCTCGCCACTCGCGGGGCGTTTTGCTTTTAACCCTAGTCTTTTTAACCCTAGTAAAGCAATGGTTAATTAAGCACTATAGTCTTGATCCAAAACAGAAAAATTTCCCTACAAAACCAAGAAACTGTGTAAGACTTATTGAGTAGCCCTGTTGATAAAGGTGGCAAGATGACTCATAGAAACGCTCGCTCTCTTCATGCCATTATCGGCGCACTCGTCGGTGATGCAGCATCTCTCGGATTTCATTGGCTTTACGATCAAGAACTCATCAGGCAGTTTGGTTCTCCGCATCCGGAATTTCATCAACCGAATCGAACTGAATACCATGACAAAGGTTATTTTGCCCACGGTAGCAAGCAAGTCGGTGACCTCACCCACTATGGCGCGCAGCTTGTTGCCATGTTAGACGCTCTGGTTCAAACCGGACACTACGACGAAGCGCGTTACATTCGCTCCTTTCGAGAATGGTTTGATTTTGGTGGTAAATGGCAGGGCTATACAGACAAACCGACTAAGCAAACACTGCTCAACATTCATGAGTTGGAAGCCAAAGAACTGCGCGTAACTTTGTGCGGGGCTGACGACACACAAAACCCTGCATTATCTAAGCTTCCGCCTTTGGTGGCTTTTCATTCCGATGATGACAAACTCGCCAAACTGGTCGATTCCGCCGTGCGGGTTACCA
Source organism: Vibrio harveyi NBRC 15634 = ATCC 14126 = KCTC 12724 (assembly GCF_001591145.1). Taxonomy (GTDB): domain Bacteria; phylum Pseudomonadota; class Gammaproteobacteria; order Enterobacterales; family Vibrionaceae; genus Vibrio; species Vibrio harveyi. Next base: position 26,537 of record NZ_BCUF01000023.1, on the reverse strand, counting down.
ATAACAACGACACCGCAGTTATGTACGCCCAAGCTGTCGCAGTGATGATTCAGATGGCGTTGCAAGGCGCCGCGCCCAAAGCGTGTGTGATGGCAGCTCAGACGGTTTCTCCAAAGATTGCTAACGATATTCAACGTGCAGAAGCGATGAGCGGCAGAAGCGCCACCAGCGTTGCGGAGTCCGTTGGGATGCATTGTGGTTTAGATGCTTCATTTGTGGTGATTTGTCATTTGTTGATGAATTCAGAAAGCTACGAAACCACCATGCGTGAGAACATTTACTGTGGCGGCGATTCAAGTGGACGAGCCATTCCGCTCGGTGCCATTCTTGGGGCAAGTTATTACGACACGCCAATGTCGATTCCAAATCACTGGATGGATAAAACCGCACTACCTCGCCGTTTACTGCAGTGTTTATAACCCTCTTGAACCAGCGAAAAGAGCAGAACCCATACTCTGGTCTTTTCGTTGGTGATGATTTGAATCTCGCCTGACAGAAATAATCCTCGAAATCTTTACGCTATCCATCTACATTGAAGATAAAGAAAATCAAAGAGATAGCCTATGGACCTTAACTTGTTAAAAACGTTTGATGCAGTCATGAAGTCAAAAAGCGTCAACGATGCTGCTAGCGCTTTAAACATCACTGCGCCCGCCGTGAGTCACGCACTCAACAAGTTAAGAGATCAATACCAAGATCCCCTATTTGTTCGTCAAGGCAGAGGTATCGTCCCGACGAATTTCGCGATTGAGCTACACGCAGAAATCAAAGAGCCTTTGAGCCTATTGATCAACGGTTCGAAATCTCGTCAAGAATTCACGCCAGAAACCAGCCAACGCACTTTTCGAATCTCTAGCCATAAAGATATCGATTTAATGCTCGTGCCAGCCTTAGCGAAATACAAATCTCAGCATGCGCCCTTGGTTTCTATTGAAGCGGATGTGGAACACTTGAACGAACAAGACCGTCAAGACGACTTAAGACGCCGACGCGTGGATGTGATTCTTGCGACCGTGCCTTTGACGGATCATGGTTATCACAATGAATTGCTGTTTGAACAGGAACTTATGGTAACGGTAAGCCAAGATCACCCTCGTATTCAGGACGAGCTCACGTACGACGACTTCATGCGTGAATCACATGTAACTTGGCGAACACAGCGACTCAACACCAACGCTTTAGACTCTTTGATCATCGAAGATACTCTGCCCCCGAGACAAGTGGCTTACTCCACCGGCTCGACCATGACAGCGCTTCAATTAGTGTCTCAAACCGATTGGATATGCGTCACCTCGCGTTGGTTCTCTGACAACTTGGCGAACAGCCTCGGATTAAACGCTTTCCCTCTGCCTTTTGAAGCCAATAAGGTGCCTATTTACATGACTTGGCACCAATCACAAAAGAGCGACAAAGGGCATGAATGGCTGAGGAATGCAATTAAACAGGCGGTCGCTCAATCCATTGACTAACAGACAAATAATCACGAACATCCATAGAACAAGGGCGAAGCCTGCTGCTTCGCCCTTGTTGCTATTAGCCTTCGAATAACCAGTTTTGCCAACTCTGCATTCTCAGAATCACTTTACGTACGATACTGAACATTTCCCATTTCGGTGAGTACACCGCAACATGTGCATCTGTGCCGGATGGCAATGGCATGTCTTTTACCAAGTCTGGATTATCCAGTTCCACTTTCACTAAGATTCGACCACCAGCAGGAATTTGTTCTGGGTACTTCATATTGCCTGATGGTGATACCGCGCCTTGAGCAAAAATGTCATTCACTTGTGTCACATGCGCCTTGTAAGCATGACCGGGAATGGTATTGAAGGTCACTTCCGCCGGATAACCGACTTTCACGTATCGTGCTGGCGCTTGTTTAAATGCAGCAAACAGTTGCTTGTCTTCTTTGTGGACGAAGGTCAGGTTGCCTTGAAACGGCACAATGCGACTCTTCATCCCCGGACGCAGCGCCACTTGCGTGACATAGCCATCCGTTGGTGCGGTGACGGTGGTTTTGCCTAGTTTAAACTCAGCAACAGCTAACTCTGATTGATATTTGCTCTTATTTGCCTTTTGTTCCAGCAATTGGTTCTCAATATCGTCCACTTTCTCTTGAGAAGAATACCCCTTACGCCCTAACTTTTGGTATCTCTCCAGCTCCGCCTGATAGAAATCAATCGCTGATTCGGTACGACTGATATCACCTTGAATACGGCTCACTTTATCTTTGAACGGTGTATCGTCAATTTGATAGAGAGGGTCACCCGCTTTCACTTGTTGGTTTCCTTGCACATACACTTGAGTAATTATACCTTCTACCTGAGAAGTGATTGGTGTCGTCACACTGTACAAACGCGCCATGCGAGAAACGGGTTGATACATTGCCATATAGAGAAAAATCCATCCCACGATGAACATGCCAATAACGGATGCCGTGGTGAGTGTCCACTTGGTTTTAGGTACACGAAATACTCGAAATACGATAACGCACAGCGCTACGTAACTTAGGATGATAAGAGTTTCCATTATTCGCCCCCTCTCGCTTGCTCAAGTTGATTGATACGAACCAATAGTTGCTCATAATCTTGTTGAGATACCGAAGGCTTAGCACCTAACCAGTTTTGCTTCTCTCCGTCGTACATGGCTGCCCATATCCAAAGAAACGGCCAAATCACATGAAGAAAGAACAAGCTCACCCAACCGGCAATATGAATCGCATCGGCATGGGGATGGTTGCGCTTTTTTGCAATTTCGTAGGGGATATCATGTAGGGCTATCAATCCAAAAATCAAAATTAACAGCACCACAAATAAGATCGCCAGAGAGGCGTAGTCCAACATTAAATTCATTGTGGAAGCTCCTAGTTTAAGACGCTTTAGACGTTTAAGACGATCTAAACAATGCTAAAACGTAACTGAGTGATGACTTTCCTTAAGCTTGTCGCTCCATCGCAATGAAGAAATTGTAGGATGAGGCTTACATCAGGACTATTGATTCCTATTTAAATGACAGTTTAGTGATATTTAATTGTCTATAAAATCATCAAGTTAGACCTCTATACCCATTCAAATCCTGAATGATTTCAGAATAAGCAGAACAGGATCGAATCTAGCTTTCTACAGGCAGAAAAAAAGCGATACCAACATTGATATCGCTTTGGATAAGGTTGCAAGACCAGTAAATAATCCGAAAAAATCGATTGGACCCCTCCATCTCTCTAAACGGGTATTAATAACCCGGCACAAGCAACAAACCTAAATCACTTTTTCATCTGGTTATTGACCCAAACAAGTGTCACCCATACGTGCAGGCGCAATCTGGTCCAGGACTTTGTTTAACGCTTTCCAATCACTCGCCATCTTATTTGCTTGTTCCTGTGTTAGTACTGCTCCATTTGCTGCAATACGGTCATGCTCTACTTTGGTATAGTGGAAGATTGTCATATCTACTGCTTTGTCATCTTTGTAGGCATTCTTCATATTGACGACGTTCTTCTCACTGTCATCAACAAACACAACGTCACTAAAGCTTTGATCTGTCTTATCTAAAATGTACTCAAGCATGGTGCCTTTGTTCATACCTGTGGTCATCATTATGCCATTGATGTAGCTCAGCGGGCGCTTGGGATTATCGATATAGATAGGCAGTGCATCTGAACCTTTCTCTTTAAGCGCAGTGCGTGTCATATCAAATTGATTACGCATCATTTCACGCTCTGTGGCGTAACGATAATTTGGAGAACGAGACGTTAGAGCCATCACCGTTAGACCATCATCTTGCCAGCCGCGCAACATCGCAGGCACGCCATTTTCGATGGTTTTCATCGGTACTAGCTCGTACAGCATGCCGATAGAGTCTTGAAAAAGACAATCGACTTTATCGCCATCTTTCGGCTTCACATCCAATTTACCGCGTTGCCATTGGTACCAAATATCGCCCCCAATATCGGAAGTCGAAGTCAGCAAAGTATTGTCGATATCAACCACGATCAGTGGATTTTTCCCTGCTTCTTTCAGCTGATTTACTTTAGCCGCAACATCGTTAAAGTTGTTGGTATCTTTGACCTCCACATCTGCCATTGCGTTAGTTGCGAATGCCAGTGCGCAAAATAGAGCCACTTTTTTTAGCGTCATAGTATTTCCTTAAGTTGATTCTTTCCGAATAACTCGAGCTTTTCAATATTAATTACGTTATAACATAACAAAAATATCGTAACTTTTTGTTACATTCCAACTATATAATTGATATCCATTACATAAATGAGAGCACGGTTTCGTTTTAACGCTCTTCTCGTCGGAGTTCTGTGTACGCAAACCATTATTCAACATCATTTGTAATCGTCGTAAAGTAAGAGACAAAAAAGAGCAGAGACGAATCTCTGCTCTTTTGCCTACGCTTAATGCATAGTGTGATAGTAAACGCTTCTTCCCGACAAATTAGCGCTGTATTCACTTCTGTATGCGTTATTTCTTCGCGTGGAACATCGCTTGCCCACTCTTATCTTTGTTCGACCAAAAATTGATGTTGAACTGAGCATCATCGCTCATCTCAATTCGGTGCCAATATTGCGGAGGACTGGTAGCAAACTGACCTGCATTAATCACCACCACCAATTCTGCTTCTGTGGCATTTTCATCAGCAAAGCCGTAGTAAGTCACTTGCCCTTCCATGACACACAGCTGCCCAAACACACCCTCAGCGGTATTATGATGAGTCAGTAGCGCTGGTGGCACATTGTCTTTAGTGAAGAAAGGCGTTGAACGTTGAACAGTCCAGTCTTTAGGAATTCGTAAGTGCGACATAATGATACCCTCTCTAATTACAATTCTTTTCGTTTAAATCGGTTAAGCCTGACCGGCTTGAGACAACTCTCGAAGTAATGGAAATGCTTGGCTGACTTGTTCGCCCGTCACGACGAAGCCCTTGAGTCGGCTATTTTCATCTTCAGCCTTTGCGGCAATACCAGTTTGAGAAATCTGCACGCTCCAGTTCGTCACCGAACTAAAATCGCCCGCTAATTGAATTGGGTAGCTCGGCGTTTTCACCTTTACCATCATAGGTGGTAGTTTCAACTCTGCTTCTTGCCCCAGTAGCTGTTTGCCTAACACATTGGCACTTAGCACGATCGGTTGGAGATACGGCATCATTCGACCTTGGATCTCGGCGCAATCGCCTAATGCAAATACATTGGCTGCTGATGTCTGTAATCGAGCATCCACCTTGATGCCTTTATTGACGCACACCCCACAAGCCTTCGCTAACCAAGTGTTAGCACGTAAACCCGCCGCTGAAATCACTACATCGGCTTCGATTGCATTACCTTTGCTCACGCTTGCTACCAGCGAATCATCTGAGTGATTGATCGCGACAACCCCAGTATCCAAAGCAAGTTGAATACCTTGCTGCTTAAGTTGGTTTTCGAGCGGTAATGCGACGAATTCAGGAATCAGGTTAGCGAGCAAACGGGGATTTGGCTCAACCACCGTAACCGCTTTACCACTGGTCGCGAGATCCATGGCAATCTCGACGCCGATCAACCCACCACCAATCACTAAAACACGTTTCGCACGGCTAATTTTCTCTTCTGCCAATTGGTATTCTTGGAGTGAATTTAACGTGATCACCTCAGATGCCGCATTGCCTGACATCGGTGGCACAAAGGCTCTCGCACCTGTCGCAAATACCAATTTGGAGTAAGGATAGACTTGACCATTGACTACCACTTGCTGAGCTTGCACATCGACATGCTCAATCATGGTATGGGCAAATAACTCAATGTTGTGTTCCTGTGCAAACGCTTCTCCACTCTTAACCACTAGGTCCTGGGCGGTTTGCTTATTGCTAAATACATGACTCAAATCAGGCTTGTTGTATTCCGCGCCATCATCAGCAGTAAACACTTGTAGCGGAATATGTGCGTCCATTCGACGCACTGTTTTCACCAATTGGTAAGCCGCAAAGCCGCTACCAATAATCACAATAGGAGCTTGCATATTCGCCCCCTTACCCGTTGTATTCGACAAAAACGTCTTTACCCAAGTGGCATTCTGGGCACAAGAAGTAATCTGGCACTTCAGTCCAAGCCGTACCTGGTTCAACACCTTGATTAGGCTCACCTTTAGCTGGGTCGTAAACCCAATTGCAAACCGTACAAACCATGCATTGACAATCTGCAGGATGCGCCTCGGTACTAGGGTTACTAGGAGCAACATCTACCACAGCTTGTGTTGCTACTTGTGCAGTGGGTTGTGATTGAACTTGTGGTGCAGACGCAGCAATCGCCGGAGAAATAACAGGACTTGTCAGGTCATGCTTTGCCCACAATTTCGCGATGTTTTGACCATGTTCGCGACATTCTCGCATCGCTTTACCATCTGGTCGCCATTTGGTTTTCAAGCTCACCGCCGTTTCAAAGCCTGCGTCAGTCAATCGAGCATGGATACGATCCACCGCACCACCGTTCCAACCGTAGCTACCGAACGCAGCGGCTTTCTTCGCTTTAAAGCGCAGACCGGTAATTTCTTCTAACATGCCTGCGATCTTCGGCATCATGACGTTATTCATGGTAGAAGAACCAACCAAAATGCCTTTTGAGCGGAATACATTGGCGAGAATTTCATTCTTATCATGCTTAGAGACATTAAAGACTTTAACCGCCACACCAGGGTCGACATCGTGAATGCCTTGCGCAATGGCATCGGCCATCATTCGAGTGTTGTTTGACATAGAATCGTAGAAAATCGTAATGCGATCTTCTTGATAATTGTCTGCCCACGCCAAGTATTGCTCGATGATTTGAACCGGATTATCGCGCCATACAATACCGTGTGACGTTGCGATCATGTCGACAGGCAAGTTGAAGCTCAGTACTTCTTTGATTTTAGCGGTTACCAAGCTGCTAAATGGCGTTAGGATGTTTGAGTAGTAACGCAAACACTGCTCCATCAATTCATTTTGGTCCACTTCATCATTGAACAGACGTTCATCGCAGTAATGCTGACCAAATGCGTCGTTACTGAATAGCACCGCATCGCCCGTTAGGTATGTCATCATGCTGTCCGGCCAATGTAGCATTGGCGCTTCCACAAACACCAGTTGCTTGCCATTACCGATATCGATACTGTCGCCCGTTTTTACGGTTTTGAAGTTCCACTCGGGATGGTGGTGATGACCAACGATGGAGTCAATCGCCGCTTCTGTACAGTAAATTGGCGTGTTCGGAATCTTCTCCATCAATGCAGACAATGCGCCCGAGTGATCTTCTTCTGCATGGTTTACCACGATAAAGTCGATAGACTTAAGGTCGATTTCCATCTCTAAATTTTGGATGAATTGTTGACTGAATCGATGATCGACCGTATCAATCAGTACGGTTTTCTCTTCACGAATTAGATAACTGTTGTAGCTGGTACCTTTTGTCATTTTGTATTCTGTACCATGGAAGTCCTGAACTTCCCAATCGCGCTGACCTACCCAATGAATGTTGTTTTTTACGTGAATTGTCATAATTACTACCTTGAATGACGAAATAAATAAGAAGAACTGACTTTTATATAGCATCGGGCATGCCAACTTTTTACTTCCTTTATTTTCAACAAGTTAAAACAAAACCAACAATAAAGACTGTCATTACGACACAGTTGAAAATTGTCATTAAGACACTACAATAGTCATATTGACACAATTGGTATTGGTTATGACTTCTTTAATCGCGCAGTGGCTACACATCACGCAAGACCTTAACTCGGCACTCACTCAGCAAGCTCGTTTTGATACGTTGTTGACCACGATTCGAGAGGTATTAAAGTGTGACTCTTCGGCCCTTCTTTTGTATGAAGATCAGCACTTTAAGCCATTAGCGATCAATGGTTTGGCAGAAGAAGTGCTGGGACGCCGTTTCTCCATTGAGCAGCACCCAAGGTTAGAAGCCATTGCCCGAGCTGGCGACATCGTGCGCTTTCCCTCTGACAGCGACTTACCTGATCCTTACGACGGCTTGATTCCAAACCACGATGACAAACTGCATGTCCATTCCTGCATTGGTTTACCTTTGCTGATCGACGATCAACTCATTGGTGCTATTACGATTGACGCCTTCGACCCCAACCAATTTGATGGGTTGCGTAACCAAGAATTACGTTTTGTTAGTGCATTAGCCGCAGGTGGCTTACATACAGCTCTACTGTTAGAGCAACTAGAAACTCAAACGAGCCTGCCACGTGATTCCTACGCCGAAAAACGCACCTTGAGCAACGAAATCATTGGCAACTCTCAGGGGATGAAGAATCTTCAAGAACAAATAGATGCAGTCGCCGATACCGAGTTGTCTGTACTGATCATGGGTGAGACTGGCGTGGGTAAAGAATTAGTCGCCAGCGCTATTCACCATCGCTCCAATCGTTCCAGCAATACCTTGGTTTACCTCAACTGTGCGGCTCTGCCTGAGTCCGTAGCAGAGAGCGAACTGTTTGGGCACATCAAAGGCGCATTTACGGGCGCAATCAGTAATCGTAAGGGTAAATTCGAACAAGCAGATGGCGGCACACTGTTTTTGGATGAAGTCGGTGAACTGTCATTAGAGCTACAAGCCAAGTTACTTCGAGCCCTACAATACGGCGACATCCAACGAGTGGGTGACGACCGTCATATCCGAGTCAATACACGCATTGTCGCCGCCACCAACCGTATTTTGCATGAAGAAGTCACCGCTGGGCGTTTTCGAGCCGACTTATATCACCGCCTAAGCGTCTTCCCACTTCATGTGCCACCTCTTCGCGAACGCGAGGATGATGTTGTGTTGCTGGCGGGCTTCTTTGCTGAACACTTGAGAAGTAAGCTCGGATTGAACAGCATTCGCTTGTCCCCTACGCTCGTTCACGCACTTAAGGATTATTCGTGGCCAGGCAACGTTCGAGAACTCGAACATGTCATCAAACGGGCTGGAGTTTTGGCAAAAGCACGCACCCATTCCATGGATATTGAGTTAGTCGAACAAGATTTTGATATTCGAACGCCGAATCAGAACATCAAGAACGTTGAAGAAACGAAACAAAACTCTCGCTTAGAGCTGCCAGAAGGCGGATTAAAACCAGCCACAGACGCATTCCAAAAAGCGATGATTGTTCGAGCACTGGAAGAGAACCAAGGTAACTGGGCAGCAACGGCACGTCAACTTGAGCTGGATAACGGTAATTTGCACCGTTTAGCAAAACGCTTAGGAATAAAATAAGGATTGAGTAAAAAGCATGTGAGATGGTGGAATTCCACAAGAAAATCGTTTTCGCTTATGTCAAAATGCGCCATCTCAATCGACAAGTCATAACGTAATGAATTTTCAAGCTGCTATTTTTGACATGGATGGTTTACTCCTCGATACGGAACGTGTGTGCATGCGCATTTTCCAAGAAGCGTGTGAAGCACAAAACCTCCCATTCTATAAAGACGTTTACCTTTCAATCATTGGTCGCAATGCAGCCGGCATTGAAGTGATTTTCCGCAAAGCTTATGGGGATGATCTTGATCGCTTACACAAAGAATGGCGCGACCGATACGATGCGGTAGTTAAACACCAAGCCATTCCGGTCAAAGAAGGAGTGATTGAGCTACTTGAATGGTTGAAAGATCAAGGGTTACCCATTGCTGTTGCCACTTCTACAGCAAAAGAAGTGGCGAAAAAGAAGTTGGAATTGGCAGGTTTGAGCCAGTATTTCGACAACTTAACTACCGGCTGTGAAGTTTCACACGGTAAACCCGATCCAGAAATTTATTTGCTTGCGGCAAGTCGTTTAGACATAGAACCAACCAAATGTCTCGCCTTTGAAGATTCAAATAATGGCGTTCGTGCTGCTGTTGCTGCCAACATGGTAACTTTCCAAATCCCAGACCTCGTTGAACCTTGTGAGGAAGTGCGTGGATTTGGTCATGCGATCGTTCCTTCACTGCACCACGCTCTCGCTGAGTTAAAGCAAGGCTAAGCAATTTTTGCTCATTGAATTAACGCAAAACGCTCCAACTTTCGGAGCGTTTTTTGTGAACAAAATTTACCCAACTTTACACTGGCATGTGTAGTTCTATTCACAACATTAATGGATAATCGTTCGCATAACCACAAAGAAAAAGAGGATTATCTTATGCTCAACAAAACGCCTTTAACTTGGCAAACTATCGCTTTGCACTGGGTAACTGGACTCGCTTTTATTGGTGTGTTCGCACTTGGTTTATACATGGTGGATTTACCACGCAGCCCAGTAAAATTCGAATGGTACGGGATTCATAAATCGCTAGGCGCTATCCTTTTAGTTATCGCTCTTGCTCGTCTAGTGTGGCGCTTAAAAGAAGGCGCTCTACCACCAGCTTCTGAGATGCCAGCATGGCAAGATAAAGCAGCCAAGGCAGTCCACGGTATTCTACTGTTAGCCACCTTAGCAATGCCTATCTCTGGTATTGCTATGAGTGCTGGCGGTGGTCGAGCTGTTGATATTTTCGGGTGGGTGATCATCGCAGAAGGCGCAGAAACACCTTGGCTGCAAGAGCTTGGCTCAACGATTCATCACTCTGCGGTAGAAGTGCTCATCTTAGTGTTTGTTTTGCACGTTGCTGGCGCTATCAAACACCAAGTGATCGATAAGGATGGCACCATCTCACGTATGCTTGGTCGCAGCTAATCTTCTTAACTTTATAAGAAAAAACGCCACTTAATGCGAATTAAGTGGCGTTTCCATTGAATATTATTCAGGCTACTTTTGCTGTTCTGCCAGTTCAAGCTCCCAATAAGGCGGTTGACCGTAATACTCCGCGAAATAGTCAATAAACGCTCTAACTTTAGGGGCGATCAGGCGAGAGCTCGGGTAGACCGCCCAGATACTCGCATTCATCACTAATGGATAGTCTTGTAATATTTCGACTAACTCGCCTTTTTGTAGCTGTTTGTATACACTCCAAATCGAGTTAATTGAAACCCCAAGCCCATCAATGCAAGCATCACGCATTGCATCACCATTGTCGGTTCTAAAGCTGCCAGAAGCGCGCATCGAGTACTGCCCTTCTGGGGTTTCAAATACCCAGTTCTCCAAACCAGCCAAAGTCACACATTCATGATTTACAAGCTCTTCTGGCGATTGAGGTGCGCCATGCTGCGCCAAATACTCCGGTGACGCGACAACAATACGACGATCTGGAGCAAGTTTGCGTGCCACCAGAGACGAGTCTTTGAGCTCGGCAAGGCGAACAGCAACATCGAAGCCACCTTCCACCATGTCGATAATCGAATCGGAGAAGCGAAAATCAATGGTCAGCTCTGGGTACTTTGCCATAAACCCTTTAAGTGCTGGCACTAAATGCAAGCGCCCAAAAGATGCAGATGCGGTGACTCGTAACGTCCCTGTTGGCGCCTTGTGACCAACACCTACAGCACCTCGTGCCGCTTCAACCGTTGCCAACACTTCTTCAGCATGAGGTAAGAATGCCTGCCCCTCTTCTGTTAACGAGACCTTGCGCGTGGTTCGATGTACGAGGCGCACACCCAAACCTTCTTCCAATTTATTAATATGGGCACTAGCAACCGCAGGAGATAATCCCAGCTCTTGTCCCGCCATACTGATATTGTGGGTCGATGCTAAACGAACGAAAAGTTTTAGATGTTCTATGTTCATTTCATTTTCAACTTATTCTATAAAGTCTGAGGTTATTAATGATTATTTTCTTCCCACACAATAGTAAAGCAATCAATTTGAAGCAAAGACTTTTAGAAGAAACTGATAGGTAAATAGAAATCTAACTCGAAGACTTCTTCGTGATTAAGAAAATGGTTTTTATGATAGTGCACATAAGCAGGTGTCGAACGTTGCTTAAAACCAGAGTTAGGTAACCACTTTTCCAATACCATGCTGATTTGCGGCAAAAGCTCACCATAGACGCCTGTTAATCGGAACACCGCGTGTAAGCCACCTGGAATGGTCATTTGATTCACCACACCACGGTATTTAAGCGGTTTATCAATCGCCATGCACGCGACATAGCGACACTTATCCAGCTCTACCCAAGCAGGGTTGGAATGGTGCAAACCATATTGAGTAGAGAAATCACGCTGCTCAGAGTTCGCCCACGCTTTCAGCACCAGCCACGCATTACGAATCGAACGGTTGTAACCTTCATGGCGAACGTACGCAGCAAAGCGTTGTGGAACTTCAATAATCTTTGGCTCTGGTAGAGTGCGCTTTGCGACTCGATGATACCCTGCTGCCACTTCCGGATCCTTCAAATACGGCTTTTCTGCCACATGAAGGTCATGCTTACGCCATGCTCCTGGAGACAATTCAAACGTCGCTTTAAAAGCACGACTAAAAGACGACACTGAGCTGAAACCACACTTATTAGCAATTTCCAATACCGACGATTTAGTATCAAACATCAACTGGTTTGCGGCGTATTCCATTCGCGTACGACGTATGTATTGATGAATAGACTCACCCACTACATCTTTAAATATACGGTGGAAGTGCTGTTCAGAATACGCCGCTACATCAGCTAGCTCTTTGGCGGATAATTCTCTACTGATGTCTTGATGAATATAGAACAGCACGTCATTGATTCTGGAAACCTGTTGCTGGCTCATAACTTATCGCTTTACTGAAATAGCATAAATGGACATGTTTAACAGCATAAATGGACACACCTTAGTTAGCAAATCCCATGTACTATCTTTCACATAAAATTAAAAAATACGAGAAACACAACACATGGAAATCGCACAGTCACTGCAACAAGTAAAGTCATCGTACATTCGTGAGATCCTCGCTGCCGCTAGCGATAAAAACGTCATCTCACTTGCTGGTGGTTTGCCAGATGAAAAAACCTTTCCTATCGAGCTGATGAAGCCAACATTAGAGAACTTGGCAAACATGCCTGAAGTTTTCCAATACGGTTCAACGGCAGGCTATGGACCACTACTAAACTTCCTAAACGGTTACTTCAAACTGCCTGAAACACACACTGCGATGATCACTACTGGCTCCCAACAAGGTTTGGATTTGATCGCACGTGCTTACGTGAATCCAGGTGACAAAGTCGTGATGGAAGCGCCAAGTTACTTGGGTGCCATGCAGGTGTTTGGTTTGGTTCAAGCAAACATCGTTACCGTTTCTCAAACAGAATTTGGTCCAAATCTTGATGAGCTGGAGCAATGCTTCGCTAAGCAACAACCGAAGATGTTCTACGCCGTGCCAGATTTCCATAACCCAACAGGTGTTTGCTGGGCACTGGAAACACGCCAAAAGGTTGCGGAGCTTTGTATTCAATACAACGTGGCTTTCATTGAAGATGCACCATACCGCGAGTTACGCTTCTCTGGTGAAGTTCTGCCTTTGGTATCTGACTTCTGCCCACAAAACTCTATCGTGTTGCGTTCTTTCTCTAAGATCGCTTCTCCGGGTTTACGAATCGGTGTTGTAACGGGTAAAACCAGATACCTAGAGCCACTGATTAAAATCAAACAGGGTGCAGACCTGCATTCTAGCGTGCCTATGCAAGCTCTGTTGCACGGTCTATTGCAACACGATAACTTTGCAACCCACATCTCTACTATTTGTGAGCTATACAAATCGCGCTACGACGTGATGTATGCAGAATTAGAAAAACAGCTTCCGACAAGTTGTGTATTGAAACCGGTTGATGGCGGCATGTTCGTATGGGTGGAGATTCCAGAGTGCGATACGTTTGAGCTAGCGAAGTCATTGCTTGCGAACGGTGTAGCTGTCGTACCGAGCCCAGTGTTCTACCCAGAAGGTTCAGAAGTAAAAGCAGCGCTTCGCTTGAACTTCACCAACGCAACACCTGATGAACTCAGAGTTGCCGTAACCCGTTTAGCTGATGTACTGAACGCGCTGTAATACGAATTCCCCTTTAGAATCCAATCACCTGCCTTTGGGATGCGAATTAAGTCCCAAAGGCAGCAGTATAAAAAGTTCCCTAAAAAATTTATTTTTTTCTCTCAAAATCAACTCTCTAGCTTAAGTGTCTGTTTTCGCTTGATCCTCGCACTATCGCAAAAAATAGATCTCGATCACGTATTTGAAGCTTGGAAAAGTTACGTCTATCTTTCAGAAAAAAGACATCGCCCTTGCAGCATCATCTGCGAGTTCAAACACTTTTGATCGTGATGGCTTATCACCATCGAAAGTCGAGCTGACACCATCAGCAATGTCGTCTTGTGAAGATGAACGTGGTGAGGACGCAATTACAACCATTCTGAATGTCGCTATACCAATCCGCGATTGGTCTTATACACGTCGGCTTAGCGCATCATATTACAGAGGGGTTTATCAGGATGAACAATCGACCATCGAAAGGACTCGTCTTCACGGGCTTGTCCGCCATGCTTTCTCTCGCAGCCATACAAACAGCGCATGCGGGCAATTCACCAAACTGTAGCGACGTACTAGCGGGTAACAAGACCGCCGCTTCTCAGAAAATGACGATATTGCTGGGTGAAGACATCACCAAATCAAATCTAATCACTACTGTTGTCCCAGCAAAAAATAATCCGTTTGTGACCGAAGAGCTTGTCTCTGTCTCTAACAATGTTTCACCAAATGGACCGTTATCCAAGCAGTCATTAGAGGAAATCAAGCAAGTACGAGAAAACATCGAAAAAGCAGGCGTAGAAGTGAGTAAGCTTCAAGGGACTTTTGAAGTAGCGTTTGTGAGCCTTATTGACGGGCACTGCCAGTTCTCAACCAACCAACTCACTACGCATGCAAAAATCGATTTTGACCATTTAGAGGGGTTAACTGCATTTTCAATACCAGCTCTGCTAACAATGGTCGATAACTCTTATTCGATGGCAGAAAAACGTATTGCTGAAGAAGAAGCGAAGCTCGCAGAAGAAAAGGCGCGCCAAGAAGAAGTAGAACGTGAGAAAGAAAGACAGCAAGAGTTAGCGGCAGCCGCAGCAGCAGCTCGCTATCAAGACCCAAATGTTTTGGTTAAAGTTGAAAAGTTCGATGGCTCCAATGTGACCTTCTCTGTGACTAACCTATCCGCTGATGGTGAACTACAACCAAACTTCAATACGTTTAGAGCATACCAAACAGACAAAGGTGAACTTATCTACAAATCAGAATCCTTATTGAGCTTAGTGGACAGCGAGGGAAATGGTCTAACAACCGTGGGAATCGCTGAACTCGGTCCAGAAAGTGGAACTGTTCTGGTGATTGCTCCGGGAGAAACACGCACTTTCATTACCAGTATCGAGTCGGAAGTCGCATCCGAAATGAAGCTTAGCCTAGAATTTCCTGCGAAAGTGTTGAATACCGACGAAGCATTCTCGGTGTCATTTACTGATGCGGTCGCCATGGCAACGGCGGGCTTGAATTAGATAGCAAAATTGACGATTACACAAAAACAAAAGCAGACCTCAGGTCTGCTTTTATTAGTTCTGGCATTTATACGCGTTAGCGAACATTGTCACTGAGCTCGAAAAACCAAACGGTTGGTACAAATAAAGAGTGTCCCCCCCCAGTTCAGCAGCTTTGATACGCATTTGGTTCAGCGTTCCCCAAACCATATCTTTGTCCGCATGCAACCAGTAGTCATAGAAGTGACCTTCTGAACCGATCACTGTACCTAAATGTTGGCAGTTCGCGATTGCGTTTGCGTCATCCCAAATCACTTTTACTTGTTCAGACTCTTGTGTTGGGAACGTCACACAGCCAGTTAATAACGCTGCTAATGCTGCACCAGTCATTAACTTTTTCATAATTTCATCGCCTTAGAATTAAATCGTCTGCGGATTCTATTTATCGTTTAGACAATGACCAACAAATTATTTTTATGCTTTACATAACCGCTCGTTTAGGAGCTTTCTTAGGCTTCTTTAATGCACGCGCATCGCGAATGTTCAGCGTCATCAATGTTAGGTTCGTGAAACCAGCAAGCAACTCAACCAACTGAACAACATAGAAGGTCGTATCAAACTGATTACTTGCGGCTAAATGCTGCAAATAAATCGCCGCCGGAACCAAAATCAAGATGCCGTTCATCGCAACGAAAGGCATACGCTTTTTCTTTGCCGCTAGAGGTCCTTTTTTCACATTCGGAGCCATCTTTGATCCGGTTATGCCGGCTGCTGCCATAAGAGGGACAACTGCCCAAATCGCGTACGAGATATAAGTTTTAACCGCCAAAATTGTGTGATGATCACCAAACAACTCAACCGCGACTGTACTGGTGAAAAAGCTCATGATGAGCAGGTATGCACTAATAGAGGTGATTCGATGAGCAAAGCTGAGTGTCTTTTTCATAGCGATATTCTCTTTTCATGTTGTTGGGACTCACGGTACAAAAAAGATTACACAACAATCATTGCATACGCAACACTTGCACCTGAAATAAAATCATTAAAATTTAGCTTAATTAAATGGATTTTTATTAAGTTTATGTTTTAGTTAATAATTTAATAGAAAACATAAATAACTAGGCGATTTGCTTTTTGACCAAATTAGAGTAAAACAGAGGAGTAAGCGGCAAGAGGGACTGAATTTGACTTCGAAAAACAAACTGATCCGTTACCAATCTAAAGAAGTAGCTGACGTATTCAGCAAAGAAGACGAGTTAATCAAGCTTGTTCAATCTGGTCAACTTTCTCAAGTATTACTGTTGTGGCAAGTCAAAAGCCCTACGCTAGTGCTTCCAGCAGGTAAGAAGTGGACAATTTCAGAGCAACTAGAACAAGGTCTAGCAGACTCAGGTTGGAGGCTGTTTTCACGTAAAACCGGCGGTGCACCAGTTCCACAGGTTCCGGGGATCATAAACCTCTCTCATATCTACCACTGGCCTGAAGGTCAACCTTACGACATTAAAAAAGCGTATCTCGACTTA
Organism: Vibrio harveyi NBRC 15634 = ATCC 14126 = KCTC 12724; assembly: GCF_001591145.1. Lineage (GTDB taxonomy): Bacteria > Pseudomonadota > Gammaproteobacteria > Enterobacterales > Vibrionaceae > Vibrio > Vibrio harveyi. The sequence goes on along the minus strand of NZ_BCUF01000023.1, from coordinate 9,659 downwards.
TGTTCCGTACTCGCCGTGTTTTTTAAACAGTTAGGTGTCAAAGTTGATGTGCACGCTACGCCAAACTCCTATTGTGATGGCGAATACAACTTAAATATTGATGGGAAAAAAGTGGTTGGGACAGCACAACGTGTCTTACTGAAAAAAGGCGGAGGACAAGTAGTGCTCTCTCAAGCCTGTATTCTCATAGATGCTGACGTAGAAAAAATCGTTGAACCAGTAAAGCTATGTAATCGCCTTTGCGGGCATAACGATGATATTCGTGGCGACGTTCATACTCCCCTATTCGACCATATAGAACAAAAACTAAGTGTTGATACGTTGTTTCAAACGCTGACTCAAGCGTTTTTGGATCACGCGAAGCGTTGAGTCTATTCGCGATATTCATCAAAAAAGGGAGCATTTGCTCCCTTTTATCATTTATTAAACTCATTAAGTTAAAAACGAACTTCCACTTCAACGCCCTCAATCCATCTCGTTTGCTCTACGGGTTCGTCAAAAGATAATGTGACTTTCAGGTACGCTGGTTGACCCTCAAATGGGCTTTGCAGCTCTTGGGGTAGCTTGTTAACCACTTCAACCGGCCTTGAAACTGTCGCAGATAACTTTTTACCGTCAGGGAAGATGACCTTCGCTTTGGTTCCTTTTTGGCTGTAATCCAGATACTTAGGGTTTAAAAATGCAGTAATGTCCGGTGTTACGTTCTGAGCTACCGTCAATAATGGTGCATTCTCTGTAACGCGCTGACCTTCATGAACATGAATATCCAAAACTCGACCACTAAACGGTGCTCTAAACGTCAAGCTCTCTTGTTGGGCACGCTTTACGACAAGCTCTTGCATTAACGCTCGATACTGCTGTGCAACCGGACCTGCCAATGTCAATTGCTCTCTATCACGTTTGGCATTGATGTAAGCTATTTCTTGGTCGCTCAATTGGCTATCAATGGCATTGCTCACGTTAACTACCGCAGCGTAATCCACTTCCGACACCTGACCTTTCTTTCTAAATTGGTCGTACTTTTGCTGAATTTGTTGCACCTTAGCGAGGCTTGTTTTGGCACTGGCTATCGCTTGCTGGTACAACTCATCAGTACTTTGAACCTTGTTATTGGACAACGAAACCAACTCTTTTTGTAAAAACTCGACTTCTTTGTTTAACGCACTATCTGCCAATAGAATTAAAGACTGCCCCTTGCCTACCTCGTCTCCAACATTCGCCGGAATCGGTCCAACAATTGCGGCTTGAGTCGCCGTTATCGTTAATGGATAAGAGGTCACGATACCGGGCGCAGTCACTAGAATCTGCGTCTTAAACAAGTAATAAGCCATAAATAACAGCGGGCTAATGACAATTGCCAAAATCAGATACCAACGAAGTCGATAACCACCACGCTTCGCCTGACCGTAGGCGACTTTCATGCCACTCTCAGATTGTGGCTTGTTCTTTTTATCTAAGTGAAAGTTAACTTTCATACTAAAACTTTTTGCCTCGTTTCAATACCCACCAAGGTGCCATGCTAGATTCTTCGTGACTGCGTCTTACTACCTCATTCACCATCGAAAACGCCGTTATTAGACGCATGAAAAACTGATAAACGGGGTATAGAAATAGCCATTTCGTAAATTTTAAGTCTTCTTTTCTTCTCTCAGACACCAGCCCGATATAAACAATAAATATAATTAAAGAGAGAAATAAATACGTTAAGTACAGCAACAGCATTAACGCTAAAACAAATTTAAGCGGATACGCTATAAGCATATACACGGTAAAAATAACAACTAACAAAGGTAATAAGACGTTTTGAACCACACCATAAGCGAGAGTAAATAGAAAATTACCCCACCCCAAAAGAGATGGTGATAATCCTTCATTGTGCTTACGCAAAAATAGGAAAAGCAAATCGCCATCCCACCTTAAACGCTGCATAACTAGCCCTTTTAAGGTATCTGGAACATCGGTATGCCCAATCGCATGTGTGGCAAAAGCTAATTTATTGTTTGGATAGCGTCGCTTATATTGTTTTAAACGCATGGTTAGATCCAAATCTTCTGCAGTATGCGTATCCCAGCCACCTACTTGTTTGAGTAAGTTTTTTCTAAAAGCCCCAAACGCACCTGAAATATTATTTAATACGCCCCATTTTGCCATCCCAGTTTTGCCTGCTTGCATGGACAACATGTATTCTAAGGACTGCATTTTTGTCAGAATATTGGCGTCATGATTTCTAACCCGTAACGCGCCTCCGCTTGCAATCACATCTTTCGATGTAAATTGTTTCATCATGGTAAACACCATGTCGTTATCAAAGGAGGTATCACCATCGACGTTAATCACAATCTCGCCCTGAGCAACAGATAAACCAGCATTAAGAGTCGACACTCGACCGCCACGTTGCCACTTTGGAATAACCCGTACTTTGCGATTGCGGACGCCAGCGTGACGTAGTTCTCCGTTCAACGCCGCTTGGTAAGTATCTTGGTTCTGTACCGCGCCATCTACGACGGCGAGAATTTCTATGTGACCCGGATACACTTGTTCAACTAAAGTGTCGATGGTGATTCCAATCGCATCCCCTTCGCCATAACAAGTGATGACAAAACTGATCGATGGAAACTGCGTCAACTCAACGTCTTCCTGATCATACGACCATCGAAAAATGCCCGTTAATACCAACAGGTACAAGGGCAGTTCGATAATAATCATGACCGGGAATAGCAGTAGCCACAGCTCTTCATTGTGCAGCAGCATCCCGCGAAGATAATCAAGCAGAACAAGACTATCTTGCAGCATAAATATCACCAACCAGTGTTTCTAACCATACCGCTACGCCATCTTCAATACTTGCTTGAGGAAGTGCCCATGAGAAGACATTGAGTTCAAACTCTTCATCTTCAATTTGGCTTCCCAGTACCGAGAGTTTGTTCTGCAATACCGATAAGCTAGACGTTTCGGTATTCGGCATGAGCACCAGCAACACATCTTGCTTAAATTGGCAGCAGATATCCGTATCTCTGAATATCTCACTAAGACGCTTAGTCAGTTGATCCATCAAGGAGAAAAGCTTGGCGTCACCGTGCTGCTTTCCGTACTCATCTAAAGATGGAAGGTGTAACCCCAAAAGTAGGTGATGCTCTTTGTGGCGCATAGCGACTTTATTTAGCCACGCGAGTAAGTTCTGGAAGAAACTGTTCTCAACCTTACCTTTGATTGAGAGCTCAGGAGCTTGAGAGGACTTTCCGTGCTGGAATATGTATTCTCCTGCTTCACCTAAACGGTATTGGTACAGCTTGCGCACAACGAGATCATCAACCTTCATCTTCTCATCACAACTCAAGCATTGGCTCATCGTTGCTGCTTCAACAAAAAGATTAGAGCACTGATTACAAACGTGATTCTCTAGAGGGCGGTCGTAGTCCACACCAATGTGTCTTAGTTGCGTTAAACACTTTGGGCATTCCAACTTACCGCGGCGTTGAAATGACTGCTGCTCACCAACGTGACCACAAGTAAAGCAGTGGAGCGAACTCTGAGACTCAATGTCGATACTGCTGCATTGAGGGCAAACTTCAACGTAATTCAAGTGGCCGCTGTTGCAATGCGTACAGACACGAATACGATCCATCAGTTGTTCACTTTCTAAAATATCTCGTGCTTTCTCGGACAGCACGTAGCGATAGGTTGAGTAAATGTCAGGGTAAAACGCTTCTATCAGTGGATACGTATAAATTGAAGATGATTCAAGGCTTTTCATCGCCGTTAATCTGCGGTTTCTATTTATGCCAAGCCAGCCAATCAGCGGATCTAACGACGTCACTTGAGATACCGATTCAAGGCGGCTTCGCGAGCTTTGCCATGCTTTATAGGACGTCGTTAAATCAAAAGTGCCATCAGTAACACATCGAGAATATGGTGTTTCAATCGTGGTGTAGACAGCCCAACTCCATCGCTCTTGCTGTTGGTAAAAAGCTTTAAGTATTCCTTCAAGTTGCTTTGGTTCCGAAGCGTTTACACAAAACATACCTCCCATACCAGCAGGCAGTGCCTCTACGTCATTGATATACTCTACATTTTCAAGTTCGTATTCAGTTGGTTTATCCCCGAGCCAATAGAACTTTTCATTCTCAATTAACATGATTATTACTCACACAAATATTAGAACGACCTACTAATTAAAAATATAGAACCTTTACAGATCTTTTTTGAATAATTTAATCGACAGGAACGCAAAAAATGCCTTGAACCCGAACCGCTAAATGACGTGGTCAGGTAAACAGCAGTGAATTTATATAATTTTCAAATCAGGGCGTTACATAGCGGTACTTTCACGCTGGCACGCCGAAGCAGTCAATTAATTGACAGAAAGAATAACGTTGAACTTATAATAAAGAAATGAGGATATATATTTTAAATTAATACGAAGAAACGAGAACATTAAGGAACCTTTATTAAGCAAGCTGAATATCATTTATCTATGTGGTTTATGATCGCTCTTATTACCACTATATCTATTTATTTTAATAGCCGTTTCGGCGTTCAGCATTTAAGCACAGCAATTGGTCTCATTGTTAAGACGATTATTTCTATTTTTTCATCTTCACTTTACACACATGAAATCAATTAGATTAATTCTTAATTTTCAATTACAAAGCGTCGTTTTATCGTTTGCTATATTTTTGCTTTATAAATAGAAAGATAATTTAATTTGCATAACCAAATATTATAAAATAAAAAAGACACCTTTAAATTAATAAGCAACAATTACATTTAGCAACAGCATTCATATCTATGAAATGTGTTGTTAAGCCTCCCTCCTCTATCATCACGACCAAAAATGCCAAAGGTATGAGAGCTCTTCTTCAACGCTCAAATCGCTTGATTAACTCACTCAATTTCGAAATGAGATCTACCTCAAACATTTATCCATGACGGAAATAGTTGAAGCTAACGCCCAAAAGCCTCAGAATGTCGCACTTTTCGCGTCGCGCATAAAATCGACGCCTTGTTATCAAACTCGACAATTGAGAATCATACATATGGGTTTTACCTCGTTAGGTCTATCTGCTCCAATCCTTAAGGCTATTCAGGAAAAAGGCTACGACACCCCTTCGCCGATTCAGGCTCAAGCAATTCCTGCTGTTTTGGAAGGGAAAGACGTAATGGCAGCAGCACAGACTGGTACAGGTAAAACGGCGGGCTTTACGCTGCCAATTCTTGAACGTCTGTCAAACGGTCCACGCGTACGCGGCAACCACATCCGCGCATTGGTGCTGACACCAACTCGTGAGCTTGCTGCCCAGGTACAAGAAAACGTATTCATGTACAGCCGTCACCTACCTCTAACGAGTGCAGTGGTATTTGGTGGTGTGAAGATCAACCCACAAATGCTTCGCCTGCGTAAAGGTGCAGACGTATTGGTTGCAACACCAGGCCGCCTAATGGACCTATACAACCAAAATGCAGTGAAGTTCGACCAACTAGAAATGCTAGTACTGGACGAAGCAGACCGCATGCTTGACATGGGTTTCATTCGCGACATTCGCAAGATTCTTGAATTGCTACCGAAGCAACGTCAAAACCTATTGTTCTCTGCGACATTCTCAAACGAAATCCGTGAGCTTGCGAAAGGTCTGGTCAACAACCCTGTTGAGATTTCAGTTAACCCAGCAAACTCGACAGCACGCACCGTAGAACAATGCATCTACCCAGCAGACGTGAAGAAGAAAGCACCAATGCTGGTCAAGCTGATCAAAGATGGCGATTGGAAACAAGTATTGGTATTTACCAAAACTAAGCATGGCGCGAACCGCTTAGCCAAGTTCCTAATCGACCAAAAGATTACAGCAGCTGCAATTCACGGCAATAAGAGCCAAGGCGCACGTACTAAAGCTCTGGCTGACTTTAAATCTGGCGAAGTTCGCGTATTAGTCGCAACAGACATCGCTGCGCGCGGTATCGACATTCCTCAGCTTCCTCAAGTGGTTAACTTTGAGCTGCCAAAAGTAGCTGAAGACTACGTTCACCGTATCGGTCGTACCGGTCGTGCTGGTGAAGTGGGTAAAGCGATTTCTTTAGTATGCGCACTTGAAGCATCCGAGTTGTTTGCGATTGAACGTTTAATTCAACAACTGCTGCCTCGTAAAGAACTGGAAGGCTACGCACCAACTAACGTATTGCCAGAGTCGAAGCTTGATACTCGCCCTATCAAGCCAAAGAAACCGAAAAAGCCTAAGAAGCCAAAAGTAGAAGGTGAAAACGGTCAAACAGCTGAGAAGAAAAACAACGGCGGTAACAACAAACCAAAGCGTCGTTTCAACAGCGACAACAAAAATGGCAAGGGCGAAAACAAATCAGGCAAGGGCGAAAACAAATCAGGCAAAGGCGGCGCTGGTAAGCCAAAAGGCAACCGTGATGGTCAAGATCGCACAAACGACAAGCCAAGCGGTAACAAGCCGAATACCAAACAGCCTAATACGAACAAATCAGGCGCAAATAAAAATGGTAACGGTGGTAAACCATCAGGAAACCGCAAGCCTAACAGCGGTAAACCTGCGGGTGCAAAACCTTCAAACGGCAAACCGTCAGGCAACAAGCCATCAGGACAACGTCGCAAGCCACGTCCACAAGCAGCAAAATAATAAAAAACAGCCCCTCACAATGAGGGGCTGTTTTTTTGGGCAGTATGGCGAATAGCAAGCTTAGATTAATGCCATTCCATTTCACCACTTAGCACTTTCGCGCCCAGTTCAAGATCGCCTTCTGTCGCAGCAAACTGTGGGTACTTAGCCTTCATCGCTGCCGAAATCTCGCTTGATGATGGCTTGCTTGACTTTTCTAACGTCTGCTCAATGTCTGCGATGTAGTTTATAGTGAATTGAACACCTTCCACACCTTTCGGCATATCACCAAGGTAGTGTCCCGGAATCACGGTTTTTGGTTTCAGTGCTTTCATGCGCTCCAACGATTGAGACCATTGAGCACGCTCTTGTTTCGACTGAGTGTCCGCCATCCAAACATGAACACCACTGTAAACCGATACACCACCAAATACCGTTTTCTCCGCAGGCACCCAAAGGTAAGCATCATGAGTATTGATTTCTTTTACTTCAATGCGCTTACCTTCAAGCGTCAGGGTGGTGTCATTGAGCACAGTAGGCACAACAATTTTTGATGGTGCCCCCTCTTCCAAAATAGGTCCCCAGTACGCCAGTTTCGCGTCTTTTGTACGTTCGATATGTTTAACAACCGCTTCGCTCGCAACCACTTTTACATCAGGGAATGCAGCAACAATAGGCTCTAAGCCAAAATAATAGTCTGGGTCACCGCTGCTGATGTAAATCATCGACAGCTCTTTGCCACTGTTTTTAATCTGTTCCACCAATTTTTTTCCGTCTTTGACGCTAAATTGTGCGTCAAACAACATCAGCTCTTTTTCACCAGAAACAAGCACAGAGCTTGCAGGAAAGATCGCATTTTTACCGGGGTTGTAGTGGGTAATCGTTAAGTCCGCAGCCGACACATAGTTCGATGCCGCTAGTGCTGTAATCAGTAGAGTAATTGAACGCTTATTCATCATCTTATTCCGTATTAGAGAACCAACTCATGCGGCTCGTTTAGTGTTGAGGTCATCTTATTTGATTGGTTTTAGATGAAATAGACAGCAAATCAACTTTCACTATTGCGAAATCCGGACATATACTGTGACGGCGATTTTCTTAAGGTGAAGCAACAGAATGGACAGACTTGAGGCAATGAACGTCTTTGTCACGATCGTAGAGCGAGGAAGCTTAAGTGCTGCCGCTGAGCATCTCGATCTTTCGCGAACTAAAGTGACACGTTATTTAGGTGAGCTCGAAAAGTGGATGGATACTCGTTTACTCCACCGCACAACTCGAAGCCTCAGCTTAACCAGTGCAGGGAAAGAGACGCTTGAGATTGCACGAGAGCTACTTGCACTTGAAGAGTCCCTAAGCGGAATCCGAAACCAAAATCGAGTGAATCTAAAAGGTCAATTGCGTATTACCGCAAGCTATTCCATTGTGAGTAGCTTCCTCATTGATGCAATCACAAGCTTTGTTGAACAATGGCCAGATGTGGCGATTGATATTGTGTCGACAGATGAAACCGTAAACCTTGTGGAATCACGCATTGATCTTGCCATACGCATCACCAATGAGTTACCTGCTAATGTCGTAGCAAAGCAATTAGGTGAATGCCGCTCGGTGATATGTGCGTCCCCCAAATATATCGAACAAAAAGGCGCACCGTTAAACGCCCAAGATCTAGGACACCACAATTGTCTTTCCTTTAGCTATTTTGGTCGTTCCGAGTGGATATTCTCTGGACCAAACGGTGATGAATCAGTCTCCATCAAAGGCAATATCAGCGCGAATACCCCAGAAGTACTGCTTGCTGCCGCTTTAAATGGTAACGGAATCAGCTTACAGCCTTTCCCAACCGTGAAGGATTTGCTCACTGAGGGTAAGTTGATTCAGCTGTTACCAGAATGGCACCCAAAAACGTTAGGCGTTCATGCCATCTATGGCACACGTAAACAAGTCACACCGTTATTAAGAGCCTTTATCGATCATCTCTCCATTAGCATGTCGGAATCCAAGCGCTGGTGAGCACTTTTCCGCAAACGTCCTAACCTTACTCTCAACCTGTGTTAGTCTAGCGAAATCCGTGACTAAGATAGGTTGAGACGTCATCATGACATACGATGAATTTAATCAATTCTGTGGCTCATTCGCTGCTACTTCTCATGTTGTTCAATGGGGTGATGCGCACGTTTGGAAAGTCGGTGGAAAGGTATTTGCTATTGGTGGCTGGAGTAAAGACAAGCAGCCTGCATTTACGTTTAAGACTTCCCCTTTAAACTTCGATTTTTTAAGTGATTATGAAGGCTATATTCCTGCCCCTTATTTCGCAAACCGTGGTATGAAGTGGATTCAACAAACGGAAACCTCCGGACGCCTAGACGAAGAGCTAAAGTACTATTTATCAGAATCTTATCGATTAGTTGCACTTGGCTTGAGTAAGCGAAAACGCGATGAATTGGGCATTGAGCTGCCACCAGCCAAATCTTAAGGGTGAACATGGAAGATCTTGTTCAATTATTGCTCGCCGACCCTGAGCGTATGAAAGCAATGGAATGTGCTCGCTCACTGGCTTTACCAGATTGCTACATTGCTGCAGGCTTCGTACGAAATCTAGTTTGGGACCATCTTCATCACAAACCGCAGCCAACCCCACTCAATGACCTTGATATTGTCTACTTCGACCCAAATGAAATAGATGACAAGGCGGCGTTGATTTATGAAGCCCAGTTAACTGCAATGATGCCAGAGTTCAACTGGCAAGTACGTAATCAAGCAAACATGCACCTAAGGAATGGTGATAAGCCATACCAAACTACCTTGGATGCGATGAGTTACTGGCCAGAAAAAGAGACGGCGGTTGCTGCCAGATTGAACGAAAAGAACCAGATAGAGTGCATTTCAGCGTTCGGATTTGAGTCTTTGTTTAGAGGTTACCTGACTTGGAATCCAGAACGACCATTGGTTTTATTTCGACAGCGATTAACTCAGAAAAATTGGCTAACCATTTGGCCAAACCTAAAACTTGTACTCAAGTAACCTCAAGGTTCTCGGATATAT
>NZ_BCUF01000022.1 GCF_001591145.1 Vibrio harveyi NBRC 15634 = ATCC 14126 = KCTC 12724 | reverse complement strand
TCAACCTAATACGACGCGATACAAAAGCCAGGTTCATCCCTGGCTTTTTGCATATTCGAATCACGCATTAGGGACACCGAATAGGATAGGTGACAAGGAGTTTGTATCGATTAGATGGTCTCTTTAAATACCAATGTCACTGCGATGATGACGCAGCGACATCTCAGTCATGCGGCTGAGCAAAACATAGAGTCTCAGCGAAACCTCACCTCGGGTTATCGGATTAATTCCGCCAGTGATGATGCTGCAGGTCTGCAAATCTCCAATACTCTTAATGTCCAAACGAGAGGGCTTGATGTCGCCTTGAGAAATGCGCACGATGCGTATTCGGTGGCACAAACCGCAGAAGGCGCTTTGCATGAGAGCAGTGATATATTGCAACGCTTGCGCTCTCTGGGGCTTCAAGCGGCAAACGGCAGTAATGACTCAAGTGATCGGCAAAGTATTCAATACGAGGTCGTAGCGCTGCAAGATGAGCTTGATCGTGTCGCGATCACGACGACATTTGCAGATAAAAACCTGTTTGATGGTTCTTACGGCTCGCAAAGCTTCCATATTGGAGCGAATGCCAACTCTATCTCTCTGACACTGCGGAATATGCGCAGTCACATCCCGGAGATGGGAGGGCAGCATTATGTTGGTGATGCGGTCGATAAAGATTGGCGAGTCACTAAAGATAATCAAACCCTTAAATTTGAATACCAAGACAGTAAAGGGCAAACCCAAACAGAATCTATTGGGCTCAAACTAGGAGATCGCATTGAACAGGTTGCTACTTATATCAATGCGCAGCAATCGATAGTGAGTGCCTCAGTGACTGAAAACAATGAACTGCAATTCTTTGCCTCGACGCTGAATGCACCTGAAGGTGTAACGTTAGAGGGCAGTTTAACGGATGAGCTTGATGTTAGTGCTGGTGGTTTAGTCACAATGGACGACATCGATATGTCGACTGTTGGCGGGGCGCAGCTTTCAGTTGGGGTAATTGATGCAGCAATTAAGTATGTTGACTCGCATCGAAGTGAAATAGGTGGCTTCCAAAACCGGGTTAGCGGCACGATGGATAACCTTAACACGGTGAACCGGAGTGTGACCGAATCAAAAGGGCGGATACGAGATACGGATTTTGCTCGTGAGTCGACGGAGATGGTACGGTCACAAGTGCTGCAAGATGCGACTACCGCATTATTAGCCCAAGCGAAGCAGAGACCGAGCTCGGCACTTGGCTTGCTCAGTTAAGCGGGTTGCAGCGATGAATGTCGCTCAGGAACAAAAGTTTCAGGTAATAAAAAACGCTGCCAATGGCAGCGTTTTTTTCGTGTTCAGCTAAGTAAAAATTACTTAGTTACACGTAGAACTGGAGTTTCACCAACAGTAACAGAACCAGAAAGCTTGTTTAGCTCTTTGATTTCGTCCATGTTAGAGATAACAACTGGAGTTAGCGTTGATTTCGCTTTCTCTTCTAGAAGAGCTAGGTCGAATTCAATTACAGTGTCGCCAGCTTTAACAGTTTGACCTTCTTCAGCGATACGCTTGAAGCCTTCGCCTTTAAGTTCAACAGTATCGATACCGAAGTGAACGAAAAGCTCAACACCGTCGTCAGACTCGATAGAGAACGCGTGGTTCGTTTCGAAGATCTTACCGATAGTACCGTTTACAGGAGCTACCATTTTGTTACCAGCAGGTTTGATAGCAATACCATCACCAACGATTTTCTCAGCGAAAACAACATCTGGCACATCTTCAATGTTCACGATCTCACCAGAAAGTGGTGCGATGATTTCGATTGCACCTGCGTCAGCGCTGTCGTCAGATACTAGCTTCTTAAGTTTGTCAAACAGACCCATTGTGTCATGCTCCTAACGTTTTATTTAATTCTGTCGAATTATAGTATACCAATCTTTCGAGATAGACGACTTTTTTTAACCGCCTATCTCATTGGAATTAGTTGATTATTGAGTTTTCTCTGCAATGAACTTTTCTACAACTGCTTCAATTTCTGCTGCTGTTGGTAGAGAAAGTGCTTCTTCAGCCATTGCTTTCACTTCTGCGAAGTTAGAGTTACGGATAACTTTCTTCACTTTAGGGATAGAGATGCCGCTCATTGAGAACTCGTCTAGACCCATACCTAGAAGTAGAAGTGTTGCACGCTCATCACCTGCTAGCTCACCACACATACCAGTCCACTTACCTTCAGCGTGAGAAGCGTCGATAACTTGCTTAATCACAGTAAGTACAGCTGGTGATAGTGGGTTGTATAGGTGAGAAATCATCTCGTTACCACGGTCAACCGCTAGTGTGTACTGAGTTAGGTCGTTTGTACCGATAGAGAAGAAAGATACTTCCTTCGCTAGGTGGTGCGCGATAGCTGCTGCAGCTGGAGTCTCAACCATTACACCGATTTCGATGTTTTCGTCGAATGCATGACCTTCAGCGCGTAGTTCTGCTTTGTACTCTTCGATCGCTTTCTTAAGCTCACGGATTTCTTCAACAGAGATGATCATTGGGAACATGATACGCAGTTTACCGTGTGCAGATGCACGTAGGATACCACGTAGCTGGTCACGTAGGATTTCACGACGATCCAAGCTGATACGTACTGCACGCCAGCCTAGGAACGGGTTCATCTCTTTTGGAAGATCCATGTATGGAAGATCTTTGTCGCCGCCGATATCCATAGTACGGATGATCACAGCGTGACCGTTCATTGCTTCAGCAACTTCTTTGTAAGCTTGGTATTGCTCTTCTTCAGTTGGAAGTGCGTCACGGTCCATGAATAGGAATTCAGTACGGTACAGACCAACACCTTCACCACCGTTACGGATGATACCGTCACAGTCTTTAACAGTACCGATGTTACCGCAAACTTCTACGCGGTGACCGTCAGTTGTTTCTGCGTGTAGGTCTTTTAGCTTAGCTAGCTCTTCTTTTTCAGCAAGGAATGCAGCTTTAACTGCTTTTGCTTCTTCTAGCTCAGCGTCAGATGGGTTGATAACGAGCTTGTTGTTCATCGCATCAAGAATCAGCATGTCGCCGTTCTTAACTTGCTTAGTGATGTCGTTAGTACCAACGATAGCTGGAAGCTCAAGAGAGCGAGCCATGATTGAAGTGTGAGAAGTGCGACCGCCGATGTCACAAGCAAAACCAAGAACGTAGTCTAGGTTGATCTGTGCAGTTTCAGATGGCGTTAGGTCGTAAGCTACTAGGATAACTTCTTGATCAATATCGCTTAGAGAGACGATGTTGATACCTAGAGCGTTCTTAACGAAACGAGAACCGATATCACGGATGTCAGTTGCACGTTCTTTCAGGTATTCGTCGTCTAGAGACTCAAGAGCCGTTGCTTGCTCTTCGATCACAGAGTGGATCGCGTGGTCAGCAGACATTTTGTCGTTTTTGATAAGTGCTAGGATTTCCTCTTCTAGCTCTTCGTCTTCAAGAAGCATGATGTGACCTTCAAAGATCGCTTCTTTTTCTTCGCCAAACGTTTCAAGCGCTTTTTGCTTGATAGTTTCTAGTTGAGCAGAAGATTTGTTACGAGCGTCAAAGAAACGTGCAACTTCTGCTTCTACTTGATCATCAGAAATAGTGTTTGTGTTTAGGACAATTTCATCTTCTTGAAGTAGTAGTGCTTTACCGATTGCAATACCAGGAGATGCTAGGATGCCTGAAATCATAGCCTTACCTTAAGTTGGTCAACTTTATAAAACGGGAGAATAATGGGTGCGCTAACGAATAGTTTTAGCTTAGTTTTGAGTCTATTTCCAACGAAGCCATTTTGCTTTCACAAAATGGCTTCTGAAATAGGAGACCGAATTAGTGTAGTTGGTCCATTAGAGCAACTAGGTGGTCAACTGCTTGCTGAGCTTGTGGGCCTTCAGCTGAGATAGTTACTAGAGTACCTTTTACTAGGCCTAGTGTTTGTAGCTTGAATAGGCTCTTAGCGCTAGCGCTTTTACCGTTAGAAGTCACAGTGATGTCCGCGTCGAATGCTTTAGCTTCTTTAACGAACTGTGCAGCTGGACGAGTGTGAAGACCGTTTTCTGCTGTGATTTCTACTTGCTTCTCGTACATGTGATATACCCCAATAAATGTATTTTTTTGTTAGTTTGTGACTAAGTTTTAGCTTAACTGCTTTACACCTTGTGCGCTAGCACGGGAGAGTTCAAAGCGTGTCAGAACTGATACTAGTCAAAAGTTTGGTAATTACGCAACTGTTTGCGTGCGTAATTACACTGAAACCTTTTTGGTTTAGATTCTTTATTTTGAACCTAAAAATAAAACACCCTGATATTACCAAAGGTGGGGCAGGGATCAACAAAAAAGCCCCTGAACGGGGCTTTTTTAAACGAAAAATTGATTTGACCACATATTACTGTTGGTTCTCTTTCTCGGTAAAGATACCAGCAAATAGTGCTGTACTTAGGTAACGTTCACCAGAGCTTGGTAGAACTGTTACGATTGTTTTTCCTTCAAATTCAGGAAGTTCTGCGAGTCGGTTTGCTGCAACGACTGCTGCTCCTGATGAGATGCCAGCTAGGATGCCTTCTTCTTCCATTAGGCGACGAGCCATCTCGATCGCTTCTTCAGAAGTCACTTGCTCAACACGGTCTAGAAGTTCTAAATCTAAGTTACCAGGGATGAAACCTGCACCAATACCTTGGATTTTGTGAGGCGCTGGTTGGATTTCTTCACCTGCTAGCGCTTGCGCAATTACTGGTGATTCTGCTGGCTCTACTGCAACAGATGTGATGGCTTTGCCTTTCTCACCTTTGATGTAGCGGCTTGTGCCTGTGATGGTACCGCCTGTACCTACACCTGCTACGAATACATCGATTTCACCGTCTGTTGCTTCCCAGATTTCTGGACCAGTTGTCTTCTCGTGAATCTCTGGGTTGGCTGGGTTGTTGAACTGCTGTAGAAGAAGGTATTTGTCTGGATTGCTTGCAACGATTTCTTCCGCTTTAGCGATCGCGCCTTTCATACCTTTTGCTGCTTCTGTTAGTTCTAGATTTGCACCTAGCGCTTTAAGCAGCTTACGACGCTCAAGGCTCATTGATTCTGGCATTGTCAGAGTGAGCTTGTAACCGCGAGCGGCTGCTACGAATGCAAGTGCAACACCTGTGTTACCACTGGTTGGCTCAACTAGCTCAACGCCCGGCTTAAGAGTACCTGCCTTTTCTGCTTCCCAAATCATGTTCGCACCAATACGGCACTTAACACTGAAGCTTGGGTTACGCGCTTCGATTTTCGCCAAAACTTTACCTTTGCTCACTTTATTCAAGCGAACAAGAGGTGTGTTACCGATAGTAAGAGAGTTGTCTTCGTAGATCTTGCTCATAGTGATGTTCCTTCATTACACGATATTGTGAATATGAGTAGAAGAATATGCGGTCTCAAAAAAAGGGAAAAGGATTAAAAAGTTATATCTTATGAGGTTGGTCGAGAATTGAGCAAAATGAAAGGGGAGGCGTCTAAAACCTCCCCGTATCGAATGAAAGTGTGAGTTATTGTTGATGCTTAAATTCGTTCACCCACATTGCAGTTGCACCGCAGACAGCAACAGGCATAACAATTAGGTTAAGAATTGGAATCGTGGTAAACACCGAAACCAACACTCCAAAGCCATAGGCTTTCCCTTGCTTTTGTTTCAATTTGTAACGCATCTCGTTGAAAGACACTTTATGGTTATCAAACGGATAGTCACAGTACTGGATAGCAAGCAT
Source organism: Vibrio harveyi NBRC 15634 = ATCC 14126 = KCTC 12724 (assembly GCF_001591145.1). Taxonomy (GTDB): domain Bacteria; phylum Pseudomonadota; class Gammaproteobacteria; order Enterobacterales; family Vibrionaceae; genus Vibrio; species Vibrio harveyi. The sequence continues at coordinate 82,912 of NZ_BCUF01000022.1, read as the reverse complement.
CCAAGCGGTGAAGATGAACCACAAGAAAGGTCCAACCGTTTGCCCGAGTGCAGGGATCAACAGAAGAAGAAACAAGCCAATTGCTTTTGGTAGGACATAAAGCAATTTTCGCCATTCTCGTGCCAGCACGCGAGGGACATCTTTTATCACCGCAGCCATGCCATCATCATTCACTTTTTGACCCGTTAAGGACTCTTCGACTTTTTCAGCGAGTAAACCATTGAATGGTGCGGCGATGAAGTTAGCTAATGTACTAAAGAAATAAGAGAATGTGGCGAGAATAGTTAACACCAATATTGGCCATAATATGTAGGTAAGCCAAGAGAGAAAATCTGGTAACTGACCAATCCAGTTCTGGATCCAAACATCGAGATGGGAGAATAGATAGAAAATCGCGCCACCCACGAGTAATACGTTGGCAAGTAATGGCAAAACCACAAAGCGACGGATCTCCGGAGAGAGTGCTATTTGAATCCCATATAGGAAGTAACCGAATCCGGTTCTAGGCTGATTATTCAACTTCATATCTATTTTGTTTCGTGTAAGTGAAAACTCATTGTACCTGTGGATGGTTTTCTTTCAATGCCCTAACATTTTGGGTCTTGTAAAGTGGAATCGTGGCAAGAATCACAACAAAAAACCGAACTTCTTGCATTAAGTTGTTCTAAACCTACATATAGTTTTGGTAAAGTAAAAGCATCATTCGGATTTATTGCACTTGGGTTACTGCTCAAGGATGTGCGAGTAGTAGAACAAGTAGATTGAGAGTAAATAATGCAGGAATTGCGATTCGTACTCATTGTTGTTGGCGCATTAGCCATCGCCGCATTGCTATTTCATGGTCTGTGGACAAGCAAAAAAGAAGGCAAAGCAAAATTTGGTAACAAGCCGCTTGGTAAGTTGGATGTTGACCAAGAGGATAAAGAGTCTCCAGAACAAGAGCGTGATTTTGCTCCTGCTCCAGAAGACGACTTCGAAATCATCCGTAAAGATCGCAAAGAGCCAGACTTTGGGATGGAGAATTCATTTGATAATAAATTCGCTTCTGATCCTCTGATCGATGATGTTCTTGATGTAAAAGAAGAGAAAGAGCATAAAGAAGAGCAAGAAATCCCAGCTTTTGTTGCGACAAAAACAGAAGAAGACGTGGTAGAGCCTGTTTTACAAGAGTCAGTAGACACTTTTGCTGAAAACGAAACTATCGCGGAAAAAGAAGAAATTATCGAACCGGTATTTGAAACAACGGTGGTACCAGAATCGGCAGAAGTAGAGATTGCGCCTGTAATGACAGAGGTAGCGGTTGAAGAGCCGAAGCCAGAGCCAGAAATGCAAGTGATTGTGTTAAATGTGCACTGTGCAGGCGAAGAGCCATTTATTGGTACTAAGCTATTCGATAGCCTTCAGCAAAACGGTTTGATTTACGGTGAAATGAATATCTTCCATCGTCATGTGGACTTGTCTGGCAATGGTAAAGTGTTATTCAGTGTTGCAAACATGATGCAGCCGGGTACGTTAGAGCACGGTGACCCAGCAGAGTTTTCAACGAAAGGTATTTCCTTCTTTATGACTCTCCCTTGCTATGGTGAAGCAGACCAAAACTTCAACCTTATGCTGCGTATTGCACAGCAAGTCGCGGACGATATGGGGGGGAACGTACTGGATGATCAACGTAACCTGATGACACCTGATCGATTAGCATCATATCGACGTCAAATAGTTGAGTTTAATGCTGCTAACGCATAACCTTAACACCAAATAATGATAGGGCTCCGTTAGGAGCCCTTTTTCTTAGATTCCCAACCTCATTAATGAATATACACGGGGCTTTAATATGTCTGAATCAGTACATCAGCGACTAGAAGAGCTAAAAGAGTCGTTGCATTACCACGCGGTTCGTTACTACGTGGAAGATAACCCAGAGATTCCAGATGCAGAGTACGATCGTATGATGCGTGAATTATTGGATATTGAAGCCGAACACCCAGAACTGGTTACCGTCGACTCTCCAAGTCAACGCGTAGGAGGTCAGCCACTGTCTGAGTTCAGCCAAGTTACTCATGAAGTGCCGATGCTATCGTTGGATAACGCTTTTGATGATACGGAACTGGATGGTTTTCATAAACGCGCTCAAGATCGCGTTGTCGGTCATACCATCAAACAGTACTGCTGTGAGCCTAAGCTTGACGGTTTGGCTGTAAGTCTATTGTACGAAGATGGTGTCTTGGTCCAGGCTGCGACACGTGGTGATGGTACTACTGGTGAAAACATCACGGAAAATGTACGTACCATCAGCGCAATTCCATTAAAGCTGCAGGGTAAAGACTGGCCGACACGTCTAGAAGTTCGTGGTGAAGTCTTTATGCCAAAAGCGGGTTTTGACAAACTTAACGAGATCGCTCGTCAAAAAGGCGAGAAAGTTTTTGTTAACCCACGTAACGCGGCGGCGGGCAGTCTGCGTCAACTAGATTCACGTATTACCGCTTCGCGTCCATTGAGCTTTTATGCTTACAGCGTTGGCGTTGTTGAAGGTGCTACGTTAGCAAACAGCCACTACGAGCGATTCTTACAAATCAAATCTTGGGGCTTACCAATGTGCCCTGAAACCAAGCGAGTCGATAACTTGGAAGAGGTAAAAGCCTACTACCAAGACATTCTTAACCGTCGTGAAGCTTTGGCGTATGAAATTGATGGCGTCGTCATTAAAGTTGATGATATTGCAATTCAAGAGCGTTTGGGTTTTGTTGCTCGCGCTCCTCGTTGGGCTATCGCGTATAAATTCCCTGCGCAAGAAGAAATTACCACGCTAAATGATGTGGAGTTCCAAGTTGGTCGTACAGGTGCCATTACGCCAGTAGCTAAGCTTGAGCCAGTATTTGTTGGTGGTGTCACGGTAAGTAATGCAACTCTTCACAACGCAGACGAGATTGAACGTTTACAAGTGATGGTAGGTGATCAAGTAGTGATTCGTCGTGCTGGTGATGTGATTCCGCAAGTTGTCTCTGTTATCAAAGAACGTCGCCCAGAAACGGCGCGCGAGATCCTATTCCCCAATGCTTGTCCGGTATGTGGCTCTCATGTTGAACGTATCGAAGGTGAAGCCGTTACACGTTGTACTGGTGGTTTAGTATGTCAGGCTCAACGTAAAGAAGCGTTAAAACATTTTGTGTCTCGTAAGGCGCTAGATGTAGACGGATTGGGTGAGAAGGTCATTGAACAATTGGTTGATCGTGAGATGGTCGAAACGCCAGCTGACCTGTTCAAGCTTTCTGCAGGCGTACTGACGGTCTTGGAACGAATGGGACCGAAATCGGCAACCAACGTTGTGAATGCTCTTGAGAAATCAAAACTAACAACATTGCCACGTTTCTTGTACTCACTTGGTATCCGAGAAGTCGGTGAAGCTACAGCTGCAAACCTTGCACAACATTTCAAGAACCTTGACACCATTGAGCAAGCAACAGAAGAGCAGTTGGTTGAGGTTCAAGATATTGGTGTGGTCGTAGCAAAACACATTACCACTTTCTTCAGCGAAGAGAAAAACCAAGCGGTCGTACAAGACCTACTGGCGCAGGGCATTCACTGGCCAGAAATCGCCACACCACAGGAAGGGGTCGAATTACCTTTGGAAGGTAAAACCGTGGTGTTAACCGGTACGCTTTCTCAGTTAGGTCGTTCAGAGGCGAAAGAAGCACTACAGAATTTAGGCGCAAAAGTAACTGGTAGTGTTTCGAAGAAAACAGATATTTTGTTTGCTGGAGAAAATGCCGGTTCTAAGCTAGCTAAAGCTCAAGAACTTGGAATTGAGATTCAAACTGAGCAAGACTTACTCAATTTGATGAAATAACTCTCCTCAAAAAAGATAAAAAATACCTAAAAGCCCCAAGTGTCAGTCGCTTGGGGCTTTTTCTTGGCAATTAAAAAGTCACTCAATAACCGTTCAAATACCACTTTTCCTGATTTCAGTGATCAGGATCTCTCCTTACGTTATTCTTCTTTTATAACTAAAACTCTGCGATCGACTTCAAAATAGAATGGATGAGTTTTCGTTATGTGTTTGATATTTAAGGTCTTTTCTTTGGTTTGTGTCTTTGGTGTTAAAAATAAGATCTGGATCAACAACTTATATGGAACTTTGGCGTTGGTCATATTTTTTTAGAAAAAAAATAAGTTCCATTTGGATGTTTTTAGATGCGAAGTTAGTCTTAGAAGCGTGGATACACGGTGTGTATGCAGGAACTAAAAAGAACCAATTTAGAAATATTGAGGTTCACTCAGGAATTTACTTCTCTCCTTCGGCGGCCAACTTAAGGCGAGATAGAAAAATACAGCTATATCCATTTTTAGGAGTTTTTTCCATGGACAAATTTTTCAAGGTTTCAGCGTTAACAGCTGCGATGTTTGGTGCAGTTGCAGTAGCTCCGGCTACAGCATCTACTGAAAGTGCAGCTGGTGGTGAGTATGTAGAAAAAGTTAACGAATTTATGCAAGACTCAAGTCTTAATGCAATGTTCGTTGTTGATACTCGTTCTCGTACTCGTACAACAGGTAAACCTGGTGGTGAGAATGGCGACCGCTGGAGCCGTCTAAACTACTCATCTTACAATGCGATCATTGACTTCACTTCTGGCTACCATGATGGTTGGTTAGGTGCAGACGTAGCAGCTTACTACTCTGGCGACCTATACAACGATAGCTTGAAAGGCGCAGACGGTTACCTATGTAACGAGATCTCTACTTGTACTAACCTAGACTGGGGTGCAGGTGACGGTGATCAACTTAAAGTTTACAAAGCTGCTCTGAAGTTTAAGACTGGCGAAAACTTTAACGCTCGCTTCGGTATGTTGCAAGCTGGTGGTAATGGCACAATCGGTAACGTTTGGAGCTTCGTACCAGGTACTTACCGTGGTTTCGAACTAAACGCGAAGCTGGGTGATTTCAACCTAAGCTACTTTGGTGCAGACCAATTTACAGCACCATGGTTGCTACACGAAGATGACTACGCGCCAGCACTATGGTCAGACACTTCTTGGAGCTACCTACACTCTCTAGGTTTGAACGGTAACATTACTGATGCTCTATTCTTCCAAGTTGGTCTTGGTCAAGCGACAGGCGTTAAATACGCTAACGGTATCGACTGGGGTGCAGGTCAAGTAACTAGCTACCATGACGAAACTGATAACACGTCATACAAAGCTTATTTGAAGTACACAGTAAGTGACCGTACTACTCTTGCATTTGACTTCTACGGTGTTGATGACGATGTGAAATACGATGGTCTAGGTTTCCACACTGGTCTATCTCTAAACCAATCGTTCGGTAAACTGTCTTGGATGTCTGAACTACGTTACACAGACACAGACAACCGTTCAGATTTCGTTCCTCGTACAATCCATACTTACGGTATGAATAATGGTACTTGGTCACAATGGTGGGATGCTCTATCTGACTGGAACAAAGCTGGCGAGCTAGCTTGGTACAACCGTCTATCTTACAACCAAGGTAACGGCTGGAACTACTACCTAGGCTTCGGCTACGGTTCTGGTGCAGACTCTGCAGCAAGCGGCGCATCTGGTGACTGGGATTACGAGAGCGAGTACGCAGTTAACGCAACAGTTTCTTACTCTCTACAAAGCGGTTCTCTTAAAGGTACAACCGTGCGTCTACACGGTACTATCCTAGAGCGTGACGAGTTTGCTGGTGCAGCAGACGCGGATGAGACAGACCTACGTCTACAAGTTCTTATCCCATACAGCTTCCACTAATATTTAGAAGTTAAGAAAAAGGAGCCAATCGGCTCCTTTTTTATTTTACTTCTTTTCCGTCATACATTTTGCAATATAGGGGAGGAAGCATGTGTACGTTGCCGTTGGGCAATTCACACTTTATTTCCGGTGCTAATGTTCTACCACCAGAAGCGCCATTTGCTAGCGAAGTCAATGGCATTAATGCAGCGATAGCGACTAATAATCCAGTTACCAGTTTCATATTATTTACCTTGTAATCTAGAATGTATTTTCTTTTTAATTTCACTTAATTACTTGAGTTCGTTGTATAGGTGGGAAATATTAAAGCGTAGCGTTCTGCTCCTTAATCTAACCTACGATTTAGTTGTCCCATGAACCACCTTGAAAGCGGCACATCTCACTAGGTAGATGGGCAACATCGCCACTTGGTAAAACACATTCAACGATAGGTCCTAGATTGGTGGTGCCTCCATTCCCGTTGTTATAGGCGAATGAAGAAAACGCAAACGCGCTGCACGCTAAAAACAAAAAACACTTCTTCATAGTACATCCTCTTACTTACCTTAAAAAAATATAAGCATTTAATTGCCATGCTTATGCGTTAAGTATGTATAGAGACCTAGAAAGATCAAAAATTAATTCAACAGTGTTTTATTTTTTAAAATGAATTTAGATTTTAAATCTTGGGATATATTTATCTATGTGCTTGAAATTTTAATTTAGTAGGAGGATCTGTTTTGATAAAGGAGAGAATATTAATAATATTTCTATTACTTAATTTTTGTGGTTAATTTAAATAAGTAGATGAAATAAAAGCATTAGTCACGGAAAGGAAATAAAAGGATGCTGAGCACCCTTTTATTTTGACACAAATCAGCGAGAAACCGGTTTAATCTTCAAAATTATGCCGTCTACGGCGATAATTTCGACCCGAGTTCCCGTCGGCAATTCGTGTTCGCATTCAGCTGACCACGTTGTATCTGCCACTCTAAGACGATTCATTCCAATGTGAAAATCTTCTTCGAGCGTGACAATATTACCTATCAGCTGTTTGTGTTTTTGATTGAGATCTCTGGCTTGATCACTTTTGCGATCCTTGGACCATTGCTTTCTCCACCATAGCCAAGTGGTAACCAAACTGAAAGCCACAAAGGCAAGCCACTGCATCTGCCAACTCATTGGTAAGAAAGATAGGATAGCGCCAACGATCAGGGCGGAAATGCCTAGCCAAAGAAAATAGCCTGCTGTGCCCAATAGCTCTACAGCGAGCAAGGCTAAACCAAGCGCAATCCAATGCCAGAATGACACGCTTTCTAATAGGCTAAATAAATCCATAGGCAATCCTTAGTCCTTACTTTGTTTGAACATTTCAGCAATACCCGCGACTGAGCCCATTAGACCTGTCGCTTCGATCGGCATCATGATGATCTTACCATTTTCCGCTTGACCGATACTCTTCAGTGCATCGGTATAACCTTGGGCAATAAAGTAGTTAACCGCCTGAACATCACCTTTAGCGATTGCTTCAGATACCATGTAAGTCGCTTTTGCTTCTGCTTGAGCTGCACGCTCACGCGCTTCCGCATGTAAGATCGCCGATTGCTTTTCACCTTCCGCTTTCAGAATTTCCGATTGTTTTTGACCTTCTGCTCGTAAGATTTCTGCCTGACGTATCCCTTCAGCTTCTAGGATTTCAGCACGCTTATTACGTTCTGCTTTCATCTGAGCGTTCATTGCTGCTGTTAGATCCGCTGGTGGCTGAACGTCTTTAATCTCGATACGGGTTACTTTTACGCCCCAAGGGTTGGTTGCTTGGTCAACGATAGAGAGCAATTTGGTGTTGATCATGTCACGCTGGCTAAGCATCTCATCCAATTCCATTGAGCCGAGCACGGTACGAATGTTCGTTAGTGTTAGGTTACGGATAGCGTGTTCTAGATCGTTGACTTCATACGCCGCTTTGGCTGCGTCGATGACTTGGACAAAGCCGACTGCATCGATAACAACATTCGCATTGTCTTTTGAGATGACTTCTTGTGCCGGGATGTCCAGTACACGTTCCATCATGTTGACTTTTTGACCTACGCGATCAACGAAAGGAATGATTAGGTTTAGACCTGGCTTTAAGGTGTGGGTATAACGTCCGAAGCGTTCGACGGTCCAGTTGTTCCCTTGTGGTACGGTTTTGATCCCAGAAGCGAGGACAATAATGGCTAGTACAACTAAGATCCCGATGGTGATCAATGAGTCGATTGGCATGTTCTATTCCCTTAAGTGCATAATGTTTGTTTCATTTTTACTCATTTAGGCTTATGACACAATCGTAGAAATGAGAGCCTCGATAAATTATAGACAGAATAAAGGCCGGATTAATCCGACCTTTTTATATTTTTTAATTCAGCAGGTTAGTACTTTAATTAGTAGAGAATAGAGTACAACTGACGACGGAATTTACTTGCTAATGCATTGCCTTGACCCAATGCACTTAAGATATCCATAAAAGTTTTCTTCACTTCACCGTCTTGTGCGCCGAGGTTGGTTTTTAAAATATTCCAAAGTAGCTCCAACGCTTCTTCATCGCGACCAACTTGGTTGTATTGAACTGCAAGCTCACATGCCAATTCGAAGTTATCTGGGTTTGCGGCTAGCTCTTGTTCAAGGCGTTGAAGCTCTGGGCTATCTGCTGCTTGGAGGTGCAGATCTAACTTGGCAATCAATCCCTTATAGTAGTTATCTTGATATTCCAGTGGGATTGTACTCAATAGCGTTTGTGCCAATTCAAATTGTTTGGTTTCTAGCAAACAATCTGCCATCGCTAGTTTTACATCACCGCGGTTTTGCAGATCTTCTGAAAGGGTTTGCAAAATAGCTAGAGCTTGAGCATGTTCGCCTTGTTGGAGCAACTCGCTTGCTTGCTTTAACTGCATTTCGTCTTGGCTTGGGAGGTGTTTTTGCAGCATGGCTGAAATGGCATCAATCGGCTGAGGACCACCCATACCATCTACCGCTTGACCGTTCATAAACAACGCGATAGTTGGTAAGACTTGTACGCCAAACTGTGATGCTAAAGCTGGTTGCTGCTCACAGTTCAATAGAGCAAGGGTGAATGCACCGTTGTATTGCTGAGTTAGCATCTGTAGCTCAGGGATCACTTGCGCACTTTCTGGTTGAGCACTCGCCCAGAAGTGGATCAACACTGGCGTGTTCATTGACCCTTCAAGAGTCTCGCGGAAATTTTGTTCTGTTAACTCAACGATAAATGGGGATTGCATCAGAGTGTCCTTGCTTTTTGTTTCTTGTCGTTGATTGTAGATATGGAGTTGATATTTGGGAAATTCAAGCGATAGAAAGGAAAAACGCTGCCGAAGCAGCGTAATCCTGATAGCAAGCGAAAGTGCTATAAAACTTTGGCTATTCCAGCACGAATTAGGGAGTCTTGTTAGACATTATCTTTGTGTGCTGGGTGAGGTATCAAAATAGGATGAACACAGTCAACACTACACCCACACTAAGCCAGTTGAGCTGATTTAATGTCATTATTGTCTCGCGTAAATACAAAACAGAAAGGGTGGCGATACCAAATCTAAAGTGAGTATCAACATCGTGTTCAGGCTCGATAGATGAAGATACTAACTTAGAAATTGATTCGAACATTGAGGCTTTCTTAACCTACATGCTCATAATGACATCACATTGTTACGATAAAATTACATTGTGATAAAAAGTTTTTATGCTGCTTGTCGCAGAATCTTATCAAGAATACGCGTTGGTAATAGGCGCTTTAACACGGCAAATACTTTAGTTGGCGTTGTAATGCGGTAGCGGATTTTTGGTTTATCGCTTGTTAGCGCATGAAGCACTGGCTCGATGCAAGATTCTGCAGGAAGCACAAATCTATTGTTCGACTTGTCGTTATCTAGACGCTGCTTCTGACCTTCGTAAGCGGCTTTGTGTGGGCTGTTCTCGACATCAATCCATCGCTCGAAGGCTTTTAATGCATTGTGTCTAAATTGGGTTTCAATAGGTCCCGGCTCTATCAGTGCGATTTTGATGTTGGTGTCCATCAATTCCAAACGTAGTGTGTCGGTCCAGCCTTCGAGTGCGAACTTAGAGGCATTATAGGCACCACGATATTTCATGGCTGCAAACCCAAGCACAGAGCTATTTTGGATGATTCTTCCTTCACCCTGTTTGCGCATATGTGGCAGTACTTCTCTGACTAACTGATGCCAGCCAAAAAAGTTGGTTTGAAACTGAGCTTGGAGCGCCTCTGTCGGCAAGTCTTCTAGCGCGCCAGGCTGACCATATGCCCCGTTATTGAATACGGCATATAACTTTCCGTCGGCTAGTGTTAATGCTTGCTTGACTCCCGAAGAGATGCTTTCAGAATCGTTAAGATCCAATTGAATACAGGTTAGTCCTTCGCTTGTTAAGCGTTCGACATCTTGTTCGTGCCGACAGGAGGCAATCACGTGGAAGCCCTCTTTTTTCAAAGCATGGGCACAAACGTAGCCGATGCCAGTGGAGCATCCGGTGATAAGAATGGATTTTTTCATATTAGAGGGCTCACGAAAGTATAGTGAGCCTTATGATTCAATAACTGCGATCTTGAAGCAAGTTCTTGAGTGCAGGTTCGACGCGAGAGTAGCTGAATTGAAAACCCAATTCGGTCAGCTTTTTCGGTTTGGCGCGAATGCTATCAAACAGTAAGCAAGAGGATTCTCCCATCGCCATATTCATCACCCATTTAGGGGTGAAGAGAATATGTGGACGTTTTAGCGTTTTCGCCAGTGTGCCACTAAAGATTCGATTGCTAACAGGGTGGGGAGCACATAAGTTGAATTCACCATGAGCGTGTGGCGTTTCAAGCAAGTACATAATGGCACGAACCATATCCAAAATATGGATCCATGGCATGTATTGTTTACCGCTACCCAATGGTCCCCCTAAACCTAGTTTGTAAGGCAAAATCATTTTGGCAAGTGCGCCACCATTTGGACCAAGGACAACGCCAGTACGCAACAAGCATACTCGGGTTTGTTCGGATTCTGCACGTTTTGCTATCTGCTCCCAACGAGCACAAACGGAGTGAGCGAACGCCTCGCTATTGACGTGTAAGCACTCATCAAAAGGATGGTCTTGCTGGTCGCCGTAATAACCAACGGCAGATCCACTGATGAACACCGATGGTGGCTCTGTACTTGCGTGGATCAGTGCGACAATACGCTCGGTAACCTTCCAACGGCTGTTACAAATGATCTCTTTCTGCTCCTTGCTCCAGCGCTTGTCTGCGATCGGTTCGCCTGCGAGGTTAATCACGGCATCAACATCATTAAGATCTTCAAGTGAATCAAGGGAGTCGAGATATTCAATATTACCGACATCGGCATGATTAAGTCGTTGTTTTGCTTGCTCTGGGTTACGCGTAAGCAAAATGACTTGGTAAGTGGTCAGTAACTTAAGTAGCTCTGAGCCAATAAAGCCTGTGCCGCCGGTCAGTAGTATCTTCATGTCATCCCTTTGATGGTAAAACTATTCAAACATTATAGTCGTTATACGCCTAGCGTGATCATATCAATGACTTGCAGTGTCGATTTTATTATTAGTTCCTAAGGAGTTAGAAGCATTTTGTTGGGAAGCGATGCGAAGTTCACAATTTGAAAGAATGTAACAAAATGTTATCAAGCCTTTAGCAAAGCTCACACTTAGCTTAGGGAAACTGTGTCATGCTGAACTTAAAGGAGAATAACAGTCAGTAGATAGGAGGGAGTATGGAGGCATTTGTTGCTCTATTTAGAGCGTTGCTCAGTAGTGCTCGTGACTTGCTACCTATTGTTATTGTCATCACCTTTTTTCAGTTGGTCGTGCTTCAGGAACCGCTGCCTAATCTCGTCTCTATTCTATTTGGTCTTCTTCTGGTTATTCTCGGTTTAACCTTCTTTATCTTTGGATTAGAGCTTGGTTTGTTTCCCATTGGGGAAAATATGGCACAAGCGTTCGCTAATAAAGGCAGCGTTTTCTGGTTACTGATCTTTGCGTTCTGCTTGGGTTTTGGTACCACCATTGCAGAACCAGCCTTGACAGCTGTTGCAGAGGAAGCATCAGAAGTTGCGGCTGAAGGGGGCATGATTGCCAATACAGAACAATCTATGGAAGAGTACGCAGATGGATTACGCCTAACGGTTGCTTTGTCGGTAGGTGTAGCGATTGTGCTCGGCGTGTTGCGAATTCTCAAGGGCTGGCCGATTCAGTACATGATCATAGGCGGTTATATTGGCGTTGTGATACTAACGGGATTTGCACCTGAATCAATCATTGGGGTGGCTTATGATTCTGGAGGAGTGACGACATCCACAATTACGGTTCCTTTGGTCACAGCGCTTGGTGTTGGGCTCGCTTCCGCGATCAAAGGGCGAAACCCTATGATTGATGGGTTTGGTTTGATCGCCTTTGCCTCATTGCTACCAATGATGTTTGTGATGGTATACGGGATGGTGGTGGCATGATTTCGTTTGAGCACTTCTTCGATACCTTTGTTTCTACTATCAGTGACGTGATCCCGATTGCGACCATTATTTTTGGCTTCCAGCTTGCAGTATTACGACGTCCCATCTCTAACCTGCCTAAAGTCCTGCTTGGATTTGCCTACGTTATCCTCGGTTTGTCGCTGTTTTTGCTTGGGTTAGAAATGGCGCTGTTTCCGTTGGGTGAAACCATGGCAACGCAGCTTACTGCCCCTGCATTTCTACGCGAGTTTAAAGTATCCATCGGTCAAGCCTTAAGTTGGGTAGACTACTACTGGGTGTATATCTTTGCTTTCTTTATCGGTTTCAGCACGACAATCGCAGAGCCTTCTCTTATTGCAGTAGCGATAAAGGCAAATCAGGTTTCTGGTGGCAGTATTAGTGTGAATGGATTGCGCGTTGCCGTTGCTTTGGGGGTGGCAGTTGGTATTGCTCTAGGCAGCTATCGGATTGTCGTTGGTGATCCTATTCACTACTACATTATCGCCGGTTACATCGTAGTGGTGATTCAAACCTTCTATGCGCCAAAGTTGATTGTACCTTTGGCTTACGATTCAGGCGGTGTTACTACCTCGACGGTGACCGTACCTTTAGTGACCGCGCTTGGGTTGGGGTTAGCTTCAACCGTACCAGGTCGAAACCCAATGATAGATGGCTTTGGCTTGATAGCGTTTGCCAGCCTGTTTCCAATGATTTCTGTGATGGGCTATGCCCAGATTACCCAGTGGTTGAATAAAGGAACCGCGGAGGAAAAAGAAAATGCGCTTTAAATTGATTTTGGCCTTTGTTGAAGACAGCAAAACCGACAAGGTGCTCGATGCAGCAAGAGATGCAGGAGCTACGGGGGCTACGGTGATCAACAATGCCCGAGGACAAGGTTTAAACCAGAAACGAACTTTCTTTGGATTAACCTTGGAGGTGCAAAAAGATGTGCTGTTATTTGTTGTAGAGGAGCATTTGTCGAGACACATTTTAGAAACCATCAGTGACGTTGGAGAGTTCGATCAGGAATCCGGTCAAGGGATTGCCGTGCAGATTGATGTCGAGGATGCTGTCGGTGTCGCACACCAAGTCGAGAAGCTAACTAAAGTGGTAGAGGATGAGTTATGAGTAGTCATGAGCTGATTAGAGTCAGAGACGTAATGGCGGCAACATACATCATTGTCGATGGGTTGATTACGGTTCACGAAGGGATCACGCTAGCGAGGAAGAGTGAAGTGAAAGCGCTGGTGGTGAAAAAGCGTGATGACGATGATGAATATGGCATCGTCTTAATGAACGACATAGCGAAAAAAGTGTTGGCAAAAAACCGTTCACCACAACGCACCAACATCTATGAAATCATGACCAAACCTGCGTTAACCGTCGACCCCAATATGAATGTGAAATATTGTGCGCGTTTGTTTGAGCGTTTTGGTATCAGCCGCGCGCCAGTCATTGAAAATGGAGAGGTCATTGGCATGGTGAGTTATAACAATATTGTTATCAATGGTATGGCTCGGGAAGAAGTATAGCGACGGTTTTGAGTGTGGTTCGCGCGCTGCTGGTAAAGATAATTTCTCAGGTCAGCGACATTTTGCCTAGCTAAGAAGATTAGCGTATTAGTGCCATTGCATATCCTCGATCTGAGGCTTATCCTTTGAGAATTAAAGAAATAATTGAGGATGTCATGTCATGCCGCTAGTTGCTTGTCCTGTGTGCGAGAAACAAATTTCAAAACGAGCTCATACTTGTCCTGGCTGCGGAGAGCCAGATCCACTTAACCATCTTGCTAAGTCAAAGTTCTTGTCCCTCATTTTCTGGATGATTGTCTTAGTGGGCGTTGGTTATGTCGCGTGGTTCTACCTGGTTCCGATGCTGGTGGAAATGTTGCGTGGTCATTAGAGGTTTCACTGTGGTTGAGCTTCTATAGGAATGCCGTAGAATACCCTCATACATTTTGAGGAGACGATGTCGTGAAACTATTTTTTGCCTCAGACTTGCACGGTTCTTTGCCAGCCACAGAAGAAACCATCAAGCTTTATTTAGCCTCTGGTGCAGAGCACCTAATCTTATTGGGCGATACGCTTAATCACGGACCAAGAAATCCAATACCAGAAGGCTATAACCCACCACAAGTGGCAGAATTGCTGAATCAATACAGTGAGCGCATTATCTCTGTGCGCGGTAACTGCGACAGTGAAGTGGATCAGATGCTGTTAAATTTCCCAATGATGACGGAGTATGCTTGGCTTCTGTTAGAGTCTGGTAAGCGTATGTTCTTGACTCATGGTCACCTATACAACACCACAAAGCGACCGCCGTTGCGTGAGGGCGACATCATTGCCCATGGTCATACTCATGTTCCTGTGGCGGAGATGCAAGATGGTGTCATCATTTTCAATCCGGGCTCAATGACGTTCCCGAGAAATGGCTTACCACGCAGTTATGGTGTACTCGAAGGTAATACGCTAACAGTTCAAACTCCAGAAGGCGAAGTACTAGCACAAACTACGATTTAATAGCCTTGCGAGTAAAGAAAAGATAAAGGGAGCGAATGGCTCCCTATTTTGTGTCTGAATGCCCTAGATCGCGTTCTGGGTCGATGATGTCTCTAACACGTTGTTTGAGGACTTTCGCCTCAGGAAAGCCACCATCTTTCTTACGTTCCCAAATCTGGGTGCCATTACAAAAGATTTCGAACCGACCGCCCGTATCTGGGTGTAAGCTCATCGTTTTTATTTCTTCACTAAAGGTATGTAATAGCTCTTGTGAGAGCCAGGTTGAACGTAGCATCCAATTGCACTGGCGACAGTAATAAATGTCAATGATGGCTTTATCCATTTCCGAATTCCTTAATTTCAAATTTTTTAAAACGTCAGAGGAGCAATTTGATTCCAACGGCGAAGGTGAGAACTTCAAAGGCAACTTTGATGACGCGATTGCTGTATCGAGTTGCTGCCCATGCGCCTATGCTGCCACCTAGAAATGAGCTGAATAATAAAACAGGTAACCAAGCCCAATGAATAGGGGCACCAGCTTGCACAACGGCAATACCTCCAATGCCATTCCAAAACAGACCGACACAAATCATGGTGTAAGCTACCGCTTGCTTGTAATCGTAACCAAACCAGCGGACAAGAAAGAGTGTCACAAGCAACCCAGAACCTGCTGTGAGTGAGCCGTTTACAATCCCAATCAGCAGTAAACCCAGTCCACCAATAAGCCAGCCGGCACTGTCACGATGCGTTTTAGTTTCCGTTTGACCGAGCTCTTTCTTAAATCGAGAGTAAATACCAAGAGCTAAGATCATCGCGCCAAGCATTTTTTCAGCAATGTCATCTGGGATTTGTACAATGAGATTAGCGCCAATCACCACGCCAATACTGCCGGTGAGTATGAGATAGAGGGCGACTTTTGGTTTAATCGTACCGGCTTTAAGGTGTGTGCTTGCTGCGCCTAAACCGAGTGCGACTGAAGCGACTTTATGCGTACCTAGTGCGACAGAAAAGGGAAGACCAAGAAAGATAAGAAGTGGAAACTGCAGTAATCCCGCACCACCGCCAGAGAGTGAAGCAAGCGTATTTGCGACAAGGGAACCGAAGAAGAGGGTGAGGGTGTCTAGCCAATCCATATGCAAAATAAAGGGGGCATCTTGCCCCCTTCTTATCGAATCAAAATCAGTTTCTAAACAGTACCGTAGAACCGTGATTCAGGCTAGTCAGTAGTAGAGTTTTTTCGTTAACGACGTCAATACGACGACTCTGTTCAGCATCTAGCTTAAAGATTTGAGTGATAAGACGAAGTTGAGACTCCGAAAAATCTTTAGATTGTGATGCGGAGATGTCTTTGAACTCAGAAGGAGAGACCAGCAAATAGTTATCACTGACTTCCCAACGACCTTTTTCAGAGATATTGATCGTAGACTCGACGTTTGAGCCCTGTGCAAATAGCTTGATGTTTGCCACGCGAATATAGTCACCATTAGGTAGGTACTTCACATTCGACTCAACGTTGACTTTGCGTAGCGGACCTACGGTATCATCTGGCAAGTTATCAGTAATAAGTGTCACCATGGTTGATTGCCACTCATTTGACGTAAGGACTTGCTCAACTTTAAGGTCACTACCCCAGTACAACCAACCACTAAAAAGGATGGATACGGCTAAAACCGCAGATGCTATTCTTATCTTCATTTCAGCCTCCCTTAATTGCAGATGTCAGTTGGGTCGTTACGACCAGCAAAAATACGCAGTGTTACATTCTCATATGAGTGATCACTGTCGTGAATGTAGTTCAGAATCAATTGATTGTTTTGACCACCTGTTGCAATGACTTCGACTGGTGAAGACTCAGCAGCATGGTGTTCAACATAACGTTGAATGCATTGCTCAATGGACGGCAGCCAATTGTTTAATTGAGGGTGGTTGATCGGTGTCATCACTGGCACGTTGTGATATTCACCAATTTGACGAAATTGTGATTCTGCAGGGTTGGTTAGCATTAACACGCCAACAGGAAGTAGCAGGGCAACTAACACGATGATTCTGAATAACCAGTTTGTGTTCTTTTGTGCAGGTGCAGATTTTAATGGTTGAGCTGTCGGTGCTTGTTCGACGGCTGTTTCTGCTTTTGTCTCAGCAGTGGGCTCTGCGAATTGCTCTAGATCAACGACTGGAGCTTCATTTTCTTCCTCTTGAGCATCAACATCGGTGAGTGCTGCTTCAGAAGATAGTGGGCTTAAACGTTCAACTGAACAAATCAGTTGGTAACCGCGCTTTGGCACCGTTTTTACAAATTCAGGCGACTTCGTAGAGTCTTTCAACATTTTACGTAGAGTGGAAATCGTTTGAGTAAGGCTTGAGTCATCCACCTCAAAACCCTGCTCCCGCCATACGAACTCGTGAAGCTCGTTACGCGTTAACACTTCATTGGGTCTCTCTGCCAACATGAGTAGAATACGGCTTTCGTTGCTTCCTAATCGTACAACTTCGTTGCCATTTTGTTGGTCAGCGAGCGAATTACTATTTGGGTCAAAGACAAATCTTTGAGCAAGCAGAAATTTGGTGCCGATGTTAGTCATTTAGTTCTTCTTAGATGGATGATTCTGTAATTATAAGTGATTTGCGTCACATAATAAGGCGTGCGCAAAAAGACATGTGCTACGTTTTAGATGCTTTTAGGGACGTAGGATAATTAAAATTTTCTAAAAAAACACCGTTTTTAGCAATATTGACCTTGAATTTACATTTGTCAGCCACATGTTAAATGACATCTTAGTAATGCTGCTTTTTTAAGGTGGCGGTTAGGACTTTGTCATTAAAAGTCTTTTTAGTTTAGATGTTATGGAGCAAACATGAGCGAAACCGTATCACAAAACAAAGAAACTCGTGGTTTTCAATCAGAAGTAAAACAACTACTTCATCTGATGATTCACTCTCTTTACTCAAACAAAGAGATTTTCCTGCGCGAGCTGATTTCAAACGCGTCTGACGCATCAGATAAGCTTCGTTTCCAAGCGCTATCTAACCCAGATTTATATGAGGGTAACGCGGATCTGGGTGTTAAGCTGGCGTTTGACGAAAGTGCTAATACACTAACAATCTCTGATAACGGCATTGGAATGAGCCGTGATGATGTGATTGAACATTTAGGTACCATTGCAAAATCAGGTACAGCAGAGTTTTTCTCTAAATTATCCGATGAGCAGAGCAAAGACTCTCAGCTTATTGGTCAGTTTGGTGTGGGTTTCTATTCTGCATTCATTGTTGCTGATGCTGTGACGGTACGCACTCGTGCCGCAGGTATTTCTGCAGAAGAAGCGGTTCAGTGGCATTCTGCGGGCGAAGGCGAATACACTATTGAGACGATCACGAAAGAATCTCGTGGTACTGATATCGTGCTTCACATGCGTGAAGAAGGGAAAGAGTTCTTAAATGAATGGCGTCTACGTGACGTGATCAGCAAATACTCCGACCATATCGGTATTCCAGTTTCTATCCAAACTGTTGTTCGCGATGAGGAAGGCAACGAAACAAGTGAGAAGAAGTGGGAACAAATCAACAAAGCTCAAGCACTTTGGACTCGCAACAAATCAGACGTCTCTGAAGCAGAATACCAAGAGTTCTACAAACACGTTTCTCACGACTTTGCAGATCCTCTAACTTGGAGTCATAACCGCGTAGAAGGCAAGAACGATTACACAAGCTTGCTTTACATTCCAGCGAAGGCACCTTGGGACATGATGAACCGCGATCACAAGTCGGGTCTGAAATTATACGTACAACGTGTATTCATCATGGATGACGCAGAGCAGTTTATGCCGTCTTACTTGCGTTTCGTCCGCGGCTTAATTGATTCGAACGATCTGCCACTGAACGTTTCTCGTGAAATTCTTCAAGACAACAAAGTGACTCAGTCATTGCGTAACGCTTGTACTAAGCGTGTACTGACAATGCTGGAGCGCATGGCGAAGAATGACGAAGAGAAATACCAATCATTCTGGAAAGAGTTTGGTCAGGTGATGAAGGAAGGTCCTGCTGAAGACATGGCAAACAAAGAGAAAGTTGCCGGTCTATTGCGCTTCGCATCTACTGAAGTGGACTCAGCTGAGCAATCTGTTGGTTTGGCTTCTTATGTTGAACGCATGAAGGAAGGTCAAGATAAGATTTACTTCTTAACAGCAGACAGCTACGCAGCGGCGAAGAACAGTCCGCACCTAGAGCAATTTAAGGCGAAAGGCATTGAAGTTATTTTGATGTTCGATCGAATTGATGAGTGGTTGATGAACTACCTGACAGAGTTTGACGGCAAGCAGTTCCAATCGATCACCAAAGCGGGTCTGGATCTGAGCAAGTTCGAAGACGAAGCAGAAAAAGAAAAGCAGAAAGAAACAGAAGAAGAGTTTAAGTCTGTTGTTGAGCGCACTCAGTCTTACCTAGGTGACCGCGTAAAAGAAGTTCGTACAACCTTCAAGCTTGCAACAACACCTGCTGTTGTGGTGACGGACGATTTCGAAATGGGGACGCAAATGGCGAAGCTTCTTGAAGCAGCAGGTCAAGCGGTACCAGAAGTGAAATATATCTTCGAAATCAACCCTGAACATGAGCTCGTGAAGCGAATGGCGGATGAAGCAGACGAAGAAGCGTTTGGTCGCTGGGTAGAAGTGTTACTGGGTCAGGCAATGTTAGCCGAGCGTGGCTCGATGGAAGATCCTTCTCAATTCTTAGGTGCCATCAATAAGCTTTTGACTAAGGTTTAATAACTAAATACCACTAAAAAGCTCGCGAAATGCGAGCTTTTTGTTTGTAAACGCATAGATTCACACTTTAAGTGTTGAGTTAGTAATCAATAAGACAGGAAAGCTGGCATCGCTAACATTCTTTAGTCTTAATCTGCTCATTGCACAGTGAACCTGTGTTAGAATCTCAACACTTGAATGTGAGTAATAAGGCGTGTATTTTGGCTCGCCTAAACGTTATACCGAAACTTATCGTTGCCAGTGCTTTGAGGGTGATTCCTAGAAGTCCAGCTATTGTGAGCTTCGGTATAAATCTTAAATATTAAAGAGGATAAATCATGCGCATCATTCTTCTAGGTGCTCCAGGTGCAGGTAAAGGCACACAAGCAAACTTCATCATGGATAAATACGGTATTCCACAAATCTCTACTGGTGATATGCTTCGTGCTGCTATCAAAGCAGGTACAGAGCTTGGTAAACAAGCTAAAGCTGTTATCGACGCTGGTCAGCTAGTTTCTGATGAAATCATCCTTGGTCTAATCAAAGAGCGTATTGCTCAAGACGATTGCGAAAAAGGTTTCCTACTAGATGGTTTCCCTCGCACTATCCCTCAAGCTGATGGCCTAAAAGAAATGGGCGTTGACGTAGATTACGTGATTGAATTTGACGTAGCTGATGATGTGATTGTTGAGCGTATGGCTGGTCGTCGTGCTCACCTTCCTTCTGGTCGTACTTACCACGTTGTTTACAACCCACCAAAAGTGGAAGGTAAAGATGACGTAACTGGTGAAGATCTTGTTGTTCGTGATGACGACAAAGAAGAAACAGTACGCGCACGTCTAGGCGTTTACCACGAGCAAACTGCACCACTGATCAATTACTACGGCAAAGAAGCAGAAGCTGGCAACACTAAGTACCTTAAATTCGACGGCACTAAGCAAGTTGCAGAAGTAAGCGCAGATATTGAGAAAGCGCTAGCATAATTTGCTAACGGCAAAATTTAATATTTTGATATATTTAAAAGCGACCTTTGGGTCGCTTTTTTTATTCTGCCTGTTAGTACGATGAACTTTTCTCTTAGATATGCCGTACAAATCAAGCCGTTTACCATGAATAGGATGTTATGAAAAACAACAATAAGAAGCAGGGCGTGTTATTGGTCAACCTTGGGACGCCTGATGAGCCAACTCCGCCAGCCGTTAAACGCTTTCTAAGTCAGTTCCTTCATGATCACCGTGTTGTTGATATGACACGGTGGCTCTGGTGCCCGATTTTGCATGGCATCATTCTTCCAGTTCGTTCTCCAAAAGTTGCCAAGTTGTATGAGTCGGTGTGGATGGAAGAGGGATCACCTCTCATGGTGTATTCAAAACGCCAGGCAAAGAAGCTGAGCACAGCTTTAGACATGCCAGTAGAGCTAGGAATGACATATGGCAATCCTAGCTTGCAAACCGGTTTTGAGGCGCTATTAGCCCAAGGCGTTGAACAAGTGATCGTTTTGCCGCTTTACCCTCAATACTCAGGAACAACGACAGCTGCAGTTTCTGACGGGATGACAAAGGCATTTAAGAATATGCCTGTGATGCCAGAGTTTAGTTTTATTCGCGATTACCACAATCACCCTAAATACATTGAAGCTTTAGCTCAGTCGGTACGCGAGCATTGGGAAGCAAATGGTAAGGGTGATTACTTGCTATGTTCTTACCATGGTATTCCGAAGCGATACGCGGACAATGGTGATATTTATCCTCAACATTGTGCCGAGACAACTCGCTTGCTTGGTGAGGCCCTTGGTTTGAATGAGGATCAAATTGGTATGACCTACCAGTCTCGATTTGGTCGCGAAGAATGGTTACAACCATACACGGACAAGACATTAGAAGTCCTACCTAGCCAAGGTAAAAAAAAGCTGAATATCGTAACGCCAGCTTTTTCTGCTGACTGCTTAGAGACACTGGAAGAGATCTCAGAAGAGTGCCGTGAAATTTACTTAGAAGCTGGTGGTGAGAGCTTTAGCTACATTCCGTGTTTAAATGACAACGAGTTACACATCGAGATGATGGTGGATTTGGTTCGCTCAAAGTTGTAAAGCGTCTGTGTCCTACATTCTTTCACTTAGAGCTTTGAATACAAAAAGGGTCGCAATTGCGACCCTTTGTTTTTATTTGCACTTTATATATTAAGCAACTTGAGTTTGCTGCTCTTCAATTTGTTCTGCTGTGCTATGTGTGTTTTCAGCACCGTGCATCCAACGAACAAGCGTGTTAGAGAACAACAGAAGAATGACACCAGAAACCATAGCTGTTACTGCAATACCGCTGAAGATAGCCAGCGCACCTAGCTCACCAACGTGAGAGCCCACATAACCAGCAACGTAGTTTGCAATTGCATTACAGCCAAACCATGCACCCATCATTAGTGAAGCAAGACGCAGCGGAGCCAGTTTAGTAACAAGAGACAGACCAATCGGAGATAGACACAATTCGCCCAGAGTATGGAAGAAGAATGCACCAACAAGCCACAACATGGATGTCTTAACTGTAGTGTCACCGCCTTGCTCAATAACCGCACCAACCATACATAGGAAACCAAGCGCTAGGAAGAACATCGCTAAAGCAAATTTCACTGGTGAGTTTGGCTCACGTTTACCTAGTTTCACCCATAGTACGGCTAGTACAGGTGCTAGCGTGATGATGAAGAATGGGTTTAGTGATTGGAACCACGCAGCAGGCACTTCAAAGCCACCGATCATTCGATCTGTGTATTGCTGAGTGTAGATGTTCATTAGACCGCCAGCTTGTTCAAAGCCTGCCCAGAATACGATAGTGAATAGGCTCATCACTAGGATTACTTTGATGCGATCCGTTTCTTCTTTTGTTAACGGTTCTTTTTGAGAAGATTTTTTAATCGCTAGATCACGTTTTGCAGCTGGAACACGACCAATATCACCAAGCCATGCTTGAGCAAACGTCATCTGCATGACTAGACTGATAAGCATACCGATACCAGCAGCCACGAAACCCGCTTTCCAACCGAATTCAGTTGTTACAGAGCCAGAAACAACACCAGCGATTAATGCGCCAAGGTTAATACCCATGTAGAAGATAGTGAAAGCACCATCACGACGGTTGTCACCTTCTTGATATAAGTCACCAACCATTGTAGAGATGTTTGACTTAAATAGACCGTTACCACAGATAAGTAGAGCAAGACCTAAATAGAATGTGTGTAGAGCACCAAGACCTAGAGCGTCAGCAGGCATTGCTAGTGTAAATTGACCGATTGCCATCAACGCGCCACCAATCAAGATAGAACGGCGTTGACCTAAGTAGTTATCCGCAAGGTAACCACCGATGAGAGGAGTAATGTAGACAAGTCCAGTATAGATGCCGTATAGGTCTAGGGCATCTTTAGTCGACCAGCCAAGGCCACCGTTCATTGTTGTGTCAGTTAAATACAGTACTAGAATGGCGCGCATTGCGTAGTAAGAAAAGCGTTCCCAAAGTTCAGTACCGAACAATAAGAACAAGCCACGTGGGTGACCAAAGTATTGATGTTGGTTTGACATAAGCTCTTCTAATAGTAGTTATTACATTTTTTAAAGAAATCTACGTATACATGTCATTTTGATGACTTACAAACAATAAAATTTTATGTGACGATTCATTTGCCTTATTAAATGGTGGCTCCGCGTTGATTTTGTGGGGTTTTAATCGGCGAATCGTTCGTGTTACAAACTTACTTTCCATTTTTGCCTATAGACTTATTTTCTTAATGCTTCGAAAAAGTGTAAGTTATGCATGTTATGTTTAAGAGGCTTACTGATAGGTTTCTTGAATACCCATGACTCGTTCTAGGCTTAATGCTAGGATGAAATAAAAATATAATTGGCTAGTAATAAAATGAAACGTTGGTATTTATTGTATTGTAAACGAGGAGAGCAAGTTAGGGCGAAGCAACACCTTGAAAACCAAGGAGTAGAGTGTTTTTACCCAACTGTGGAGGTCGAAAAGATCTTACGCGGCAAGCGACAAAAGGTCGAAGAACCATTATTCCCTTGCTATGTTTTTTCTCGATTTGATTATGAACAAGGACCGAATTTTACATCGGTACGTTCCACTCGAGGTGTCGTTGACTTCGTACGCTTCGGAGCACAACCAAAAGAGATTCAAGGTGATCTTGTTTATGAACTAAAGCAGATTGAAAAGTGTGCTGAGGAGCCGACAAGCCCAGAATGTATGCCGAAACCAGGCGATCATGTTCGTGTTATGAACGGACAGTTTGCTGGTATTGATGCGATTTATCACGAACAAGATGGTGAAAAGCGTTCGATTATGTTGGTTCAAATGCTCTCTAAGCGAGTGCCTGTCAGCATTGACAATAATGATTTGGAATTTATGTAAACCAACTCATTGAAAGATCAAAAAGAGGTGCGTAATGCACCTCTTTTTGATCGTGTTAACTTACCAGTGTTCAAGGGCTGGTGACTCAGCCCTATTTAACACGTGATACGATTAGTATGCATCGTTGTGTACGGTTTGAACGGCACGACCTGATGGGTCAACACAGTTTTGGAATGACTCATCCCATTCAATCGCTTTCGCTGAAGAACACGCGACTGATGGGCCACCAGGAACACATTCCGCAGCTGATGGTAGAGGGAACAACTCTTCAAAGATCTCGCGGTATACATAACCTTCTTTAGTTGTAGGTGTGTTGTAAGGGAAGCGGAATTGAGCCGTCTCCATTTGCTGATCTGTTACTTTTTGCTCTGCGACTTCTTTTAGCGTATCAATCCAGCTGTAACCAACACCATCAGAGAACTGTTCCTTCTGACGCCATGCAATCGACTCCGGTAGGTAGTGTTCGAAGCACTCACGTAAAATGTGCTTCTCCATCTTACCGTTGCCACACATCTTATCGGCAGGGTTCAAACGCATTGCTACGTCAATGAACTCCTTATCTAGGAATGGTACGCGACCTTCAACACCCCATGCCGCTAGCGATTTGTTTGCACGTGCACAGTCAAACATGTTCAGAGCTAGAAGCTTACGTACGGTCTCTTCGTGGAACTCTTGCGCGTTTGGCGCTTTATGGAAGTATAAGTAGCCACCGAAGATTTCATCAGCGCCTTCACCAGAAAGTACCATTTTGATTCCCATTGCTTTGATCTTACGACCCATTAGGAACATAGGTGTTGAAGCGCGGATAGTCGTTACGTCATATGTTTCAATGTGGTAAATCACATCACGAATCGCGTCCAAGCCTTCTTGGATGGTGTACGTCATTTCATGGTGAACCGTACCAATTTGTTCTGCAACTTCGCGAGCGGCTTTCAGATCTGGTGCTCCTTCTAGACCTACAGCGAAAGAGTGCAGCTGTGGCCACCAAGCTTCAGACTTTTCGTCGTCTTCAATACGCATTGCTGCAAATCGTTTTGCTACAGCAGATGTAATCGATGAATCCAGACCACCAGAAAGAAGTACGCCATATGGCACGTCAGTCATTAGTTGGCGTTTTACCGCAGCTTCTAAAGCTTCTGTAAGTTCTTCTTTGCTTGTGCTGTTGCCTTGAACTGCTGCGTACTCATTCCAGTCACGAATGTAGTAACGTTGAGGTTCTGCATCTGCACTGCCGTAGTGACAACCCGGAGGGAACTCGCTCACGGTCTTACATACTGGTACCAGTGCTTTCATTTCTGATGCAACGTAGTAGTTACCATGTTCATCATAACCTTGGTAAAGAGGAATGATACCAATGTGGTCACGACCTACTAAGTACTCGTCTTTTTCTTCATCGTAAAGTACGAATGCAAAAATACCGTTTAGTTCTTCAAGAAGGTCTGCACCCATGTCTTGGTATAGCGCTAGGATAACTTCACAGTCTGAGTCAGTTTGGAATTCGTATTTACCTTCGTAGCGAGCACGAATTTCTTTGTGGTTGTAGATTTCACCGTTTACAGCAAGGATGAGTTTTTTATCAGGGCTGTATAGTGGTTGAGCACCACTATTTAGACCAACGATCGCCAAACGTTCATGCGCAAGAATCGCGCGTTCTGATGAGTAAATACCAGACCAGTCTGGACCGCGGTGACGAAGCTTTTTCGACATCTCAAGTGCGATAGGGCGCAATGCTGCTGCATCGCTCTTAATGTCTAAAATGCCAAATACTGAACACATACAACATCCTTTTTAAACTAAACAATTTTTAATCGGTATAGGTTCAATTTGCCATTCTGAGTAAAAAAAGCAACGTTTGATGATGAAAAAAATGATAAAAAGGCTTGATGATTAGATATTGTTTAAAAATAACCTTAATCTGATGAATGAGATCAAGGTTTGGTTTAAAAAATGCACAAAAAAGCCCTCTTATTAGAAGAGGGCTCAATAAGGATAGTTACGTTTGATGCTTAT
Source organism: Vibrio harveyi NBRC 15634 = ATCC 14126 = KCTC 12724 (assembly GCF_001591145.1). Taxonomy (GTDB): domain Bacteria; phylum Pseudomonadota; class Gammaproteobacteria; order Enterobacterales; family Vibrionaceae; genus Vibrio; species Vibrio harveyi. Next base: position 57,012 of record NZ_BCUF01000022.1, on the reverse strand, counting down.
TTCATCGGTGTAAATTGAGGTTGAAGTTGCTCGCAAACATGGCGTGCGAAACCACTACCAGCTTCGCTATAGATGTTGAATGCGGCGTCGACCCCAGTCTCTAGTAAGCCTTCAAGTTGATCTGGGTATTCGGCAATTGCTGCTATTTGCCCTTTATAGTTTCGGCTTTGAAGCTGTTCAAGCGCGGTTTGGTTACCTTGGTGGTGTGGCATCGCCAATAGGACCAACTTTACGTTTGCTGTATCTAAAATGCGTTCCCAAAAGTCAGGGTCTGTTGCATCGCCTGAAATAACGTTGCGACCTTCAGAGCGGTGTTTATGCGCAGCTTCTTCTCTTACTTCAACACCAAGAGAAACTTTGCCATAGCGAGATCGTAATTCGTCGTAAGCACCGGTGCCAATTCGACCCATACCTAGGATCAATACTTGGGCATGCCCTGGATTGATTAATTGATCTCGTTGGTTCAATTTCTCTGCCGCCGTTTCTTGTAACCATTTGCCCGAGTGTTGGTAGATTTGGTGACCAAGACGATTTAACGGTGCTGAGATGATAAATGAAATCGAAACAGCCACAGCGATAGCCGCTAGCATGTCACTAGGCATCCAGCCCATCTTGTAAGCCAGTCCACCGACAATCAAACCAAATTCACTGTAGTTGAAAAGAGAAAGAGACGTCAGTAATGAAGTCCGAACACGGAACTTAAAGTGGTTGATAGTAAGGAAATACAGCAGACCTTTGATTGGCAGCAACAAAATGAATAGCAGCGCAAGACCCACACCAGTGAAGCTCAATGATGCTGACAAACCAATATTGAGGAAGAAGCACACGAGGAAGAGCTCTTTCATATTAAAGAGCGATTTTGATAACTCTGATGCTTTACGATGCCCGGCTAGTAACATGCCTAAAATCAGCGCGCCTAAATCTGGCTTCATACCGACGAGTTCAAACAAACCAGCCCCGACGACGAGCGCAAAGAAGATACCAAATAGAACCAGCATCTCGCCGTGACCTACTTTATCTAGGAGTTTGTAGAACAATGGGCGGATAAGAGGGAGAGCAAACAAACCTATCGCATACCACTCCGGAATTTTACCTGTTGAAGCGGTAAGGAAGACCACAGCAAAAATATCCTGCATGACCAGAATACCAATTGCTAGGGTGCCGTAAGTCGCATTCATCTCACCTTTTTCTTGCAGGGTTTTTACCGCGAAGACAGTACTAGAAAAAGACAGAGCGAAAGCCAACAACAGAATCTGGCTGTGTTCCATAGTGGCCAGTGATGACAAACCGAGCAGTTTTAGACCAACGAGAACCAGCGCAAAGAAAAGGGTAGAAAGAATATTGTGCGCGGTTGCGCCACCCCAAATCTCTTTGGAAAGTAGCGTTTTTACGTCCAACTTTAGACCAATAGTGAAAAGCAGCAAGGTCACACCAAGATCAGCAAGCGTGACAATGACGTCATTACTTTGGTAGCCAAACGCGTGAAGACCGAAGCCTGCGAGTAGGAAACCAACCAAGGGAGGAAGGTTACATTTTAGAGCGATGAAGCCGGCGAGAAACGCCGTTGTAATTAGAATAATTTCCATACTATTGAGCTATATTCCTGATATACAAAAACGGGCTGTGAAACCACAGCCCGAGATTGTAACTCAATTGGTTGTATAAACTTAGTCTTCTAGTAACTTTTGTAACAAAACTCCGTTCAACATGGCGCGCTTTATCATTGCGAATGCGCCCATTGTTGGTTGCTTATCAATATGAGAAGCAACAATCGGAAGTTCGTTATGGAAAGTCTTCAAAGATTGGTTTTCAACATTGCGCTGGATTGCTGGGAAAACAATTTCTTCAGCCGCCGTAATGTCACCGGCAATGACGATTTTTTGTGGGTTAAACAAGTTAATCGTAATTGCGATAGCTTTACCAAGTTGGTTGCCTACGCGCACTAAGCTTTGCTTAGCAAGTTCATCGCCGTTCATCGCATGAGTACAAACGTCATCGATTGTGATGTGCTCTAGTTGAGTAAGGCTTGACTCATAGCCCTGTGCAATAAGCTTTTTAACGCGTTGTACGATTGCTGGGTTTGCTGCAACCGTTTCTAGACAGCCAAAGTTGCCACATTGGCATTGCTCGCCAAGTGGGTCGATTTGGATGTGACCAATTTCACCGACGTTACGGTTGAAGCCAAGGAATACTTGACCATTAACAATGATGCCGGCACCAGTACCACGGTGAACACTGACAAGAATTGAGTCTTGGCAATCTTGGCTTGCACCAAAGTAATGTTCAGCCAATGCCATACCACGAACATCGTTACCGACAAAACAAGCGGTATTGAACTTTTCACGGATGATTTCACCCAGTGCAAGGTTATCGATGTCTGTATTCGGCATGTATTCCACTACGCCTGTGGTTGGGTTCACCAAACCAGGCAGTGTAATACCGATAGCAATCAGTTGGTCAATTTTATCTTGGCAGCGACTCACGAAGTCCTTTAGCAAGTCAATCAAACCTGCGATAAGATCTGCTTGATTGGTATAGTGAAGTTCGTGCTGGTCTTCTGCAAGTGCCGTTCCGCCTAGGTCGTACAAACAGAATTGCACATAGTCACGACCTAATCGTACAGCGATAGAGTGAAAAGGTTTTACTTCAGTGGTCAACGAGATGGCTCGACGACCACCGGTAGAAGCTTGTTGCGCGACTTCTTTGATCAAGCCGCGCTCTAATAGTTGGCGGGTTATTTTGGTAACACTCGCTGGTGCGAGCTGACTAACATCCGCGACTTGAATACGGGAGATTGGACCTTGTTGGTCAATCAGCCTGTATACCGCAGCACTGTTAAGCTGTTTTACTAAATCTACATTACCAATCTGTCCGCCATTCATGCTTAATTTTGCTCGTATTGTCCGTTAACAACCGTCGCTTTTACATTGAAGTCACGATCGAAAATGGTCAGGTTAGCTACCATTCCTTTTCGAACTCGGCCAAGACGCTCCTCAACACCGATTGCGGTTGCTGGGTAAAGCGTAGCCATTCGTAGAGCTTCTTCTAAAGCGATGCCTGCGTGCTCAACTGAATTCTGAACTGCTTCAATCATAGTCAGAGCTGAGCCGCCTAGTGTGCCATTTTCATCAACACACTTACCATCTCGGTAATATACTTTCTTACCGACAAAAATAAAGTGATCAATGTTAGCACCTGCTGGAGCTGTGGCATCCGTCACCAAAACAAGCTTTTCGCCTTTGATTTTATGAGCGATTCGGATGTTTGCGTAATCAACGTGAAAACCATCAGCGATGATACCAGCGTAGACTTCAGGGGTGTCATAAATCGCACCAACTACGCCTGGTTCACGACCAACCATCGGTGTCATCGCGTTGAATAGGTGAGTTGCGAATGTGATGCCTGCATCGAAACCTTGGCGAGCTTCTGCATAAGTTGCATTCGTGTGACCGATAGAAACAACAATGCCAGCTGCTTTCAAGCGTGCAATGTGCTCAGGATCATTTTGTTCTGGTGCAAGCGTTACTTTCGCGATGATGTCTGCGTTAGCACAGATTAGATCGATCATACCGTCATCAGAAGGGCGGATGAAGTCAACGCTATGAATACCTTTTTTCGCTACGTTAAGGTACGGACCTTCAAGATGCAGACCTAGCGATTGGTTTTGGTATTTGTTGTGGTACTCGCGAGCAGCAGTGATAGCAGCACGCATATCTTCGTCTGAAGATGTGATTAGGGTAGGTAGGAAGCTTGTACAACCCGACTTTAGGTTAGCTTCATGCATGATCTGCATTGTTTCTGGTGTGATTTCGTCGTTAAGCATCACACCACCACAGCCATTTAGCTGTAGGTCGATAAAACCAGGGCTTAGATTAGCACCGTCCAGGTCTTTTACTTCAATACCTTCTGGTAGTTGAGTCACTGGTACAACTGATTGAATCTGGTCATTGTCGATGATGACAGCATGATCGGTAAGAACATCACTACCGGTATAGATTTTACAGTTACTTAGCGCGTACATAGTCAGCTAGTCCTTATAGATGAGAATTCATTTTCTGTCCCGTTATCTAACTGGTGACTCTATGAGTCAGGCTGGTACTTAGTTTGTATCACTGAATTAGATAACGAGTCACATACAGCAAGTCGCGTTTTATCGATGTCATTATCAGAGTAACTAACTGAAAAATAATAAATGAATTAGTTTTTATGATTGTTTTCCAGAGCGAAGTTACTGCGAATCATCTGTAGAGATACCAAAATAACACTGATTCTGTCTTGCATAAAGTACGAGAATCTTATCTCTAAAACGCCATTTTTTCGTATAATAAAATAAGTTTTATGATCTCGCTAGCAAAAACCTTCTGAATGACCAATTTCTGGTGATTATGATCACAAACAATGAGGTTTTAATTTGCGGAGCAAAATTAATATCATAAACTGATAGCGACTAAATTGAACGACTGAAATAAGTCATTCAACAAAACATAAAATCCTATAGGGGGAACTTAAGGTGAATATTCTTGGATACGCGCAGAAGTTAGGTAAAGCTCTTATGCTTCCTATCGCAACGCTTCCAGTTGCAGCGCTTTTACTACGTTTGGGTCAGCCTGACCTTTTAGATATTGCGTTTATGGCATCTGCTGGTAATGCAATCTTTAGTCAACTTCCACTACTATTCGGTCTAGGTATCGCGATTGGTCTTTCTAAAGACGGTCAAGGTGCTGCAGGTCTAGCTGGTGCAGTTGCTTACTTCGTTCTTACTGCGACAGCAGCAACGATCGATGCAAGCGTTAACATGTCATTCTTCGGCGGTATCATTGCAGGTATCATCGCTGGTCACTCTTACAACGCTTTCCACGCTACTCGTCTACCTGAGTGGTTGGCATTCTTCTCTGGCAAACGTCTAGTACCAATCATGGCGGGTCTATTCTCGCTAGTTGCTGGTGCAATTGCTGGTGTTGTATGGCCAACAATCCAAGGCGGTCTTGACGCGTTAGCGCACGCAGTTTCTACTTCTGGTGCTATCGGTCAATTCGTATACGGTACGCTTAACCGTGCACTAATCCCTGTAGGTCTACACCACGTACTAAACTCGTACTTCTGGTTCGGTATGGGTACGTGTCAAGAAGTTCTAGTATCTGGCGCAACAGCGGCGGGTCAAGCGCTTCCTGCTCTACAACAGCTTTGTGTTGACCCAGCTCTAGCTAAGACTCTTGTTGCTGGTCAAACTCACACATTCGAATTCGCTAACTCTGTAACTCCAGAAATCACAGCAACAGTTAAAGAAGTAACTGAAACTCTGAAATCTGGTGACCTACACCGCTTCTTCGGCGGCGATAAGAGCGCTGGTGTATTCATGAACGGTTTCTTCCCTGTAATGATGTTCGGTCTACCTGGTGCAGCACTTGCTATGTACCTGGCAGCTCCGGTTGAGAAGCGCAGCCAAGTTGGTGGTGCACTATTCTCAGTAGCATTCTGTTCATTCCTAACAGGTATCACTGAACCTCTAGAGTTCATGTTCGTGTTCCTAGCTCCTGCTCTATACGCTATCCACGCTGTATTTACAGGTCTATCTCTAGTACTTGCAAACATGCTTGGCACGCTACACGGCTTTGGTTTCTCTGCAGGTCTAATCGACTTCGTACTGAACTACGGTCTAGCAACTAAGCCTCTAGTACTACTTGCTCTAGGTTTGGCTTTCGGTGCTCTATACTTCTTCACATTCAGCTTCGCAATCCGCGCTTTCAACCTGAAATCGCCAGGTCGTGAAGATGACGAAGATGAAACATCTGCAGCTCCTGCTGGTGATGCAGCAAAAGGTGACCTAGCTCGCCAATACCTAAAAGCGCTAGGTGGTCACGACAACCTAACTTCAATCGACGCGTGTATCACTCGTCTACGTCTAACACTTAAGGATCGCTCTGTTGCAGACGAAGCAGTACTTAAGAAATTAGGCGCGAAAGGTGTTGTTAAGCTAGGCGAAAACAACCTTCAAGTTATCCTTGGTCCTCTTGCAGAAATCGTTGCTGGTGAAATGAAAGCAATCGGTGCAGGTGAAGACCTATCAGATGTAAAACTTCCTTAATTACATCTTAATGACTCTCTATAAAGACCTCCTTCGGGAGGTCTTTTTTTGTTTATACGGATTTAATATGCTGCGCTTTCAAGCGAAGAACAGAAATATTCCCGTTTTAACGACGGTTCTTGTTGTCTAATCGCTAAGAATTGTGGATCATTAGGAACAATGCACTCTGTAAACCGAGTAAGGCTACGGAGTACTGTTTTCTCTGACAATACTAATATTTTTGAGGTGCTATAGATGAGTGAAGCTGATGCTCGTCCATCAAACTTTATTCGCCAGATCATTGATAAAGATCTAGCGGATGGTAAACACACTAGCGTGCATACTCGATTCCCGCCGGAGCCAAATGGCTACCTGCATATCGGTCATGCTAAGTCTATCTGTTTGAACTTCGGTATTGCTCAGGACTACCAGGGCCAATGTAACTTACGTTTCGACGATACAAACCCTGAAAAAGAAGACATCGAATACGTTGAGTCTATCAAGAAAGATGTAAACTGGTTGGGCTTCGAGTGGGATGGTGAAGTATGTTACTCATCAAACTACTTCGACAAGCTTTACGAATATGCAATTGAATTGATTAATAAAGGCTTAGCGTACGTTGATGAGCTAAGTCCTGAGCAGATTCGTGAATACCGCGGTACGCTAACGGCTCCGGGTAAACCAAGCCCATACCGTGATCGTCCAATCGAAGAAAACCTAGCGCTATTTGAAAAAATGCGTGCAGGTGAGTTCGAAGAAGGTAAAGCGTGTTTACGTGCGAAGATCGATATGGGTTCTTCATTCATGGTAATGCGTGATCCAGTTATCTACCGTGTACGTTTTGCGACTCACCACCAGACTGGTGATAAGTGGTGCATTTACCCAATGTACGACTTCACTCACTGTATCTCTGATGCGCTAGAGGGCATTACGCACTCTATTTGTACTCTAGAGTTCATGGATAACCGTCGTCTGTACGACTGGGTTTTAGACAACATCACGATTGATTGTCGTCCACACCAGTACGAATTCAGCCGCCTAAACCTTGAATACACAGTGATGTCTAAGCGTAAGCTAAACCAACTAGTGACTGAGAAATTGGTTGATGGTTGGGACGACCCACGTATGCCTACAGTGTCTGGTTTGCGTCGTCGTGGCTTCACATCAGCATCTATTCGTGAATTCTGTAAGCGCATCGGCGTAACGAAGCAAGAGAACATGATTGAGTTCGGTTCACTAGAATCTTGTATTCGTGACGATCTAAACGAAAACGCACCACGTGCGATGGCTGTTCTAGATCCAGTTAAGATCGTTATCGAGAACTTCGAAGCAGGCGCGGTAGAGACGCTGACTGTTGCTAACCATCCAAACAAACCTGAGATGGGTGAGCGTGAAGTGCCATTCACTCGTGAAGTTTGGATCGAGCGCGAAGACTTCCGTGAAGAAGCAAACAAGAAATACAAGCGTCTTGTTCTAGGTAAAGAAGTTCGTCTACGTGGCGCATACGTGATCAAGGCTGAACGCATCGAAAAAGACGCAGAAGGTAACATCACGACAATCTTCTGTACTTACGATGCTGAAACGCTAGGTAAGAACCCTGCAGATGGCCGTAAAGTGAAAGGCGTAATTCACTGGGTATCAGCAGACAAAGCATTGCCTGCAGAAATCCGCATGTACGATCGTTTGTTCACAGTACCAAACCCAGCGGCTGCGGATGACTTTGCTGCGACAATCAACCCAGAATCACTAGTGGTTCTAAACGGTTTTGTTGAGCCAAGCCTAGTAAACGCAGAAGCGGAAACAGGTTATCAGTTTGAGCGTATGGGTTACTTCTGTGCAGATTCAAAAGACTCTTCAGCAGAGAACCTAGTATTCAACCGTACGGTTGGTCTACGTGATACTTGGGCGAAAATCGAGAACCAATAATCTCAATCCTTCGCTAATAAAAATGCCAGCATCATTGCTGGCATTTTTGTTTGTTATTCCAATCTAGTTGGTTTTGATGTCGTGACGCTGCCTGTTTTTGAGTCATACCATATGACGAAGCTAGAGTTATCAGGATTGCGATCGTAACCTTTTTTAGTAAAGGTATAATAACAAACAGATTGGTGGGATTCTTTGTCTTGGACTCGTCGGGTAATAAAATCAAACCTATCGTTCGCGTTACGATTATTTGATAGAGAGTATTCGTTGCCGAGTAAAGCTTGCCACACGGCAATACAACCAGCATTCCCTTGTCCTATGTTATACGGGTTGCCAATCACGCCATTTCTGTTGCCCTTGTTAGTGCCAAGCGGAAAGCCAAACTCATTTACATCCAGTTCGCCACCACCATATCCATCGATATCTGTTTGAGCTTCCTGTGTTCCACCATTGACTAACCATTGGCTTTGGGTAAATCGCACGCCTGTTTCGAATTGGTCAGCGATGGATTCCATTTTTGCTTGATACGCATCGTCTTGGAGGTTTAAAAAACGGGGAGCTGCAACAACAGCTAGGATGCCGAGAATGACGATCGCAATGATAAGTTCTAGTAGGGTAAAGCCTTGAGGGTTCCTTCTCTTCATTGCTCTTCTCCATAAAAAAACGTCAGCCTTAGCTGACGTTTTACTATGTTTATCAATAAAAAGAAATACTTCTTATTTTACAGGTTTGTGTGCGTCTGGATTATCTTTGCAAGAACCGTCGCTGCATTTGCCGTATAGGTATAAGCTGTGGTTAGTCAACGTCACGTTGTACTTAGCGGCGATTTCTTTTTGACGTTGCTCAATAACATCGTCAGAAAATTCAATAACTTCACCACAATCCAGACAAACAAGGTGGTCGTGGTGGTGTTGCGTTGATAATTCAAAAACTGATTTGCCGCCCTCAAAGTGGTGACGAGTTACAATACCAGCATCATCGAATTGGTTGAGTACACGATAAACGGTTGCAAGACCAATCTCTTCACCGAGATCAATCAGCTTTTTGTACAAATCTTCAGCACTGATGTGCTGGCAGTCTGGCTGCTGAAGTACTTCTAGAATTTTTAGCCTCGGAAGGGTTACTTTTAAGCCCGCATCCTTCAGCGCCTGATTATTGTCTGACATATACTTTCCCGTTGGATCATCTGCAGCGATTTAACAGAATTCAATATTCCTACCATTATAGGCGAAGCGTTCGAAACATTAAACCACGAACTTCAAAGGGTTAATAGATTCTTTTTGTAAATTAGAAACAGGTCGATTATATTACAGATCAGACCAGTTACAAATTGATAACATCAGAATCGCAAAGACATGGAAAGTTATGAATAAGCGACTTGCTAAGATATATAAACCGGGAATTGTGAAATTTGCGCTCAATATTTGGCCGCCATTTTGGGGGGCGGGTATTAAAATCTTACATATTTCTGAAGACTTTCGAACGGTTAAAGTACGTTTGAAGTTGAGATGGTGGAATAAAAACGCCAATCGCACTCAATATGGAGGGAGCATTTTTTCCCTGACGGATCCTATCTACTCGCTGATGCTCATGGGTATTCTACGTGAAGAATATTATGTATGGGACAAAGAGGCGAGCATCAACTTTATCAAGCCAGGACAAAGTGATTTGTTTGCTGAATTTGAGGTGACGGAAGGAATGCTGGACGACATCTATCAGATGACGCGCAATGGAGAAAAATGTTTCCCTGAGTTTATTACCCACGTCAAAGATAAGGAAGGCAATGTGGTCTCTGAAGTTCAGCGCAAATTGTATGTACGCAAGAAACCACAATTCCGCGAAGAAGAAATTGCTACTGAGGTATCTTGATTACCACATACAAAAAGACCTCCAGAGTGGAGGTCTTTTTAATGAATGCTTTTAATTAGCCTTCAAGCTCAGCTAGGCACATCTCTTCGTAGATTTGCTTAACCCAGTTTTCAACACGTTCATCAGTAAGTTCTGGTTGACGGTCTTCATCGATACATAGACCTACAAACTGGCTATCATCACCTTCTACAAGTGCTTTAGATGCTTCGAACTCGTAACCTTCAGTTGAAGTGTGACCCAGAATAGTACCACCTTTCGCTTCAACGATATCACGTACTGTACCCATTGCATCACAGAAGTACTCTGCGTAATCTTCTTGGTCACCACAACCGAAGATAGCAACTAGCTTTGTCGAGAAGTCGATTTGCTCAAGTTCAGGGAAGAAGTCATCCCAGTCACATTGTGCTTCGCCGTAGTACCAAGTCGGAATACCTAGAAGCAGAAGATCAAAGTTATCAATGTCTTCTTTGCTGCTTTTTGCGATGTCTTGAACGTGAACTAGTTGTTTACCTAGTTGCTTTTGAATCATCTTTGCAACGGCTTCAGTATTACCTGTGTCGCTACCGAAGAAGATACCTACACTTGCCATAGAGTCTATACCTTTACATTGTTTGTTACTGGCTATGGGATAGAGAGCTTAACCGAGCCCTGTGCCTTCCCAACTGAGCTGAATCAGACCTTTCGCAATGAAGCCAGCGCAGCCAAGGAAAAGAACCAACCACACAATACGACGACCGAAAACAGGTACGTTACCTTGTTTTAGTACATCTTTTATTGCCATCCCGATGAAAAAGAAGATAGCAGCAAAAAGAAGATCGAGCCCGATCGACTCGAGCATGTCCATATAGTCGTATAGCATTGTCGTCCTTCATGCCAAAAATTCTTGGGCGCACTATACCACTGTTAAACCGTAAAGTTAATGCACAACAAGAAGGGTTATTTCAATAATCTGGCGTTGTTTTCCGAATTTGTTAACTGGAAATATATTTCCTGATCACCCGCATAACTTCTGCTGGTTTTTCTGCATGTAACCAGTGTCCTGTGTTAGCAATAATGTGCGCTTTTGCATTGTTAAACTGACGCTTAACTGCAGGCTGGTGCTCTGGCATCAAGTAGTCGGAATCGCCGCCTTTAACAAATAGAGTTGGAATGTCGGTGGGTGCGATGTCGTTCCAACCGATGATGTTGTCGTAGTTGTTCAGTAAGCCCGTGACGTTAAAACGCCAATCCATTTTGTTCCCGTTTTTATATAGGGACTTTGACAAGAATTGTCTGACTCCATCCATCTCGATGTGTTGAGCGAGAATATCCATAGTTTGTTGTCGATTGGCTGGTTGTTCCTCGATTACTGCTCGCAAGCCATTAAATACATTGTCATGACGGTTGGTTTGATAAGCCACAGGAGCCATGTCTAATACAATCAGCTGTTTGACGAATTCAGGTGCGACATCTGCGAGTTTCATCGCTACTTTGCCACCCATTGAGTGACCAATAACTAACGCTGGCTCGATGTTTAAATGGTGAAGTAAATCAGCAACATCTTGTGCCATCACTTCGTAATTGTGTGTATCTGAATGGAAAGAAAGACCATGATTTCGGAGATCAATGCTGATCACTGAGTGATCTTGAACGAGATCGCGAGCCAGTAAACCTAGATTACTGAAACTGCCAAATAATCCATGAATCAAAACAACCGTTTGGCCTTGCCCTTCCTGCTTATAGTTGAGTAATGCTGACATTTTATCTTATTCGTGATGGGTTTAACGTGGAGTATCCGCGAGGATCTCGTTATAATCCCCCAGAGTTTAAACATTGAGAATGTGAAAAGCGAATGAAAACAATTGAGGTTGATGAGGATCTATACCGTTACATTGCAGGTCAAACCAAGCATATCGGTGAAAGCGCCTCGGATATTTTACGACGCCTTTTGAACCTTGATGGTCAGTTGCAGGAAGCAGTCGTTGCACCTGTAGTAGAAAAGCCACAAGGGATTGTAGTAAGTAAAGATGCAGGTAAAGCAGAATCAGTAGATACCGTAAAAGAGATGCGTTCTCTACTTATCTCTGATGAGTTTGCTGGTCTTAAGAAAGCGATTGATCGCTTCATGTTGGTACTATCAACCTTACACAAACTAAATCCAGAGAGTTTCTCCCAAGCGACAAAAGTGAAGGGACGCAAACGTGTTTACTTTGCTGATAACGAAGAGACTCTACTAGCAAATGGTAACACTACCAAACCTAAAGCAATTCCTGGTACGCCATTTTGGGTAATCACTAACAACAACACCAGTCGTAAACGACAAATGGTGGAGCAGGTGATGACGCACATGGAATTCCAGCCTGACTTAATAGAGAAAGTAACAGGTTCAATCTAAGAAACCTGATAGAAGCCTCATAATGTGTAGCGTGTAGCGGATATTATGAGGCTTTTTTGATTTTATTTGTATTTAAAGAAAGGATGTCAAACATGGCTATGCACCCTCGTGCTGGGCAAAAAGCGCAGCAGGAAGATCTTCACAATATCCCAGCACTCGTTGCTAATTACTTCTTACTTCAGCCAGATGCAACTAATGCAGAACATAAAGTTCAATTTGGTACTTCTGGTCATCGCGGTACTGCAGACAAACACACTTTTAACGAAAACCACATCTTAGCGATTGCTCAAGCGGTAGCGGAAGTTCGTGCAGAACAAGGCACAACGGGTCCATTGTTTGTGGGTAAAGACACTCACGCGCTTTCTGAGCCTGCTTTTTCAAGTGTGGTTGAAGTATTGATTGCAAACGGTGTACAAGTGATTGTGCAGCAAGACAACGGCTACACACCAACGCCGGGTATTTCTCATGCGATCCTGACTTACAACATCAAGCACGATGATAAGGCAGATGGCATCGTGATCACACCATCTCACAACCCACCACAAGACGGCGGTATCAAATACAATCCGACTCACGGTGGTCCTGCAGAAGCTGAACTGACTCAAGCGATCGAAGATCGTGCAAATGCGCTAATTGCCGAAGGTCTACAAGGTGTTAAACGCTTACCTCTAGCAGAAGCAAAAGCATCGGATCTGTTTGTAGAGATGGACTTGGTGAAACCGTACATCGATGACCTAGTTAATGTTATCGATATGGAAGCAATCCAAAAAGCAAACTTGAAAATTGGTGTTGATCCATTGGGTGGTAGCGGTATTGATTACTGGCGTCAAATTGGTCAGGTGTACAACCTAGACCTAACGCTAGTAAGTGAAGCGATTGATCCTTCTTTCCAATTCATGTCTCTCGATAAAGATGGCGTTGTACGTATGGATTGTTCTTCTCCTTACGCAATGGCTGGTCTATTGGCATTGAAAGATGAATATGATTTAGCTTTTGGTAATGACCCTGACTACGACCGTCACGGTATCGTTACGCCAAAAGGTTTGATGAACCCGAACCACTTCTTAGCGGTTTGTATTGACTACCTATACCGTCATCGCGATGCGTGGGGCAAAGATGTTGCTGTTGGTAAAACGCTAGTATCAAGTGCTCTTATTGACCGTGTTGTGGCTGATTTAGGTCGTGAACTGTGCGAAGTACCAGTCGGTTTCAAATGGTTTGTTGATGGTCTATACACTGGTAAGTTCGGCTTCGGCGGTGAAGAAAGTGCTGGTGCGTCTTTCCTTCGTAAAGATGGTACGCCTTGGTCAACAGACAAAGATGGCATCTTGTTATGTCTTCTAGCGGCAGAGATCACTGCGGTAACGGGTAAGAACCCGCAAGATTACTATGAGGAGCTAGCTGCGAAGCATGGTGAGTCTAAGTACAACCGTATTCAAGCTGTAGCGAATGGTCCGCAAAAAGACGTACTGAAGAAGCTTTCACCTGAAATGGTAGCGGCTGAAACACTAGCAGGCGATGCAATCACTGCTCGTCTAACGCACGCTCCTGGTAACGGCGCTGCAATTGGTGGTCTTAAAGTCACGACCGCTAATGGTTGGTTCGCAGCTCGTCCATCAGGCACTGAAGACATCTACAAAATTTACTGTGAAAGCTTCAAAGGTGAAGAGCACCTAAAACAAATCGAAGCTGAAGCACAAGAAATCGTTAATCAAGTATTTGCAGCCGCTGGTTTGTAACTTAAGCGATTATTGTTTGAAAGGGTCGACTTTGTGTCGACCCTTTTTTGTTTGTGAAGAGGTAATGCTTCGCTTCAAGATTCGAAGGAGCCTCGCTTGGAGAGGCGAGCAAAAAGAAAGGGAGCCCAACTCGTTCGTTTCTCCCTTGTGAAGGTGATGAACTGGATATACTGGACCTCGGCAGCGTCATTCTCGAAAGCGGCGAAAGGTTGTGGTCGAGAATCTTTCTTATAACCGGAAATGTCGAGATTAGCTCGTTGAAAGAACTTGCCCCTAAAAAGACAAAATAAAATGTCTTTCGTTTTTAATTGGGCCACGTATCCGGTACAACAAACCAAAACTGACCGTCCTTTGTCTGCGCGTGAACAAACCTATCAGATGGTTTGTCGATTGGATCCAAGAATTCCTCATTACCAGTTGCCCAGAGCGGTTTAGGAAGTGCGTAAAGTGGCTGTTTAATTTGTTCCCATTGGCTTTGATAACACCAGAAACCAGATATTTGTGTAAGGTCTAATTCATAACCTAAACAGGTTGTAGGGATAGACTCTTTTGAAAAAGGGTTTACGTACAGACGTCCCTGCATCAGTAAATGTTCACTCGGTTCATTGTTTAACGGTAGTTGCTGACGAAACTCTTCCCTTTGGCTCATTTTTAGCTGGTGGTTGAGCATGCGTTCGAGCTTTTCGTGCAGTTGGTCGTGAGCATTCGGTCCATACCAAACGCCTTGATGAAGTAAGTAGAATTTAATTGCGACTTCCCAATGCTCATGTTGATTACTTTCTACGTCTTTTAAGATCAGATCGACAGCACCAATGGTTCGCCCTGTGGCGTCATTTAATTGAATCTCTTCAGCAACCAGTTCATAACGAGGCGAACAGGTTAGCAACTTGGTGCAAAGGTACTGATACAGAAAACCAAGGCGAGGGTTTCCATCATATTTTTCATTGTCTGGCAGAGCCTGCGTCTGAATATCTTTGACAGTGACAAAAGGGGACTTAAGTTTGAAAAGTGGAGGGGTGTTAGCAATCCATTGTTGGAAACGTTGTAGTGAATTCATCCATTATCCTTGTTGTCACGGGTAAAGCCTTTCTATTGTATCTAAATTTGTTTGAGTTGGGGATGTCACAACTGGCATCTGGGTTGCGGTTCGATATACACTTTGCTCAAGCCACAAGTATTGGAAGTAATAATGAATAATTTACAGTTGGAAAAGATCCTCAACGAGAAATTGTCGCCGCAACTTATCAAAGACTACGCGCCAAATGGAATGCAAGTAGAAGGTAAATCAGAAATCAAACGTATCGTAACTGGTGTCACTGCTTCACAAGCCTTGATCAATAAAGCCATCGAGTTGGAAGCTGATGCTCTGCTTGTGCATCATGGGTACTTTTGGAAAGGTGAACCAGAGCCTATTCGTGGTATGAAAGGTAAGCGCATTCGTAGTTTGATTAAAAACGACATCAACCTTTACGGCTACCACTTACCGTTAGATATTCACCCAGAACTCGGCAATAACGCTGAGCTTGCTCGTTTGTTGAATATCTCGGTTGAAGGTGGGTTAGAAGGTCACCCTCAGTCCGTGGCGATGTTTGGTCGTTTAAAACAAGCGATGACAGGTGCTGAGTTTGCGAACAAAATTAATCAAGTCCTAAACCGTGAACCTTTGCATATCGCACCTGAAAATGCAGACAAAATGATTGAGACCGTCGGTTGGTGTACTGGCGGTGGTCAAGATTTTATTGAGCTTGCCGCTCAGCACGGATTAGATGCGTTTATTTCGGGTGAGATCTCAGAACGAACAACTTACACTGCTCGTGAGTTAGACATTCATTATTTCTCTGCGGGTCACCATGCTACAGAACGTTACGGTATTAAGGCGTTGGGTGAATGGTTGGCGCAAGAGCACGGGTTAGATGTCACGTTTATCGATATTGATAATCCAGTATAGACGGGACGGACTTCATCCTTCGTGATACGGGGACGCTCTGCTTTCTAAACAGAGAGAAAGAGCAGATCCCCAACTCACTTGTGCCTCGCTCATAAAGAAGACGAAAACTCTGAAGTCTTCACGACGTCATCTCCGATTGTGAGGTAGGAGCAACGTCAGGAATTTCTTGTGTAATAGCTGTAAGAGCGTAGAGAAATAGTCTCTCGATGCGACGCATTTCATAGAACGCTGCATGTTCTCATCTCTTCAAATAAAGAAAGGGTTGACGCTTTCACGTCAACCCCAACTCTTATCCGATTATCGATTCTAACGGTTATTCACGCTCGTGCAGTGGAGAGAACTCACGCTGAGTTTCACCTGTGTATAGCTGACGAGGACGACCGATTCGGTTTAGTGGGTCACTGTGCATTTCGTTCCAGTGAGCGATCCAACCGATAGTACGAGAAATCGCGAAGATTACCGTAAACATCGATACAGGAATGCCGATCGCTTTTAGAATGATACCTGAGTAGAAGTCTACGTTCGGGTAAAGCTTCTTAGACACGAAGTATTCGTCAGAAAGTGCAATACGCTCAAGCTCCATTGCTACGTCTAGTAGTGGATCTTTAATGTTTAGCTCTTTTAGAACTTCGTGACATGTTTCGCGCATAACTGTAGCGCGTGGATCGTAGTTTTTGTAAACGCGGTGACCAAAGCCCATTAGACGGAACGGGTCATCTTTGTCTTTTGCACGCTCAACGTACTCAGGAATGTTCTCTACACTGCCGATCTCTTCAAGCATCTTCAGACATGCTTCGTTTGCACCACCGTGTGCAGGACCCCATAGAGAAGCAATACCTGCGGCAATACATGCGAATGGGTTCGCTCCAGAAGAACCAGATAGACGAACGGTCGATGTTGATGCGTTTTGTTCGTGATCTGCGTGAAGCGTAAAGATTTTATCCATCGCACGAGCAACAACAGGGTTTACTTCGTATTCTTCACATGGGTTTGCGTACATCATGTGTAAGAAGTTTTCTGCGTAGCTTAGGTCGTTACGAGGGTAGATAAATGGCTGACCGATTGAGTACTTGTAACACATCGCCGCCAATGTTGGCATTTTCGATAGCAGACGGTACGCCGCAATTTCACGGTGTTCGTCGTTGTTGATATCTAGTGAATCGTGGTAGAAGGCCGCTAGTGCACCAACTACACCACACATTACTGCCATTGGGTGAGCGTCGCGACGGAAGCCATGGAAGAAGCTTGCGATTTGCTCGTGCACCATTGTATGGCGAGTAACCGTTGTTTTGAATTGCTCGTATTGCTCACGGGTAGGGGCTTCGCCATAAAGCAGGATGTAACATACTTCCAAGTAATCTGCGTTATTGGCTAATTGGTCAATTGGGTAACCGCGGTGCAAAAGAATACCTTTGCCGCCGTCGATGTACGTGATTGACGATTCACAAGATGCAGTGGCAAGAAAACCTGGGTCAAAAGTAAAGTAACCATTGGCTCCCAGTTTACGAACATCAATCACAGGTGTACCTAGCGTACCGTCCATAATTGGCAGTTCGATCGGCGCATGACCTTCAACATGAAGGGTAGCTTTCTTATCCGCCATAACAATCTCCTTTGTTTATTATTTAATCCGTCCAGGATGTTTATGTGCCATTTTTGTACTGTTGTTAAAGCTTAAAGTCAATTTTTCTCCATTTTTGTGTGCACTTGTTATGATTTTTCTCATGAAAATCGTTAAAAATCTGTTCTATGTAGCATAATTTGTTACATCAATTGTATTAGAATGTTGCTAGCCGTATATTGGCACAGAAAATTTTAGTTAAATCCTTATAAATTCGGGGCTAGAAACAAAAGTGAGGTTTGTTTGTGGACTCCGGTTGTTAACAAAGTGTTTACAATTATCTCCGAGCTTATTGCGAGTATTTGTTAGTCAAATGTTAACTTTTGTACGTTTGGAAGCTGAAATTGGTTATAACAATAAATGCTCAATGGAGCTGAGTGAGCAAGCCCGTGAAAGAAAGAAAGTCAAGACCTGTTAATTTAGATTTACAGACCATCCGCTTTCCCATCACAGCAATCGCGTCAATCCTACACCGTGTATCTGGTGTGATTACGTTTGTTGCGGTGGGTATATTACTTTGGTTACTGTCCATTTCTCTGTCGTCCCCGATGGGTTTTATGGAAGCCGCTGACATTGTCGATAGCTTCTTCGTGAAATTCATTCTATGGGGCATTCTAACTGCACTTGCCTACCACATTGCTGGTGGTGTTCGTCACTTATTGATGGACCTAGGTCATTTCGAAGAACTCGATTCAGGCGCGATGAGCGCTAAAGTCGCATTTGGTGCAACTGCAGTGTTATCACTACTGGCGGGGATCTTGGTATGGTAAAACACGTTTCTTCATTTGGTCGTAATGGTGTTCACGATTTCTTATTGATTCGTGCTTCAGCCATCATTATGACGCTATACACGATTTATCTAGTGAGCTTCTGTGCTTTCTCAGATATCTCTTACGCATCTTGGACCCAATTCTTTGGTGGTACTTTCACCAAAGTTTTCACCATGTTGGCACTTGTTTCTATTCTGATTCACGCGTGGATTGGTTTATGGCAAGTCTTAACCGATTACATTAAGTGCTCGAAACTTCGCGGTGCACTTCAACTTGGTGTTATTGCCGTTCTGTTCGGCTATGTCTTCTCTGGTCTATTTATTCTGTGGGGTGCGTAAGTGTCTATTCCAGTTCGTGAGTTTGATGCCGTAGTAATCGGCGCTGGTGGTGCGGGCATGCGCGCTGCACTACAAATTTCGGAGCAAGGCTTATCATGTGCTTTGCTATCTAAAGTTTTCCCAACTCGTTCTCATACTGTATCCGCGCAGGGTGGTATTACAGTTGCGCTTGGTAACTCGCACAAGGACGATTGGCAATGGCATATGTACGATACGGTAAAAGGTTCTGATTACATCGGTGACCAAAATGCGATTGAGTACATGTGTAAAAATGGTCCTGAGTCAGTTATCGAACTAGAAAAAATGGGTCTTCCATTCTCTCGCTTTGATAACGGAACAATCTACCAACGTCCATTTGGTGGCCAGTCAAAAGAGTTTGGTGGTGAGCAAGCGGCTCGTACAGCAGCAGCGGCAGACCGTACTGGTCACGCACTTCTTCACACGCTCTACCAACAAAACGTAAAACACAAAACAACCATTTTCTCTGAATGGTACGCTCTAGATTTGGTGAAAAACCAAGACGGCGCGATCATGGGTTGTACGGCTATCTGTATGGAAACGGGTGAGATTTGTTACTTCAAATCGAAAGCAACCATCCTAGCAACAGGTGGTGCAGGCCGTATCTACGCGTCGACTACTAACGCGCACATCAATACTGGTGATGGTGTTGGTATGGCACTTCGCGCAGGCGTTCCAATGCAAGACATGGAAATGTGGCAGTTCCACCCAACGGGTATTGCTGGTGCAGGTGTTCTTGTTACAGAAGGTTGTCGTGGTGAAGGTGGTTACCTTCTAAATAAAGATGGCGAGCGCTTCATGGAGCGTTATGCGCCAAACGCGAAAGACCTTGCGGGTCGTGACGTAGTAGCTCGTTCTATGATGATTGAAATCCGTGAAGGTCGTGGTTGTGACGGTCCTTGGGGTCCACACATCAAGCTGAAATTGGATCACCTAGGTAAAGATGTTCTTGAGTCTCGTCTGCCTGGTATCTGTGAGCTTTCGCGTACATTCGCGCACGTTGATCCAGTTAAAGAGCCAATTCCAGTAATCCCAACTTGTCACTACATGATGGGTGGTGTTCCAACGCAAGTTTCAGGTCAAGCAATCAAACAGACTGCTGACGGTAATGATGTCGAAGTCCAAGGTCTATACGCTTGTGGTGAAATTGCTTCTGTATCGGTACACGGTGCAAACCGTCTGGGCGGCAACTCACTGCTTGATTTGGTGGTATTCGGTCGCGCAACAGGTCTACACCTTGGCGAAACACTGGCTGCACAAGCTGAAGCTCGTCCAGCAACAGAGTCTGACATCGAAGCTTCACTAGCGCGTACTATGCGTTGGGAGAACAGCACTGGTGGTGAAGACCCAGTTCAAATTCGTAAAGATCTACAATCTTGCATGCAAAACAGCTTCTCGGTATTCCGTGAAGGCGACGCAATGGCAACAGGTCTGGAAGAGTTGAAAGTGATTCGTGAGCGCCTAAAAGATGCACACCTAGCTGACAAGTCTTCTGAATTCAACACGCAACGTATTGAGTGTTTAGAGCTAGACAACTTGATGGAAACTGCATTCTCTACAGCAGTAGCGGCGAACTACCGTACTGAAAGCCGTGGCGCACATGCTCGCTTCGACTTCCCTGAGCGTGATGATGAAAATTGGCTATGCCACTCAATCTACAACCCGGAAACTGAAGCAATGACTAAGCGTGATGTGAATATGACGCCAACTCATCGTGAAGCTTTCCCTCCGAAAGTACGTACTTACTAAAGGGAGGATATGACTATGAAACTGAACTTCTCTTTATACCGTTACAACCCGGATGTAGACACAAAACCTTACATGAAAGACTACGTTCTTGAAGTGGAAGAAGGCTCAGACATGATGGTTCTGGACGCGCTGATTTTACTAAAAGAGCAAGATCCGAGCATTGCATTCCGTCGTTCATGTCGTGAAGGGGTATGTGGATCTGATGGTCTGAATATGAATGGTAAAAACGGTCTAGCGTGCATTACTCCGTTATCTGCGCTTCAAGGTGACAAGATTGTCATCCGACCGTTACCTGGCCTACCAGTAGTACGTGATCTTATCGTTGACATGACACAGTTCTACGATAACTATGCGAAAGTTAAGCCTTTCTTGATTGATGACGGTGCTCTACCACCATCGCGAGAGAACTTACAATCGCCAGATGAACGTGCGCATTTAGATGGATTGTATGAATGTATTATGTGTGCATGTTGTACAACTTCTTGTCCATCATTCTGGTGGAACCCAGATAAATTTATCGGCCCTGCTGGTCTCTTAGCGGCTTACCGTTGGCTAATTGATAGCCGAGATACAGCAACTGATGAACGTTTGTCCGATCTTGATGATGCATTTAGCGTTTTTCGTTGCCATGGCATCATGAATTGTGTAAGTGTTTGTCCTAAGGGGCTAAATCCTACGAAAGCCATCGGTCACATCAAGTCGATGCTGGTGAATCGTTCGATTTAATTAACAACAAAAATTGCCGACCCAAATGGGTCGGCTCTTAATAGCTCGGCGCAGACCGAAGCAAACGTGAAAACTACTGGTTAAGGGAAAATATGCACAACGGCGTGATGAAGGCATGGCTCGAGTCTTCACACTTGGCTGGCGCCAATGCAACGTATGTAGAGGACCTCTACGAACTGTATCTAAGTGATCCCGATCTGGTAAGTGAGGAGTGGAAACGCGTATTTGATGAGTTGCCTAAAAACTCAGAAGAAGTGGCAGAACAGCCGCATTCGCGTGTCCGTGACTACTTCCGACGACTCGCTCAAGAAACAAAGCATTACAGTGTCCAAGTTAGTGATCCAGATGTCGACGCTAAGCAAGTAAAAGTTCTACAGCTTATCAACGCATACCGCTTCCGCGGTCATGAAGCTGCTGAGCTTGATCCTCTAGGTCTATGGCAACGTCCACCTGTGGCGGAGCTAGACCCTGCATTCCACAATCTCACCGAAGATGACTTCGAAGAAACTTTCAACGTAGGTTCTTTTGCTATTGGGCAAGAAACCATGCAGTTGAAAGACATCTACTCAGCTCTGAAGAAAACGTACTGTGGTTCTATTGGTGCTGAATACATGCACATGACAGACACAGAACAGAAGCGTTGGATTCAGCAACGTTTAGAGTCTGTGGTTGGTCAGCCATCTTTCGATAAAACTGAAAAACGTACATTCCTTGAGGAGCTAACTGCTGCTGAAGGTCTTGAGCGTTACTTGGGTGCTAAGTTCCCAGGCGCTAAACGTTTCTCTCTAGAAGGTGGTGATGCACTAATTCCGATGACAAAAGAGCTGATTCGTCATGCTGGTAAGAGCGGCATGCGTGAAGTGGTTATCGGTATGGCTCACCGTGGACGTTTGAACATGCTAGTCAACGTTCTAGGTAAGAAGCCACAAGATTTGTTTGACGAGTTTGCAGGCAAACATGACGAAACATGGGGTACGGGTGACGTTAAGTACCACCAAGGTTTCTCTGCAGACTTTGCAACGCCAGGTGGCGATGTCCACTTAGCGCTAGCATTTAACCCATCTCACCTTGAGATTGTAAACCCAGTAGTTATCGGTTCGGTTCGTGCGCGTCAAGATCGCCTTGGTGATTTTGATGGTAGCCGCGTACTGCCAATCACTATTCACGGTGACTCAGCAATTGCAGGTCAGGGCGTGGTAGCAGAGACGTTTAACATGTCTCTAGCGCGTGGCTTCTGTGTCGGCGGTACGGTACGTATCGTTGTGAACAACCAAGTTGGTTTTACAACATCGAACCCTCGTGATACTCGCTCGACGATGTACTGTACTGATATTGCGAAGATGGTACAGGCTCCGATTTTCCACGTTAACGCTGACGACCCAGAAGCAGTTGCTTTTGTCACTCGTATTGCTCTGGATTACCGCAACGAGTTTAAGCGTGATGTTGTGATTGATTTGGTTTGTTACCGTCGTCATGGTCACAACGAAGCGGATGAGCCGAATGCGACTCAACCGTTGATGTACCAGAAAATCAAAAAGCACCCAACACCACGTAAGCTATACGCTGATGTATTGATCGATAAAAATGAATCAGACATTGAAGTTGCAACTCAGCTTGTGAATGAGTACCGCGACGCGCTTGATAAAGGTGAAGTTGTGGTGAAAGAGTGGCGTCCAATGGCTCTTCACTCTGTTGACTGGTCTCCGTATCTAGGTCACGACTGGGATGTTGAATGGGACAACAAATTTGATTCAACCCGCTTGAAAGAGCTTGGTCAACGCCTAATTCAATACCCGGATAGCCATAAGCTACAAAGCCGTGTAAACAAGCTTTACAACGATCGTGCTGCAATGATCAGTGGTGAGAAGCCATTAGATTGGGGTATGGCAGAGACACTTGCGTACGCTACCTTAGTTGACGATGGCAAGCGTATTCGTATCTCTGGTCAGGACTCAGGTCGTGGTACTTTCTTCCATCGCCACTCTGTTTTGCATAACCAAAACGATGCGAGCACTTACATCCCGCTAGCGAATATTCATGACAAACAAGGTCCATTCCAAGTCTTTGACTCTGTATTGTCAGAAGAAGCGGTACTGGCGTTTGAGTACGGTTACGCAACGGCAGAGCCAAGCGGTTTGACCATTTGGGAAGCACAATTTGGTGATTTCGCAAACGGTGCGCAAGTGGTGATCGACCAGTTCATTTCGTCGGGTGAGCAAAAATGGGCTCGTCTATGTGGTCTGACGATGCTGTTGCCACATGGTTATGAAGGTCAAGGTCCTGAGCACTCGTCAGCGCGTTTAGAACGTTACCTACAATTGTGTGCTGAACAAAACATGCAGGTTGTAGTGCCATCTACACCAGCACAGGTTTACCACATGATCCGTCGTCAGGTGGTGCGTCCAATGCGTCGTCCACTGATTGTTATGTCACCTAAGTCGCTACTGCGTCATCCACTTTGTACATCGTCTTTGGAAGATCTTTCTGAAGGTACATTCCAGCCAGCGATTCCAGAAATCGATAATCTGGAACCAAGCAAAGTGAAACGTGTTGTGTTCTGTTCGGGTAAGGTTTATTTCGACCTTCTAGAACAGCGTCGCAATAACGAACAAGATGATGTTGCTATTGTGCGTATTGAGCAGCTATACCCATTCCCGATGGAAGAAGTTCAAGCCGCTATTGAGCAATACACGAATGTTGAAGACTTTGTATGGTGTCAGGAAGAGCCTCAAAACCAGGGTGCTTGGTACTGTAGCCAACACAACTTCCGTGCTGCTATTCCAGCAGGCGCAGATCTTAAATACGCAGGTCGCCCAGCTTCTGCTTCGCCAGCAGTAGGCTACATGTCGGTGCACTTGAAACAACAAAAAGCGTTGGTTGAAGACGCTCTGAACGTGAACTCAAAAACTTCGAATTAAGAACTAGAAGTTAAAGGAAGAAACAGATATGACAATTGAAATTCTGGTTCCAGATTTACCTGAATCAGTTGCTGACGCAACCGTAGCGACATGGCACAAACAACCAGGCGACGTAGTCGAGCGTGATGAAGTTCTGGTTGATATCGAAACTGATAAAGTCGTGCTTGAAGTACCTGCTCCGGAAGCGGGCGTTTTAGAAGCCATTATCGAAGAAGAAGGTGCGACAGTACTTTCTAAGCAGTTGATTGCAAAACTTAAGCCAGGTGCCGTAGCAGGCGAACCAACGACAGATTCAACAGAAGACAAAGAAGCATCTCCTGACAAGCGTCATAAAGCAACGCTGACAGAAGAGAGCAACGATGCGTTAAGCCCTGCGGTTCGTCGTCTTCTTGCTGAACACGGTCTAGAAGCAAGCCAAGTGAAAGGCTCTGGTGTTGGCGGTCGCATTACTCGCGAAGATATCGAAGCGCACCTTGCAAACGCAAAAGCAGCTCCGAAAGCAGAAGCTCCAGCAGCCGTTGAAGCGCCTGCGGCAGCTCGCAGCCAAAAACGTGTTCCAATGACGCGTCTACGTAAGACAGTGGCAAATCGTCTTCTAGAAGCGAAAAACAACACGGCAATGCTAACTACGTTTAACGAAGTGAACATGAAGCCAATCATGGACCTTCGTAAGCAGTACAAAGACCAGTTTGAAGAGCGTCACGGCACTCGCCTTGGCTTCATGTCTTTCTACGTGAAAGCAGTAACTGAAGCACTAAAACGTTACCCAGAAGTGAATGCATCTATTGATGGTGATGACATCGTTTACCACAACTACTTTGATATCAGTATGGCGGTTTCTACGCCACGCGGTCTAGTGACGCCAGTTCTAAAAGACTGTGACACGCTAGGTTTTGCTGACATCGAAAAAGGCATCAAAGAGCTAGCAATCAAAGGTCGTGACGGCAAGCTAACGGTTGATGAGTTGATGGGCGGTAACTTCACTATCACTAACGGCGGTGTATTTGGTTCATTGATGTCTACGCCAATCATTAACCCACCACAATCAGCAATCTTGGGTATGCACAAGATCCAAGAGCGTCCAATGGCGGTTGATGGCAAAGTAGAAATCTTGCCAATGATGTACCTAGCACTATCTTACGATCACCGTTTGATTGATGGTCGTGAGTCAGTGGGTTTCCTAGTAACAATTAAAGAGCTACTAGAAGATCCAGCGCGTCTGTTATTAGACGTTTAATATCGCTAAAACGTCGAGTTGTCCCTGATAGCTCGACGCCTACAGCATCCAAGGCTAGACTGGCTCAGCGTCTGGCCTTCACTTGAACTGCCCCCGATATAATCTATAAGCAGTTGATTTGAGAAGACCCTACAGACGCACCGCATGAAGTGGTGTTATGGAAATAATAAATCCCTTAAGGGATAAACAAACGGAATATCAAAATGAATTTGCATGAATACCAAGCCAAACAGCTGTTTGCAGAATTCGGTTTGCCTGTACCGGAAGGCTACGCATGTGATACGCCACAAGAAGCTTTTGAAGCAGCGGGTCGCATCACTACTGAAAAGAAAGTTGTAAAGTGTCAGGTTCACGCTGGCGGTCGCGGTAAAGCGGGCGGCGTAGAGCTACACGATACAAAAGATGGTGTAAAAGAATTCGCACAAAAATGGCTAGGTAAGAACTTGGTTACTTACCAAACAGACGCAAATGGTCAGCCTGTTACTAAAATCCTTGTAGAAGAAGCATCTAACATTGCTAACGAACTTTACCTTGGTGCGGTTGTAGACCGTGCAAGCCGTAAGATCGTATTCATGGCTTCAACTGAAGGTGGTGTGGAAATCGAAAAAGTTGCGGAAGAAACACCGGAGCTAATCCACAAAGCAGCAATCGATCCACTAGTAGGTCCTCAGGCTTACCAAGGTCGTGAGCTCGCGTTCAAACTTGGTCTTGAAGGTGACCAAATCAAACAATTCGTTAAGATCTTCATGGGTCTTGGCACTATGTTTTCTCAGTACGACCTAGCGCTACTAGAGATCAACCCACTGGTTATTACTGGCGAAGGCAACCTGCTGTGTCTTGACGGTAAGATCAACATCGACTCAAACGCGTTATACCGTCAGCCTAAGCTTCGTGAAATGCACGATCCTTCACAAGAAGATGAGCGTGAAGCGCACGCAGCTCAGTGGGAACTGAACTACGTAGCACTAGACGGCAATGTTGGCTGTATGGTTAATGGTGCAGGTCTGGCGATGGGTACAATGGACATCGTAAACCTACACGGTGGCAAGCCGGCTAACTTCCTAGACGTAGGTGGCGGTGCAACAAAAGAGCGTGTAGCGGAAGCGTTCAAGATCATCCTATCTGATGACAACGTGAAAGCAGTTCTAGTCAACATCTTCGGCGGTATCGTTCGTTGTGACATGATCGCAGAAGGCATCATTGGTGCAGTGAAAGAAGTTGGTGTAACGGTACCTGTTGTTGTTCGTCTTGAAGGTACTAACGCTGACCTAGGTCGCGAAGTTCTTGCTAATTCTGATGTTGATATCATTGCTGCTGAGTCGCTAACAGATGCTGCTCAGAAAGTTGTTGCTGCTGCGGAGGCTAAATAATGTCTGTACTAATTAACAAAGACACTAAAGTAATCTGTCAGGGCTTCACGGGTGGTCAAGGTACTTTCCACTCAGAGCAGGCAATTGCTTACGGTACACAAATGGTTGGTGGTGTATCTCCAGGTAAAGGTGGTCAAACTCACCTTGGTCTTCCTGTATTCAACACTGTACGTGAAGCAGTCGAAGTGACTGGCGCAACAGCAACAGTAATCTACGTACCAGCGCCATTCTGTAAAGATGCAATCCTAGAAGCGATTGATGCGGGTATTGAGCTTATCGTGACCATCACGGAAGGCATCCCAACAACAGATATGATCGATGTTAAAGTGAAGCTAGAAGAAACTGGCGTTCGCATGATCGGTCCAAACTGTCCGGGTGTTATCACACCTGATGAATGTAAGATCGGTATCATGCCTGGTCATATTCACAAGAAAGGTAAAGTAGGTATCGTTTCTCGTTCAGGTACTCTAACGTACGAAGCGGTTAAGCAAACAACGGATGAAGGCTTCGGTCAATCAACGTGTGTTGGTATCGGTGGTGACCCAATTCCTGGTTCAAACTTTATCGATATCCTTAAACTTTTCCAAGAAGACCCAGAAACTGAAGCAATCGTAATGATTGGTGAAATTGGTGGTACTGCGGAAGAAGAAGCTGCTGCTTACATCAAAGAAAACGTAACGAAGCCTGTGGTTTCTTACATTGCTGGTGTAACGGCTCCTCCTGGTAAACGTATGGGTCACGCTGGTGCGATTATCTCTGGTGGCAAAGGTACTGCTGAAGACAAATTCGCAGCACTAGAAGCGGCTGGCGTTAAGACTGTGAAATCTCTAGCAGAGATTGGCAAAGGTCTACGTGAAGTGACAGGTTGGTAATCAACCAAACCATTACAAAAGCATCAAAAAAGCCTGCGATTTCGCAGGCTTTTCTTTTTCTATCAGTGCATTAGGCTTTACGTCTAATCAATTGGCTAAGCATAAACAGGAATGTTGCACTAATGACAACAGAAGGACCTGCTGGCGTATCGAAGTGCCAAGATAGGCTTAACCCCATTAACACTGCAATCGAACCGATAATCGAGGCAAACAATGCCATTTGCTCTGGTGATGAGGAAACTTTACGCGCAGTGGCTGCAGGGATAATCAGTAGAGAAGTCATGATCAATGCGCCAACAAACTTCATACCTACTGCGATGACCACACCCACCATCAGCATTAATACCAAACGCACTAGATCGGTATTCACGCCCTCCACGGCGGCAAGCTCTTCGCTGACTGTGCTGGAGAGCAGTGGGCGCCAAAAGATGTACAAACACGCACTTACAGCAACAACACCAGCGTAGATGAACATCAGATCTTGTGGCGAGACCGCAAGCAAGTCACCGAATAGGTAGCTCATAAGATCTACGCGAACGTTGTCTAAGAAACTGACGGACACTAAACCAATGGACAGCGCACTGTGCGCCAAAATACCAAGCAAGGTATCTGTCGCCACAAGCTGTTGTTTTTGCAGAGTCACAAGCAGGACCGCTAACGCTAAACAGCAAACTAGTAGCGCAAGATATAGGTTTACATTGAGTAAAAAGCCCAGCGCTAACCCCATTAACGAGGCGTGAGCAAGGGTATCGCCAAAGTAAGCCATTTTTCGCCAAACCACGAATGAGCCAAGTGGACCTGCGATGATCGCAATACCAATACCAGCCAGAATTGAAGGCAATAAAAACTCAATCATGATGATGATGTCCGTGAGAATGGTTTGAACAAGATGTAGCATCGCCAGTGACTGGTGAACCCGCTAAATCGTGGTGGTGATGCTCATGATCATGATGGTAAAAAGCCAGAGATTCTCGAGTCGCATTACCAAACAGCGCAATGTAAGAAGGGTGCTGGGTGATGGTTGCCGGTGAGCCAGAGCAGCACACATGATGATGCAAGCAAATCACATCGTCAGTTTTAGCCATCACTAAGTGCAAGTCATGAGACACCATGAACACACCGCAGTCAAATCGGTGGCGGATGCTCTCAATTAAGTCATAGAGATCGATCTGACCTTGAACATCGACCCCTTGAGCGGGTTCATCTAATACCAACAATTCTGGACGTTGTAGTAGGGCGCGTGCGAGCAATACTCGTTGGTTCTCTCCGCCAGATAGACGGTGCATGTTACTTGCGATGAGATGCTCAGCTCCAACAAGGCGTAGCGCATCGAGACATTCCTGCTTGCTATACTTGCCAGCAAGGTTCAAAAAGCGAATGACATTGAGTGGCAGTGAATCGTTGAGTTTCAGTTTCTGAGGAACATAACCAATTTTCAGTTTACGTTGCTTCGTTAACTTACCGCTGGTCGGTTTTTGGAGACCTAGAATGACTTTAACTAATGTCGATTTTCCCGCTCCGTTGGGACCAATTAGGGTGGTGATCTTGCCCTTTTCTAATTCCATAGTGATATTGTCGAGAACTCTGCGTTCGTCAAACTCGACGCACAGTTGCTCAAGACGGACTAGTGAAGACATGAATGAAACTCATTTGCAAAATAATAATGTTATAATGTAACATTATCTCACTTTCCACGCCATACCCCAAGTAAAACTATGAAAAGAGCTATTATTCTTGCTGTCTCAGCAATATTAACGTTACCTGCTCACGCGGTAACTGTGTTAACCAGTATCAAACCAATTCAAATGATCACGACCGAGCTTACTGAAGGCGTAACGGCTCCGGACGTATTGCTACAAAACAATGCATCTCCGCATGATTACGCGTTGCGCCCTTCTGATGTCCAGAAAGTAGCAGCAGCGGATCTGGTGATTTGGTATGGGCACGACCTCGAACCATTCCTTGAAAAAGTGGTGACAGATAGAGGGAACACACTGACACTAAGCCAAATTCCGGGTTTGTCGCTGCGAGAGTTTGGTAGCGAGCATTCTCATGATCACGATGGTCATGACCATGGTACACATGACCCTCATTTTTGGTTGGGTGTTGAAACAGTACAACAGGTCGCTAATGCAATTGCACACAAGTTAGCGGAAGTTGATCCAGTACATGCCGATACGTACGCCAACAACCTGAAGAAATTTGAAGTAAAGTTGAACGCGACTGATTCTGAGATTAAACAGCAGCTTGCTCCAGTCAAAGATAAAGGTTACTTCGTATTCCATGATGCTTATGGGTATTTTGAAGAGCGTTATGGTTTGAATCAAATGGGTCACTTCACCGTTTCACCGGACCGTAAACCTGGTGCAAAAACACTGATTCGTATCCGTAAAACGTTGGGAACCGGTGATGTAGCGTGCGTGTTCTCTGAACCTCAGTTTACTCCGGCGGTTATTGAGAGTGTGATGCGCGGCAGTGACGTTCGTTCAGGTGTTCTTGATCCGCTGGGTAGTGAGGTTGAGGTGAAATCTGGAAGTTACTTCGAATTTCTTAAAGGAATGTCCAACAGCTTTAGTCAATGTTTGAGCGAAAAGTAACAATTGTGTTGTGCTTCTCTACACGGAATACGTTTTTAACGTGATCTGGCAGTAAGAATTACAAACCTTAAGCGCAGTGAGTCTTTTCTATCAAAGGATTTGAGATATCATTATCAATAATTAGCGGCTCAAAATAACCATATAGACACTTAGCTATGGAAGGCATGAGTGAACCATGAGTCGCACGTATTGATACATGTAAGGATTTTATCTTGCTGCGCCAATTAGCCCTCTTTTTCTGGGCTTTTATCCTCTCATTTCAAGCGTTTGCTTCAAGTGAAGCGAATGCGATCTTTTACCCTTTGCCAAATCAGGTTAAGGGGACTTTTATTGCGGCAAAAAAATTGTTCCCGGGTGAGCATGGTGGGCTTTGGATTCACGATGTCCACGGACGGGTGCTGTTTTATGATGGGCAAACCACTTTGCCAAAATCAGGCAGTTTTCTACGAGCGAAAGTAGAACAACTGGCATACCACAAAGGCTCATTCTGGACGTTTATCGAAAACGAGGTATATCAGACTTACCCTAACCAAGAACGTCGCTTGGTCTTTAGTCTCAATCCTGGTTCTCAAATTCGTAAGATTGGCTCATCTGGCAATTTTATCTGGGTTAGTGACGGCGCGCATTTCTATACCTACAATATTGAAACCAGTGAACTTAACTCCTTCTCTTTACTGCAACTCTATCAGCATAGTAACAACAGTTACGTCTATATTAATGACGCCATTTTCGTCGAAACGAAGTGGGCGTTAGCGACGACATCAGGTGTATATCTATCAGAGGGGAGCAAGTTCAACCATGTTGTTTCGTCGGGTAAACACTACATAGAAAAAGTGTATTACTCACATACTCGTCGAGAGATTCTGGTCGGAACGCTAAAAGGCGCGCTGATTTTTAATATCTCCGAACCAGATAAACCTGTCATTCGAATTGGTACATCTCACGTTCTTACATTTGCAGAAACCAACCAAGAGTATTGGGTCGGAACGGAGCAAGGGCTTTATTTGTATTCGTTCTTAAGCGGAGATGTAACTCAAGTCACCCCGGCAAGCTTCCTTGAGCTGGAATTAGCGACCACTAAGATCTACTCGTTATTGAACGACAACATGGGCGGTATGTGGATTGCTACCAACCAAGGCATTCGTTATTACTCATTATTTAGTAAAAAATTCGAGCGAACAACGTTCAGTAGTTACGATCAATTGACACTTTCTGGGCGAATCCGCCAAACGTTGACGGGACCTGATGGTGCGCTTTGGTTTGCTGATGATCATAAGCTTTATCGCTCAGGACCTAAGGCAATTAGTGAGGTTTTAGATTTATCTTCTCAGATTAATGAGTTCGCTTTTCAAGGTGATAAGTTATGGATAGCGACAGCAAATGGCCTTGAGATATTCGATCTTGAGAACTTAACCCCAATGACCTTCCCGTATTTGCAAGTCATTGCAGGACGAGCCGTTGATCATATTGTGGCTGACGGGGCGAGCCGATTGTGGGTATCAAGTGGTTATCAACTGTTTAATATCGACGCTGAAAAGCAAGAAATGCGTAACTTTGGCAGTGACTGGTTAGTGAGTCAGTATCTACCTGCCAAAATTACTCGTTTGTATGACAAAGAAGAGTTGCTGCTGATTGGTACCGATCACGGTGTCTATGAGTATGATGGAGAGCGGATTCGTTTTAACCGTTTCTCTGAAAAGTATGGAGAGTCGCTTGATATCATTACTGCTAATGATGGCTCTCAATGGTTTGCATCTGCTTACGGTGTTTTTCGAACCATCCCGGGTCGTAACGAAAAGCAGGTGATGGAAATGAGTGTTTCAAACTCTCGGTCCGCTTGTTTACTGAGTGATTCTGAAGGGGTTTGGCTCGCTTCATCGGTAGGGTTAAGCTATTACCATCTCTCCGGTCAGTTGATGAAGCACTATTCCTCTTCTTCAGGCTTAATTAATAATGAATTTCTTCCAGGCGTTTGTAATCTGATTCGACGTTCAGAGGATAGTGACCGCCAACTTATCTTTGGATCTCAATACGGTTTAGTGAAAGCTGATTCATCAAAACTGCTAGTGTCTAATACGCCAGAGTCCAAACTTATTGTTAGCCAAGTCATGTTGGAAAATGATGTTGTTCAAGTAGGAAGCTCTGACTTAGAAGATATGAAGTTGCCTTATGGGTCTTCATTGAGTTTCTTGTTTGGTGTGATGCCAAAACCAGATAACCAAAACCTCTACTATCGCTTGAATGAGAGTGAACAATGGCAATCTCTGGAAGGTGGACAGTTAACACTAGAGCACTTAAATTCCGGAGATTATCACCTTCAAGTAAGTAATGACTCACAGCTCGCCTCTGGTTTGATTGGACTTGAATCTAAGTTTACGGTACTCAAGCCTTGGTATTTGTCAAAGTTGGCAATATCTGGATTTACGTTAATTACGATCGCAACGTTAGCACTCCTGATGTACTGGCGTTCGCGATTTGTATTGCAAGCGAACCGTGATCTAGCGGCGCAGGTGACATTAAAAACCAATCAGTTACGTCATCAAAGTCGAGTTCTATTGACGAGCAATCAACAGCTTAGAAAGCAAATTCAAGTGAGAAACTTGCTGGTGGACCATGTTGCACAATCAATTAAATCTAGTGTGGATTCGATTGCCCATAAGCTTCCACTGGATTTAGATTCAGTAACTCAAGATCACCTTTCTAAAACCTATTGGCAATTGAACGAGCTTAAGAGCTCACCAGAAGATACCAGCAATGGTAGTCAAAACTATAACTTAAGCCAGATTACCCAGTCCGTCGTTGATGTGTGGCGAGAGGACTTCACTAAAGCTGGCATTAGTGTTGAGTTAGAAGATGACAACAAAGCGAGCCGGATTTCACTCGAAAGCTTTAATCTTGATGTCATTTTTAACAGCATCTTCGCCAATATTATTAAACGCTCTTTTAGAGGGCAGTCGGTTAAGTTGGTATTGGAGGAGGGGAATGACATTGTCTCGTTAAGTTTTATCGATCATGGTACCCAGTTACCGAGTAAGGCTTCGACGATGCGACCATCAAATAGCAGCAATGTTGATTTAAGTATGGATAATTTGCCTCAATTGGTGGCGGTCAGCGGTGGTCATTTATCTATGTTTGCGTCGGATGCTCAAAATAAAATTGAAATCACGTGGCCATGTGCTCAAGAACCGAGTCATGTCGAAGAGGTCTTGCCGGAGTTTGCAGAAGTAGAGAAACCACAGCAAGATACATCGCCGGAACAAGAATGGTTGATGAAAGTGTATCAACTTGTCGCAGAACATTATCACGACCCAGAATTTGGTACAGCGTCTGCAGCGAAGATGCTCTATATGTCAGAAAGAAGCCTACAACGACGATTTAAATCTGCTTCTTCACGAACATTGAAAGACTACTTAACGGAAGTTAGGTTGGAAACCGCCTGTGAACAATTGCTCGCTGGTGAGAAGATCAGTGAAGTTGCCTTTAACTGCGGCTTTAATGACCCGTCGTACTTTAGCCAGAAGTTTAAGCTACATTTCGGGCTGCCACCTTCTAAGTTCGCAATGACTCAAGAGAGCCAAACAAGCCTCTAGCTCTTAATTCGACATTACCGAGCCCAGCCTTAGCGTTGGGCTTTTTTACGTCTGTAAGGTAAACGGTATCGTAAAGAGCTCAATATAGATTCTGGACACAAGGGAATGACATTTAGTCTGGCGTGATGCGTGATGCGTGATGCGTGATGCGTGATAAAGGGCTCGAGCTATATAACGCAGAGTACGTGCAGCACAATGGCGATATAGTGTTGTGATAGATAATGAGAATAACAGGGATTTGTTCGAGTAAAACGTTTAGGAATTATTGGGACTTAATTGAGAAGCGAATGAAGAAAGAGAAGAAAAAAAATATCGTGGTATAGCCGGGGGGACTATACCACGGGTGTCAATGACACCTTCGCTTGCTGCCGGAGTGACATGTTGCCATGCCACCTCTGGAATTCTTTTGAGAGGCTGTTGTCTCTCGATGGGTTAACTATACGAGACCTTACTTATTTTTCTTATAAAAATAACGACAGCTTTATGTGAGAAAAGCGACAAGTTGCCTTTTTCTATTTAAGGTGCTGAATTTATTGATTTTTTAATTTTTCGAAACTGCAAATGTTACGCTTGTGTTAATTTACATTTGTCTGAAAATATTCAATTTTGACGAAAATGACGTGAAATTAATTAACGGAGTTGACGTTAGATTTCGCCAAAAGCATTAATGAAATCTTTGATTTCACACAATGAATGAGAGGGTATAGAAGAGTAACATTAGCGCCCTATACTATTAATAATAATATTTATCATTTGCACTACTCTTAAGGGCCACTATGAAGCTATCAGAAATCAAACCTGGCGAAACAGTGACAATTCGGTTGTTAGAAGGACTTACGTCGGACGTCAGAAAAAAGCTAATGGTAATGGGACTACTTCCTAATACTGAGGTTAAAGTTATTCGACGCGCACCAATGGGAGACCCACTGCAAGTTGAAGTTCGTGGTGTTTCTGTTGCATTACGAGAGACTATTGCGCAAAACATCGAAGTGGAGCGAGCATAATGCAATACCAAATTCTTACTGTTGGTAACCCAAACAGCGGTAAAACCACACTTTTTAATGGCCTGACTGGTGCAAAACAACAAGTTGGTAACTGGGCTGGTGTAACGGTTGAAAAGAAAACTGGTCAGTTCAAACATGCTGGTGATGAATTTCTTCTGACGGACCTTCCGGGTATCTACTCTCTCGACAGTGGCAATGATAGCAATAGTATCGACGAATCTATCGCATCGCGTGCGGTTTTGACGCACCCTGCTGATCTGATTATCAACGTAGTAGACGCAACGAGTCTTGAGCGCAGCTTATACATGACGCTACAACTGCGTGAACTTGGTCGTCCTATGATTGTTGTATTAAACAAAATGGACGCACTTAAGCGTGAACGCCAAGTCATCAATGTTGTAGAACTAGAAAAAACCTTGGGTTGTCCAGTCGTTAGCCTATCAGCGACAAATAAAGCACAAGTTGCAGAATTTAAAGAGAAGTTGCACAAGTCAGTGGTTCAAGGTGTTGCACTAAAAGACATCGCTTTGAATTACGGCGAACAAATGGAAGCGGCGATCAACAACGTTTCGGCTCTTTTCAATGATCAAACCGTTTCTAACCGTGCTCTAGCAATTCGTGCACTGGAAAAAGATGCACTGGTTCTTAACAGCATGTCGGATGCTGATCGCAATAGCGTTGAAAACACAATTGCAGAACTTGAGCTTGATGTTGACTTACATGTTGCAGATACAAAATACACACACCTTCATGAAGAGTGTAAGAAAGTACGTCGCAGTGAGGGCAAGCTAAGTCGCAGTGTGACTGAAAAGCTAGACCAATTTATCTTGAACAAGTGGGTGGGCATTCCATTCTTCTTCATTGTTATGTACCTAATGTTCATGTTCTCTATCAACATTGGTAGTGCGTTCATCGACTTCTTTGATATCGGTGTCGGTGCTCTGTTGGTTGATGGTGGACACCACTTGTTAGACGGTCATTTGCCTGTGTGGTTAGTGACGGTGCTTGCTGATGGTATTGGTGGTGGTATCCAAACGGTTGCAACCTTTATTCCAGTTATCGCGTGTTTGTACTTGTTCTTAGCGGTACTAGAAAGCTCAGGCTACATGGCTCGTGCCGCATTCGTACTAGATAAAGTGATGCAGAAGATTGGTTTACCAGGCAAAGCATTCGTACCGCTTGTTCTTGGTTTTGGCTGTAACGTACCGTCAATCATGGCAACCCGTACTCTAGATCAAGAGCGTGAGCGTAAACTAGCTGCATCTATGGCGCCATTTATGTCATGTGGTGCTCGTCTACCAGTATACGCACTATTCGCTGCGGCATTCTTCCCAGGTTCTGGTCAGAACATTGTATTCGCACTTTACCTACTTGGTATTGTGGCAGCGATCTTCACGGGGCTTTTCCTTAAGCACACGCTTTACCCAGGTAGCAGTGACAGCCTAGTAATGGAAATGCCTGACTATGAGCTTCCAACGTTACAAAACGTGGTGATCAAAACTTGGCAAAAGCTAAAGCGCTTCGTTCTTGGTGCAGGTAAAACCATCGTTATCGTTGTTGCTATTCTGAGTTTCTTCAACTCATTGGGTACTGATGGCAGCTTTGGTAACGAAGACAGCGAAAACTCTGTGCTTTCTAAAGCAGCGCAAGTTGTGACTCCAGTATTCGCGCCAATCGGTGTTCAAGAAGACAACTGGCCGGCGACGGTAGGTATCATTACCGGTATCTTCGCAAAAGAGGCGGTAGTTGGTACGCTTAACAGCCTATACACTACACCAAGCGATGGTGAAGACGCAGAATTTGACCTAATGGGCAGCCTAGAAGAGGCAGTAATGAGTATCCCTGAAAACCTAGCCGGTTTGAGCTACTCAGATCCACTAGGCATTGAAGTGGGTGACTTAACTGACTCAAATGCAGTTGCAGAAGAACAAGAAGTCGATGCTTCTATCTTCGGTAACATCAAATCGCAGTTTGCTTCTGGCAATGCCGCATTTGCTTACCTAATCTTTATCCTACTGTACACACCTTGTGTGGCGGCGATGGGTGCTTACGTACGTGAGTTTGGTCATAAGTTCGCACGCTTTATCGCGGTTTGGACAATGGGCTTAGCTTACCTATGTGCGACGTTCTACAACCAATTGACGCATTTCGCAGATAGCCCAGTAACAAGTGGTATTTGGATGGCTGTGATCGTTGCTATCTTCTTTGGTACCTACCGCGTGTTCAAACAAGTTGGTAAGAAACAAAACGGTGCATTAGAGGCGCAAGTAGCATGATTTTAAAAGAGCTTTATCAATACATTGCAGACAAAGGAACCGTCTCCCAGTCAGATCTGGCTAAACAGTTTGGGATGAGTGAAGATGGCGCTGACGCGATGTTAAACGTGTGGATTAAGAAGGGCAAAATTAGCCGCCTAGTCGACACTAATAAAGCTCATGACGTGACTCGTGTTCGCTACTCAGTGACTAAACAAGATGGTTTGTCTTTGACAGTCACCATGTAGCGATTGTCAAAATTAGTCACCTAAAAAGCTATTCCATAAAAACGACAAAGCCGCATCAGCAATGATGCGGCTTTTCTTTTGCTGGTTATTGTTTGTGAATACAGCGAAATTAATGCATTTCAGAGTGTTTAGTCGCGCCTAACCCTAGGAACTTCAAACCAAGACTTAAAACTAAAATCGAAATAGGTAATGTTAAGATCGTCCAATCTAAGCTGTCGAAGTTAATCAGCACGAGCTCTAAGAACTTCACAAACAAGATCACGATGATGACTTCAGCCAAAATGTTTTTTAGGTGACCGATGTTTGGGGCTCTGATCCAATGCAAAACCGACTGTTCTTGTGTTTTCGCTTTAGCTTTGTTGGAAATAAACAGTGTGTAGATGCCGTGAGCAAAGATGAACAAAACTAGTGCGACAAGAAACGTATCCAGTGATTTGATCAAATACGCGATCGCGATGTCTGCTTTATCTAAATGTGCGAGTGCTTCTGGAGGTGTTTGATTGAGAATGAAGACCGCAAATGCCGAATAGGTTTTTGCTGCGCCCATAACAAAAAGCAAGAATGAAGCAGCCATAGAACAGATGATGGCGATCCAGCTGACGTATCGGAATGTGTTGAAGACTTGTTTCATGATGACCCTCTCTAACTGAGTTGGCAGTCTAAACAAGTTTTATTTTAGTGATAATCCTAGAAAAATGAGAAAGATTGTTACAAATGCGTATTAATCTTTCTCTGTCTGTTTCAGCCGTATTCAAAGGCGAATTATTTTCGCTGACAGCGGCTATGCTTTTTGGAAAATAGAGCTCAGTGATAGCACGTTTTTAATACGGCCAAGCAATTCGTTTTGCTCTTCTTCTGTACGGAATTCACCTTTGGTGTTGCCCCAAACTGGTCCCGGCCATGCTACGTCATCTTTGAAGCGAGCAATATGGTGAATGTGTAGCTGAGGTACCATGTTACCTAGTGCGCCTAGGTTTAACTTGTCTGGACGGAATGTTGCTTCTAGTGCTTGGCTTACTGCCTGAGACTCTAGCAAAAACTGTTGCTGTTCTTTCATTGGCAAATGGTGAAGCTCTTTTAGGTTTGCACGTTTTGGTACCAAGATAACCCATGGCACGGCATTGTCTTTATGCAGAAGTGCCACACACAGTGGGAAGTGACCGATAACGGTAGTGTCTTTTGCCAATTGAGGGTGCAGTTCAAAACTCATTATATTATCCGATTTGAATTGAATGACATCAGTATACGCCAGATAAAACAAAAGGTTGACGCTTTCACGCCAACCTTTCTAAATCGTCTCGATTCTAGAATCGCTTACATACGCTCTAGAGTATCAATACCTAGTAGAGACAGACCTTGCTTGATGGTCTTCGCTGTTAGCGCTGCTAGTTTCAGACGGCTTTGTTTCACAGCTTCGTCTTCAGCAACTAGGATAGGGCACGCTTCGTAGAAGCTAGAGAACTGACCTGCTAGTTCGAATAGGTAGCTACACATGATGTGTGGTTGACCTTCGCGAGCAACAGATTGAACTGCTTCTTCGAACTGCATAAGTTTTGCAATAAGCGCTTTTTCTTTCTCGTCAGTGATCTTAATTTCACCTTGTAGATCATCCATAGAAACGCCAGCTTTAGCGAATACAGATGCTACGCGAGTGTAAGCGTATTGCATGTAAGGTGCAGTGTTACCTTCGAACGCTAGCATGTTGTCCCAATCGAACACGTAGTCTGTGGTGCGGTGCTTAGAAAGGTCTGCGTATTTAACCGCTGCCATTGCAACCGTGTTAGCGATCGCTTTCTTCTCGTCTTCTGCTAGTTCTGGGTTCTTAGATTCGATCAGCTGTGCTGCGCGAACTTCTGCTTCATCAAGAAGATCAGCAAGACGAACCGTACCGCCTGCACGAGTCTTGAATGGCTTACCATCTTTACCTAGCATCATACCGAACGCGTGGTGCTCAAGAGATACTGACTCTGGTACGTAGCCCGCTTTACGAACGATAGTCCAAGCTTGCATTAGGTGTTGGTGTTGACGAGAGTCGATGAAGTAAAGTACGCGGTCTGCGCCTAGTTCTTCGTAACGGTATTTCGCACATGCGATGTCCGTTGTTGTGTATAGGAAGCCGCCGTCGCGTTTCTGAACGATAACGCCCATCGCTTCGCCGTCTTTGTTCTTGAATTCTTCAAGGAACACAACTTGCGCGCCGTCATCTTCAACTGCAAGACCTTGTGCTTTAAGGTCCGCTACGATCTTAGGTAGCATGTCGTTGTACATGCTCTCGCCCATTACGTCATCACGAGATAGAGATACGTTTAGACGATCGTAGTTACGTTGGTTTTGGATCATGGTTACGTCAACCAGCTTCTTCCACATTTCTGCGCAGAACTCGTCGCCGCTTTGCAGTTTCACAACGTAGTTACGTGCTTTCACTGCGAACTCTTCGTCTTCGTCGTACAGTTTCTTAGACTCACGGTAGAAGCCTTCAAGGTCAGCCAGCTCCATAGAAACTTCGCCAGACTCTTGTTGTACACGCTCAAGGTTTGCGATAAGCATACCGAACTGAGTACCCCAGTCACCGATGTGGTTCGCACGGATCACTTTGTGACCTAGGAACTCAAGAGTACGTACTACTGCATCACCGATGATGGTTGAACGTAGGTGACCAACGTGCATTTCTTTAGCAACGTTTGGTGCAGAGTAGTCAGCAACGATAGTTTGAGCTTCGTCTGCTGCAACGCCAAGACGTGAATCAGCCAATGCTGCTTCCGCTTGTTTTGCTAGGAACTCTTCGCTTAGGAAAATGTTGATGAAACCAGGACCAGCGATTTCTGTCTTGCTCGCAATACCATCTAGGTCTAGAACATCCAGTACTTTCTGTGCAAATTCTCGTGGGTTAGTACCCAGTTTTTTAGCAACGCCCATTACGCCGTTTGCTTGGTAGTCACCAAATTGTGGCTTTGCTGATTGGCGTACTGCCGCAGGACTACCTGCAGGTGCGCCAGCGGCTTCTAGAGCCTGAGATACTTTGTCATTAATAAGTGCTTGGATATTCACACGCGTTTCCTTCAATTCAAGGACGAAGAACTCGGCGAAGTAAGTGCCGAGTTCTGTTGGAGTTCACAAAAATGGGGCTAATGATAACAACTTTATTGCTTTTCATACAGAGAGGAATTGGGGAAATTTATACTTTTTCGATTGAATGGAAATGTGGCTTGGTTTGCGTTTACTATTGCGCTCAGAGTAATGAGATAAATCGCCCCATAAGAGAGCCACAATGACGACTCAACTAGTTGAAAAACGCCTAGCGCCTGAATTGATGATCCAAGATCTGGATGCATTTATGGCGAAGATTGAAGAGCTTGCATCCCTGTTAAAACTGGATCTGAGCTTTGCTCAAGCTGACCATATTGCGCTGCGTATTAATGATACTGAAACAGCGAAAGCCGCGCATGAAGCATGGAATCAATACGGCAAGGTAATTTCACAAGCGAAAATCAACGGTCGCCCGATTATTGTTATTGAATTCGACAAAGCGTTAGAAAGCCGTGGCTGGAAGATAGAGTGTCTTGAGCTGCCATACCCTGCGGAAGGCAAAATCTATCCAAGCGAAAGCTGGGAACATGTGGAGTTTGTAATTCCGTCTCATGCCGAAACCGCAGACGAGTTTCTTGCTGATTTGAAACACACTTACCCAGCGTTTGGCGCGTGTTTTGACGAGTTAGAAGAGCTAGGTGTGAAGATCAAACTGTCGAGTCCTAAAGGGGAAGGTGAACGCTTGAACAATCCAACGGTGGCGTTTAAGTATCAAGGCATTTGTATCAAGCTGCACCCGCATTCACTTAAGCGTATTGTGAAGTCTGAGCAGGTTGAATAAGTGAGCTCTTAACAACTATGAAGAAGAAAGGGTTGCCAAATGAGCAACCCTTTCTTTTTTCAAATGTGATGACTTAAAGAATAACCGTCTTATTGCCGTAAACAAAAACGTGGTCATTGATCACTTTATTCAAAGCCTTGCTCAATACGTTCTTCTCTACATCGCGACCTGCTTGCGCCATATCTTGTGCGCTGAACGTGTGATCCACTGGAATAACGTCCTGCTTGATGATTGGACCTTCATCCAAGTCATTTGTCACGAAGTGCGCTGTTGCACCGATGATCTTCACACCGCGGTCATAAGCTTGTTGGTATGGCTTAGCACCGATAAACGCGGGTAAGAAACTGTGGTGGATATTGATGATCTTGTGACGGTATTTCTCTACGAAAGTCGGAGTGAGAACACGCATGTACTTCGCTAGTACAAGATAATCGGCATCGTATTGATCAATCACTTCAAGCATCTTCTGCTCGTGCTCTTCACGGCTAAGATCTTCGTGAGTAACGTGATGGTAAGGAATATCAAAACGCTCCGTGAGTGTTTGCAGTTTGTCGTAGTTACCAACAACTGCAGCAATTTCAACATCTAAGCTGCCATCGTAAGTCTTCATCAGAATATCACCTAGACAGTGCG
Organism: Vibrio harveyi NBRC 15634 = ATCC 14126 = KCTC 12724; assembly: GCF_001591145.1. Classification (GTDB taxonomy): domain Bacteria; phylum Pseudomonadota; class Gammaproteobacteria; order Enterobacterales; family Vibrionaceae; genus Vibrio; species Vibrio harveyi. Next base: position 15,281 of record NZ_BCUF01000022.1, on the reverse strand, counting down.
CTTCTTTGGTTACTAGGATAACGATGCGTTTGCGGCGAGAGCTGATAAGTTTGCGTTTTGCACCTTGTGGCAGTGCTTGGTCTAAATCGGCGAGTAGCGTTTGATCGTTGAAGTACCCCTCCAACTCGGTTCTCATGAAAAAGTGCCCACTGGTGTTATCAACAAACTCGTTATTATGAACGATATTCAGCTGATGCTTATAACAGATATTGGTGATTTTTGAGATCAAACCCGGTGCGTCAGAACAATGGGTTAACAGTGTTTTCTTTTCCATAAATCAGATACTTCCATGCATTATTTTTCTAGCGTACGAATAAAAGGGTCACGTCAGAAGCGTGAATCGTACTGCAATCTGACTTCATAAATAATCTATTCTCGGCGCGGTTTCAACAAATTATCCGCGCGATGCTAAAACCTAGTGCTTTTGTTGGCTGATGTTTACACTCAACTCCTGATATACTCACGACAATTTTTCCAACCAGATGTCAGGCATGATCGCAAAAACATTCTCCTCTGAGGGCGCGTTAGGCAAAGCCATTCCGGGCTTTCAAGCTCGCCAGCCACAAATCGATATGGCAGAAGCTGTCAGCAGTGCGATCAAAGACCAAACTCAGCTGGTGGTTGAAGCAGGAACGGGAACGGGGAAGACCTTCGCTTACCTTGTACCTGCGCTATTAAGCGGCAAAAAAGTCATCATCAGTACCGGGTCGAAGAACCTGCAAGAGCAGTTGTATCACCGTGACTTGCCGTTGATGGTCAGTGCTTTAGGCTTTTATGGACAAGTTGCGTTACTAAAAGGTCGCTCCAACTACTTATGTTTGGATCGTCTTAGCCGACAAATGGTCGAGAGCCATACCAATGAAGCCGATCCAACACTGTTGACTCAATTGGTTAAAGTCCGAACTTGGTCGTCTGAGACCAAAACGGGCGATTTAGGGGACTGTGAGGATCTGCCAGAAGACAGCATGATCATCCCGACCATTACTTCAACCAACGACAACTGTTTGGGCAAAGAGTGTCCGAGCTACACCGATTGTTTCGTCTTAAAAGCACGCAAACGAGCAATGGATTCAGACATTGTTGTCGTTAACCACCACTTGTTCCTTGCAGACCTTGCGATCAAAGAAACCGGCTTTGGTGAATTGATCCCAGAAGCTGACGTGTTTATCTTCGACGAAGCCCACCAGCTTCCAGACATTGCCAGCGAATATTTCGGGCAGTCGATCTCTAGCCGTCAGATCCAAGAGCTCGCCAAAGACATTGAGATTGCCTACCGTACAGAAGCAAAAGATATGCGCCAACTACAAAAAGTCGGCGATAAGCTGATGCAAAGTGCCATGGATATGCGCATCGTGTTAGGTGAGCCGGGCTTTCGTGGTAACTGGCGTGAAGCGTTGCAATCGGAATCGATCAAACGTGAATTAGTGCGTTTAACCGATAGCTTAGATTTGGCGATTGATGTATTGAAACTGGCGCTAGGTCGAAGCCAATTGCTGGATACCGCCTTTGAGCGTGCCAACCTGATCAAAGGACGAATTGATCGCGTTTGTGATGTCGATATTACCGGTTACTCATACTGGTATGACACTTCTCCACGTCACTTTGCTTTGCACATTACGCCGCTATCGGTGGCGGACAAATTCCATGAGCAAATCGAAATCAAACAAGGCGCGTGGATTTTTACTTCTGCAACCCTAGCGGTATCGGGCGACTTTAAACACTTTACCGACCGTCTCGGCTTGAAGCCGAAGCAGCAGTTTTCGTTGCCATCTCCGTTTGATTACGAGAAGCAAGCACGCTTGTGTGTACCTCGTTATTTACCAGAGCCAAACAGCCCTGGCTTAGCCGACAAACTGGTGCGAATGCTTGCGCCTGTGATTGAAGAGAACGATGGGCGTTGTTTCTTCCTTTGTACTTCGCACAGCATGATGCGTGAGCTTGGTGAACGCTTCCGTGAAGTATTGGATCTGCCTGTGCTGATGCAAGGTGAGATGAGCAAACAAAAGACCCTTGCCGAGTTTATGGAGCTAGGTAATGCATTGCTGGTGGCGACGGGTGCATTCTGGGAGGGGATCGATGTTAGAGGTGATGCGCTGAGCTGTGTTATCATCGACAAATTACCGTTTACTGCCCCTGATGACCCGCTACTCAAAGCCCGAATCGAAGATTGTCGATTACGTGGTGGTGAGCCGTTTGCAGAAGTGCAAATCCCAGATGCGGTTATCACGTTAAAGCAGGGCGTAGGACGTTTGATTCGAGACCAAAAAGACCATGGAGCTTTGATCATTTGCGACAACCGTTTGGTGACGCGTGATTATGGTGGCATCTTCCTTGGCAGTTTACCGCCCATCCCAAGAACACGGGATTTAGAACGAATCAAAACATTCCTAAAAACAGAACAACCTGCCGCAGACTAATGCGCTGTGGCATCAATAAATTAAAGAAGAATTGTAGAGAGTTACATGAGCGCAAAAATTCTTGCTATCGATACGGCAACTGAGAACTGTTCAGTTGCGCTACTGGTTAATGACCGAGTGATTTCACGTAGTGAAGTGGCTCCTCGTGACCACACTAAGAAAGTACTGCCTATGGTAGACGAAGTACTGAAAGAAGCCGGTCTAACTCTACAAGATTTAGACGCATTGGCGTTTGGTCGTGGTCCGGGCAGCTTTACTGGTGTTCGTATCGGTATTGGTATCGCGCAAGGTTTGGCGTTTGGTGCTGACTTACCAATGATTGGCGTTTCAACGCTGGCTGCGATGGCACAAGCAAGCTACCGCCTGCACGGTGCAACGGATGTTGCGGTTGCGATTGATGCGCGTATGAGTGAAGTTTACTGGGCACGTTACACTCGCCAAGAAAACGGTGAATGGGCGGGTGTGGATGCAGAATGCGTTATTCCACCAGCACGACTTGCGGAAGAAGCGCAAGCAGACGACAAAACGTGGACTAAAGCAGGTACTGGTTGGGATGCTTACCAAGAAGATCTTGGCAAACTGCCACTCAACTTAACGAGCGGTGATGTGCTTTACCCTGATTCACAAGACATTGTGATTCTTGCTGAGCAGGAGCTTAAGAAAGGCAACACAGTTCCAGTAGAAGAATCAAGCCCGGTTTATCTGCGTGATAATGTGACGTGGAAGAAACTTCCGGGTCGCGAATAATCGGTCTTTCAATGATATGACAAAGTGCAGGGCGTTCGCCCTGTATTTTTATGGAGCGTTATGGCGTCTATCAATGGTTTACCTCCTGCGTTAATACCGGGTGCAAATCGCACCAATAAAGTCGGTAAAAAAGGGCAGGTAAAGAAAGCTCAAGATAAGCAGCCCGTTGGTCAACCTTCTAAGGTGGCGAACGCTGTCGCGCATTCCATTAAGCAAGTGGATGAGTCTCAGATTCATCGCGCTCAAGTGCAATATGATTTGCCCGAGGGTCATGCTCGCAAAGCAATGGAACAGTATATGGACGTCATGAATCGAGCGAAGAAAGAGGAACTTGCTCAATTACTTGGTGTCGATATCTATGTGTAAAACAACGAATTTATAGTGGGGGTTTATGAAACTTTCTGGACGTATTTTTCTGGTTATTATCGCAGCATTCGGGCTTTCTGCCTGTAGTTCTCTTCCTGAAGAGCTGAATGCAAGCACCGAGCAGGTTTTGACGGATTACAAAGCCTTTGCTGAAGACCAAGGACAGGCTGCTAACGATGTCCGTCTTGGTGGTGTTATCGCGAAAGTGGATAACTTGAAAGACCAAACGCGTCTGGAGATCGTAAATCTGCCAATCAGCAAATCAGGCAAGCCGGACATCGATCAAGAACCAACGGGTCGCTTCGCGGTTTATTTTGATGGTTACTTAGAGCCAGTTGCTTTCAGTAAAGGTCGAATCATTACCGTGGTGGGTAAAGGTGCGGGCGAAGAAGAAGGCAAAATTGGCGAGCACCAATACATCTTCCCTGTCATCAAAGGCGATGGCTACCGTTTATGGAAGATTGAAGAGCGTGTACGTATGTATGACACGCCAACCTATTACTACCCTTGTTACTCCATTAACTGTCGCATGATGCGTTCGGATTTCCCGCAAGATGGCAAGGTGATCAAGAAGGTTAAATAATCTGTGATGAATGAGCGCCGTTTCGAACTCCCAAATGGGAGCATGGCAGCCTTAGAGATCGGAAACGAAAAAACGACTGCTTGTTCAGTCGTTTTTCTTCATGGGTGGATGGATAACGCGGGTAGCTTCAAAACCTTGATGAACGCCATCCATCAGCACAACCCTGATCTTCATCTACTGGCAATTGACCTATTTGGTCATGGCTTATCCAGTCATAAATCCTCAGACAATTACTACCCCTTCCACGACTATATTGCTGATTTACACCAATTATTGGATGAATTATCGCCAAACAGACTGGTGTTAGTAGGGCATTCACTAGGCGCTTTAATCGCAAGTTGCTATAGTGCTGCCTTTCCTGAACAGGTCGAAGCGTTAGTGCAAATTGAAGGAGCGGGTCCACTCGCAGAACAACCTTCCAATAGCGTAAAACGACTGCGTGATGGTGTCCTTAGCCGGCAACGTCAACGCAACAAACCGGAGCGAGCTATCGCTTCTTTCGATCTGGCGTTAAAGCTACGCATGCAAGCGAATCACCTGACCGCCGAGCAGTTGATGTCAATCGTAGAGCGCGGAACTGAATGTCGCGAGAACCAATGGTTTTGGCGACACGATGCCAAATTAAAGTGCGATTCTCTTTATCGCATGGCACAGGACCACGCGAACTCGATCACCAGCCAAATACGCTGTCCGCACCTAATCATATTGGGTGACAAAGGATTTCAGCATTTACAGTCTAACCAAGTCGATTGGGGCGAAAATCCACCGAATGTGGTTTCTGTCGCGGGTGGGCATCATTGCCATTTAGAGCAAACACTCGAGGTCGCAAAGCGAATTCTTGGTGTAGTTAACAAAATTTAAACAAGTGTTTGAGAGTTACGTGCTCAAGCACGTTTGCTGTGCTGTAATAGTGCTCAAAATAAAAAGGACGCTATTTTTTAGCCAGTTATAAACGAGGAGTAACATCGTGGATAAACCATGGCTTTCACGTTATCCAAGTGACGTACCTGAAACCATTAATCCAGAGCAATATGAGTCTTTGGTAGAAATGTTCGAGCAGTCTGTTCAAAAATACGCAGACCAGCCGGCATTCATGAACATGGGCTCGGTCATGACCTTCCGCAAATTGGAAGAGCGTAGCCGCGCATTCGCCGCATACCTACAAAACGAACTTAAGCTGAAGAAGGGCGACCGCGTTGCTCTTATGATGCCAAACCTGCTTCAATACCCTGTCGCGCTATTTGGTATTTTGCGTGCAGGCTGTATCGCTGTGAACGTGAACCCACTTTACACTCCTCGTGAGCTTGAGCACCAGCTAAACGATGCTGGCGCAACAGCGATCGTTATCGTTTCTAATTTCGCGAACACACTAGAGCAAATCGTAGAAAACACGCCAGTGAAACACGTGGTTCTGACCAGCCTTGGTCAAATGTTGCCACGTGCAAAAGGTACGCTTGTCGACTTCGTGGTTAAGTACGTGAAGGGCATGGTGCCTAAGTACGATCTACCGGGTGCAATCTCAATGCGTAAAGCGCTGCACAAAGGTCGTCGTCTTCAGTACGTGAAACCATTTATGTCTGGCGATGATATCGCATTCCTACAGTACACTGGTGGTACAACGGGCGTAGCGAAAGGCGCAATCCTGACGCACCGCAACATGATCGCTAACGTAATGCAGGCGAAAGGTGCTTATGGTCCTGTATTGTCTCCGGGTCGCGAGCTTGTTGTTACGGCGCTGCCGCTTTACCACGTATTCGCGCTGACGGTGAACTGTCTACTGTTCGTTGAGATGGGTGGTAACAACCTGCTTATCACTAACCCGCGTGATATTCCGGGCTTTGTGAAAGAGCTGCAAAAATACCAGTTCACTGCGATTACTGGCGTAAACACGCTGTTTAATGCACTAGTGAACAACGAAGACTTCCATGAGCTAGATTTCAGAAACCTTCGCCTAGCAGTAGGTGGTGGTATGGCAGTGCAACGTGCCGTCGCTGAAAAATGGCAAAAGACCACAGGCTGTTACCTACTAGAAGGTTACGGTCTAACAGAATGTTCTCCATTGGTGGCGGCTTACCCGCACGACCTAGTGGAATACAACGGTTCTATCGGTCTGCCTGTGCCATCAACTGAAGTACGTATTGTTGATGAAGAAGGTAACGCACTAGCAAATACTGAGACAGGTGAGCTTCAAGTTCGCGGTCCTCAAGTGATGCAAGGTTACTGGCAGCGTCCAGAAGCGACCAAAGAAGTGATCAACGAAGACGGTTGGCTATCGACGGGTGACATCGTTAAGTTTGATGATGAAGGTTTCCTACACATTGTTGATCGTAAGAAAGACATGATTCTTGTGTCTGGCTTTAACGTTTACCCGAACGAAATCGAAGACGTGGTTGCTCTACACGGAAAAGTGCTAGAAGTCGCGGCAATCGGTCAGCCTCACGAAGTGTCTGGCGAGTTGGTGAAGATCTACGTTGTAAAACGCGATCCGAGCCTAACCAAAGACGAAGTGATTGCACACTGTCGCCAACACCTAACTGGCTACAAAGTGCCGAAGTTGGTTGAGTTCCGTGAAGATCTACCTAAGACCAACGTAGGTAAGATCCTTCGTCGCGTACTGCGTGAAGAGAACGATGCAGAGCTAGCGAAGAAGAGCGCATAAGCGGATTTCTTTGTGCAACAATCATTTATTGCCAAATAGTGTTAGAATGCCAGCGTTTTGCTGGCATTTTTTTATAGCGAGAAGCATGTGAACTATCAGATCATTACGAAAAACAAAGACCTAGAAGAAGTCTGCGCTCTAGCAAGAGAAGCCGACGTAGTTATGCTGGATACCGAATTCGTGCGAATCAGGACTTACTATCCGCAACTAGGTTTGATTCAGCTTTTCGATGGCAAACAACTTTCCCTTATCGACCCGACCGAACTGACTGACATGACGTCGTTCGTCGAGTTGCTAAAAGACACCTCAGTGCTAAAAGTACTGCACGCGTGTGGTGAAGATTTAGAAGTCTTCCAAAATGCCTTTGGCTGCACACCATTCCCAATGGTGGATACTCAGTTGATGGCAGCATTTTTGGGTCACGGTCTGTCGACGGGCTTTGCTACGCTGGTGGAAGAATACCTAGGCGTGGAGCTAGATAAGAGCGAATCTCGCACTGATTGGATGGCGCGCCCACTTACTCAAAAGCAGCTTGATTACGCCGCGGCCGACGTACACTACCTAATGCCTCTTTACGAGAAGCTATTAGATAAAGTGAACGAAGCAGGCTGGTGGGAAGCGGTTCAGCAAGAGAGTGACCTGCTTGTATCAAAGCGTATTCGTAACTTAAATGAAGAAACCGTCTACCTAGATATCAAAGGTGCATGGCAACTAAGACCGGCTGAACTAGCGATTCTTAAGCCTTTGGCGACTTGGCGCTACCGCGAAGCGATTAAGCGTGACCTAGCGTTGAACTTCATCTTCAAAGAAGGCGACTTGCTGACGGTGGCTCGCCTTGGGTTGACAAACTTTAAGAAGATGGAAGCGGAAGGCATCGACATTCGTGCGATTAACCGCCATGGCGCACGAATTGCGGCTATCGTGAAAAGTGCAAAGCAAACTCCTGCCGATGATTACCCAGCGAAAATCGAACGTTTGATGGATTACCCAGGCTACAAGCAAATCTTCAAGAACATGAAAGATGTGGTGAAGGTAGCATCGCAAAAATCAGGCTTGGCGACCGAGTTCTTGGCGTCTAAAAAGCAGATCAACCAAATCATCAGTTGGGTATGGAAGAAAGACCGCGATCCAGCGCGTCTACCGGATGTGATGCAAGGCTGGCGTCTTGAATTACTCGGCGAGAAGATGAATAAGGTGCTGAAGTAAGTACCAAATAAAAAAGGTTGGCACTATCGCCAACCTTTTTTGTAACACGCATTTGTAATTGGCTTTGAAGCCAAAACCTATTTTCAACAACCCGAGCACGCTAGTCGTAGATTCTGAATCACGCTCGTGCCTCGCTGTTCAGAATGACGAAGGGGTCTTGAGTCATTCCAGCGAAGCTGGGTGAAAGCCAAAAGCTTAAGTGAGACTAGGAATCTACTGACAGCCCGCTTTAAAGCCAAAACCTTCTTTCACCAAGCCGAGTACTCTGGTAATAGATTCTGAATCGCGCTCGTACCTCGCTGTCCAGAATGACGAAGAGGAAGACTCTCAAGCAAAGTCGAAAAGTAATTACTTCTCGTCTTCTGGCAACTTCACGTTTAGCTCAAGAACCGAAATATCATCGTCCTTGTGCTCAAACGTCAAATCCACCATGTTTGGATCAATCGCAACGTATTTGCTGATCACCTTCAAGATGTCCTCTTTCAATTGAGGCAAGTAAGAAGGCGCAGGATCGTTCTGGCTACGACGCTCAGCAACGATGATCTGCAAACGCTCTTTGGCTAGATTCGCAGAAGTTTTCTTTTGCGGGCGGAAAAATTCTAATAGTGACATTTCTAGCCTCCGAATAGTCGTTTAAAGATTCCTTTCTTCTCCTCGGTAAGGAAACGAAATTCAACCTGGTTGCCCAGTAGGCGGTCTACCGTATCAGAGTAAGCCATGCCTGCGTCTGTGTTCTCGTCAAAGATCACTGGCACACCTTTGTTTGATGCGTTTAGAACTGCTTGGCTTTCTGGAATCACGCCCAGTAGAGAAATGTGTAGGATCTCTTCTACGTCTTCAACGCTTAGCATTTCACCTTGTGTTACGCGAGATGGGTTGTAACGCGTCAGCAATAGGTGCTGCTTAACAGGCTCAAGACCTTGCTCAGCACGTAGAGACTTAGAATCCAAAATACCTAGGATGCGGTCAGAATCACGTACCGAAGACACTTCTGGGTTCGTTGTCACAATCGCTTCATCTGCGTAGTACAGCGCCATCAGAGCTCCTTGCTCGATACCTGCTGGCGAGTCACAGATGATGAATTCGAAGCCCATTTCATCCAACTCAGTGAACACACGTTGCACGCCATCTTTGGTTAGCGCGTCTTTATCACGTGTTTGAGAAGCTGGAAGAATGAATAGGTTATCTGTGCGCTTGTCTTTAATCATCGCTTGGTTAAGCGTTGCTTCACCGTTGATGACGTTAACAAAGTCATACACCACGCGGCGTTCACAGCCCATGATAAGGTCGAGGTTACGCAAGCCGATATCAAAATCGATCACCGCAGTCTTTTTGCCCTTAAGAGCCAGACCAGAGGCGATGGCTGCGCTTGAAGTGGTTTTACCAACGCCACCTTTACCAGACGTTACTACAATAATGCGTGCCATTTTATTTCCTTTTTAGACTAAATCGTGAGTGTTTCTAGATGTAATGATTCTTCGGCTTTACTGATCATTACTTTCTTTTGCCAATACTCACTCTCAATTTGATCGCTCAACCAGTAATCTCCAGCAATGGAAACCAGTTCAGCTTGTAAATCGTGACAAATAATTCGTGCTTCTTGTTGACCACTCGCCCCAGCAATGGCGCGTCCGCGTAGAGTGCCATGAATGTGGATAGAGCCATCAGCAATCACTTCTGCACCAGCGCTTACGTGTGCTAGTACAACCAAGTCACCGTCTTTGGCGTAAATCTGCTGACCAGAACGCACAGGCGTACGAACGATTTTGGTCGGCGCCATTTTCGCTGGTGCTTGAGTTGGAGATTTGCTCGCAGACATGATGGCGAAGCCCGCTTCTGAGGCAAGGTTTTGAACGCGCTTATCTTTACAGCCAGTCACACCAACCGGAATAAACCCTGCATCGGCGATGCCTTGTTTAAGTGTGGTGAAATCAATGTCGCCTTCTACTTTTGCTATATTGATAACCAGAGGTGCGGATGCGAAGAAAGAGGGTGCTTGAGAAACCTTTTCTTGCAAAAATTCGACAGTCTTAGCGATCTCGTTGTCAGAAAGGTGTAAAACTGACAATGTAAAACTGCTACCTTTAAGGTCAGGTGAATGGGTCATCGTGGACTTCTTGCCTTTATTGAAAGAGCGTTGCCTTAAACTAGGTCTGTCATGTTATATTTCATCCTTTAGCGCAGCAAGTTCTCAAGCGGGCAAATAAGTGAATTAATCTCAAATTTGCTATCAAGTTTGCGAGAATTTTACGTTTTCAACAAAATCCGCACTCAAAGCGGGTAAATCAGCACAAAAGGCTCGTCATGCTTTGTTCTATTTATAAAAGCTCCAGAAAAGAAGGCACTTATCTCTATATTCCGAAAAAGGATGATTTCTCACAGGTTCCTGACACGTTAATGCAGATGTTCGGTAAGCCTATGCCGGTGATGACAATCAAACTTGATGGTCGTACTTTGGCACAAGTTGATGTCGAGAAAGTGAAAACGTCACTAATCAATGATGGTTTCTTCCTACAGGTTCCGCCTCCGCCGGAAAACCTACTAGAAAAATACAAAGAACAAAAAGCCCAGCAGAAAGGCGAATAACGTCACCGCTTTTCATCTGGGAATTCTGCCTCGCTCAAGGAGGGCGATATGAAAAAGATACTGGCAGTAATGCTCAGCGTTGGTATGTGCACTTCAGCCTTTGCAAGCAGCGATGGCTTTGATGAATACCTAAATAAATTGCGTGCAGAAGCGCGTGATAAAGGCATTTCCGAACAGGTGATCAGTGCCGCTTTTGCTGATGTGGAATACAAACCACGAGCAGTCAAAGCCGACCGTAACCAACCTGAGAAGAAACTGACGTTAGATGAATACATTCCGCGCGCGGTACCTGAGTGGAAGGTAAAACAAGCGAAGCAACTGTATAAAGAACACTACGCTGAGCTAAAACGCATTGGTGATGAGTTTGGCGTGCAGCCGCGATTTATCGTTGCACTTTGGGGCGTGGAAAGTAACTTCGGTAAGTTCACTGGTAACTTCCGCGTGATCGACGCGTTGTCGACCATGGCGTTTGAGGGTCGCCGTGAAGAGTTCTTCCGTAAAGAAACCATGGCGGCACTACAAATCCTAGATGAAGGTCATATCGAGCTAGAGAACTTCAAAGGTTCTTGGGCTGGTGCGATGGGTCAATGTCAGTTTATGCCAAGCTCATTCCTACGCTTTGCCGCGGATGGTAACGGCGACGGCAAGAAGGACATCTGGCAATCAGAAGCTGACGTGTTTGCTTCTACTGCGAACTACCTAAGCAAATCTGGCTGGGATGATAAGTTCACCTGGGGTCGTCAGGTTAAAGTGCCACACGGCATTGACCACAACCTGCAAGGTCGCGAAGCGGAAAAAGGTAAGTACCTGCAAGACTGGAGCAAGCTTGGCATCACCAAATACGATGGCAGCCCACTTCCTAAGCTGGACGAAGACATCAAAGCATGGTTGATCATGCCAGACGATGAGAACGGTCGTACTTACCTGGTGTACAACAACTACAATGTGTTGATGAAGTGGAACCGCTCTTACTACTTCGCACTGGCGGTAAGTCATTTAGCTGACCGCATCACATTCTAGATTGAATGTATAAACGAATAAAAAGGGGCTCTTCGGAGCCCTTTGTTTTCTCTATTTGAAACGAGGTTTGCGTGTTATCTGAACGTGCTGCACAAATGGTGATCTTCTCGGCGTTGATCAAACATAAAAACTTTACCGCTGCGGCAAAGAGCTTAGGCGTGTCTGTTTCTCACGTCAGTAAACAGCTCAGCCAGTTGGAAGCTTCACTGGGTATCAAGCTCGTGCAACGCACCACGCGCAGCTTCACGCCAACCGAAGCGGGGCAAACCTTCTATCACCATTGTGAACAAGTGGTGCAAGCCGTTAGCAGTGCCACGTTAGAGATGGAAAGCCAACGCGATGAAGTCGCCGGTTTGGTTCGTCTCGGTTTGTCGCAGTCTTTTGGCACGTTGCACATCATCCCTGCCATTCAAGAACTTCGTGAGAAATACCCGCAACTGCAAGTCGAAGTGCATTTGTTCGATTACAAAGTCGATATGCTCGAAGAAGGCTTGGATCTGTGGATTACCAATAATGAACATTTGCCAGAAGGTTACATTGCTCAGCGCTTAGCAGATTGCCAATTTGTGGTTGCTGCTTCGCCAGATTACTTACTCAAGTTCGATACGCCAACCGAACCGAATGACTTGTCGCAGCACAACTGCCTTATTTACCGCAGTTGGGAGCGTGACTACACCAGTTGGGCGTTCACCAATCGCGAGCAAGAGCTCAACGTGAAAGTCTCTGGCAACTACTCGGTCGATTTAGCAGAAGCGGTGCGTGATGCCGCAATCGCAGGGTGGGGGATTGCTTACTTAGCCACTTATTTGCTGGGGGATGAATTCCGCTCAGGCAAACTAATACAGCTTCTACCTGATTGGAGAGCCAGCCAATCCATGCCGTTTTATGCGGTGTACCCAAGCCGTCAACATATGCCGAAAAAGATCTCAGCAGTGATCGAGTTCATCAAACAAAAGATCGGATCGCCTTGCCATTGGGATCAGCGATTAGCACCGTATATTTCGATTCCGAAGTAGGGAATACATAAGGTGATTTGAATCACAAAATTTTTCCAAATCCAGAAACATCTTTTCCATTTGGAAATAATAACTTTAGGCAAACGTTTATCTTTATTTAATTCAAAGAGTTATTTTTCTGGTTAAAGAGTGAGCAGGCGAGATTCTCAGCCTGTTAACATCCCCAACTTGCAGCTTTTTTTACGCTCTATACAATCCGACGCCTTTCCTGTTCCCCCTTTTGTCGGATTCATTTTATGAACTCAATTCTTGGTATCGTAGCCATCCTATTCGTAGCATGGCTGCTTTCGACTAACCGTAAGAACATTCGTCTACGAACGGTGTCTTTGGCTTTTGCTCTGCAAGTAATCTTCGCGCTATTGGTACTTTACGTACCAGCGGGTAAAGAAGCGCTTAACGCAGTAACTGGCGCGGTTTCTAACCTAATCAACTACGGTCAAGAGGGCATCGCGTTCCTATTCGGCGGTCTTGCGACCAACGGCTTTACCTTCGCGATTAACGTACTTGGTATCATCATCTTCTTCTCGGCACTGATTTCTGGTTTGTACCACATCGGTCTAATGCCAAAAGTGATCAACCTAATCGGTGGTGGTCTTCAGCGTTTGCTAGGTACAGGTCGTGCAGAATCGTTATCTGCAACAGCGAACATCTTCGTTGGTATGATTGAAGCGCCGCTTGTAGTAAAGCCATACCTGAAGCACATGAGTGATTCTCAGTTTTTCGCAGTAATGACTGGTGGTTTGGCATCGGTTGCTGGTGGCACGCTAGTAGGTTACGCATCACTGGGTGTGGATCTTAACTTCCTAATCGCAGCGGCATTTATGTCTGCGCCTGCGGGTCTTCTGATGGCAAAAATCATGATGCCAGAGACAGACACCACAACACCAGATATCGACCTAGATCAAGTAGAAATGCCACGCGCAACCAACGTGGTTGAAGCAATGGCAGACGGCGCAATGTCTGGTTTACGCATCGCAGTGGCGGTAGGTGCAACCCTACTGGCGTTCGTGAGCGTTATCGCGATGCTAAACGGCATTCTAGGCTGGTTCGGCGGTCTATTCGGTATGGAACTGAGCTTCGAGCTAGTACTTGGCTACCTATTCGCACCAATCGCATGGTTGCTAGGTATTCCTTGGAATGAAGCTATCGTGGCTGGCTCACTAATCGGTAACAAGATTGTAGTAAACGAGTTCGTTGCCTTTATCCAACTGATGGAAGTGAAGTCTCAGCTAAGCGCACACTCACAAGCTATCGTAACCTTCGCACTGTGTGGTTTCGCAAACATCTCAACCATGGCAATGCTGATTGGTGGTCTAGGCTCACTCGTACCAGAGAAGCGTTCATTCATCTCGAAATACGGTTTCCGTGCAATCGCAGCAGGCGTAATGGCGAACCTGATGAGTGCATCAATCGCTGGCGTGATTCTGAGTCTTTAATTGAAAGGCGATGGAAGGTTCCCTTAAGTGGGGATCTTCTTCCAATTGAAGTAATAGAAAGAGAAGAAATGAGTATCCCTAAAGGCATTTAGGGATACTTTTTTTCGTTAAGCGGCTTTAAGATCTTTTGCTTGAGCTAGGTGCTCTTGAATGCTTAAAGCCAATGCTTTTGCAAAAGGGACAGCAACAGCATTACCAATCATCTTGTAGCCCGCTGCAACATTGTTGTAAACGAACTCAAAGTCATTCGGGAAGCCCTGAATTCGTGCACACTCACGCACACTCAGACGGCGATATTTGTCTTCGTGACCTTCCACAAACTTAAACTTGTCTGTCTCTACTTTTTCCATTTTTGGCGCGCCTGGGTGAATCGGTGCGTGGCGACCGCCAGCCTGAATGGTAAAAGAAGGCTCATCCCAAGTTCTCACTCGGTTTCGAGACATAAACATCGTAGAGAAACCGCCAATCATGTACTCGTGGTTTAGCACTTTTACATCTGGGTTTGGCTTCTGCTTGTCTAATGCAGGCACTGCCGTTCCATCAAGGTCTGCAATCACGTGCTTCAAGGTGCGGCGTTCTGTTTTTTCCATTGGTTCTGGGAATGTGTACTTGATGTTTAAGTCACTTCTGAAGCCAATAAAGATAACGCGCTTTCTGTCTTGCGCAGCGCCGTAATCAACCGCGTTCATCATCTGGTAATACAAATCATAACCAGCATCTTTAAACATCTGCTTGATGTTGTTGAGCGCGTTTGCATGGCGTGTGTGCTGCATTCCACTTACGTTTTCAGCCAAGAAGAACTTGGGCTTTTTCGCTTCTAGGATACGGATAAAATCGAAGAACAGCTGACCACGCTTGTCTTCGATACCACGTTGTGCACCCGCTTCACTCCAGCTTTGGCATGGTGGACCACCAATAATACCATCACATTCAGGCACTTCATCCGCATCAATGTTTGTGATACTACGTCTGTCCAACGTAGTGTGAGGATGGTTCTTCTCGTATGTCGCCCAAATATCTTTATCGTATTCGTTAGCCCAAGTTACATTGAACCCGGCTTGTTCGAACCCTAGGTCTAAGCCACCAGCCCCAGCAAAAAAAGAAACGATTCGTTGTGTCATGCTCTGATATATGTCGTCTAAATAATGGGCGTATTGTACCAACTTACTGTACATAAGGCCAGTGATTTTTTCTCACGTTATTTCAATAAGTTGAATGTATGGCTGCACTTATACCCAAGTAACC
>NZ_BCUF01000021.1 GCF_001591145.1 Vibrio harveyi NBRC 15634 = ATCC 14126 = KCTC 12724 | reverse complement strand
AATCAATGACAACGCTCTGAATCCTGCATCTTGAAGTCACTTGGGTATAGTAGAAGCCAGACTCAGAAAGCGCGATGGGTGAGAGGGCATTGAGTTAATACTTCAAAATAAGTGACAAGCTCATCGGCAAGTTTTGGATTGTTGCGACTCAAATAGTAGGCATTCATCTCGGAATGAGTCCCTTCGTAGGTGGTATCAGGCATGTTGACGAGATTCATTGATGCAACATAACGGTAAATAAATTGAGTCTCTGTCAGGTTACCCGTGGAGATAATGATTGTGTCATCGACGACGATAAATTTAGCGTGCAAAGAGGTGTTGAAGTAATACGCCGTGTTTGGTCTTTGTTTGAGGAAGTTGACCATCTGGAGAAAGTTAGTGGTATTAGAAGGCATCCGCGTTTCCACTAACTGCTGGTTGATGCAAACGTAGTGTTTACCTGATTTTTTAATTTTGTGTTCATCCGTATAGGTTTGGGAAATGACGCGCAGTTCGACATCGGGATGGTTAGGTATTAAGTTCTGATCATTAATGTGCTGTGCACACAGAATGACCCTTTTTCTCGCATTGCGAATCAGGGTATAGATTTTATCCTGCACAATGGTATTGGATTCATTTAAAAAGTGAGCGGTAAAGTAGATGCCTTGATCCCATGAGGGGGAAGACAATCTCTCTTGTGTCTTCTCTTGATAGCTATACCCTCGTTTTTCCTCGTAATGTTTGATATTTGCGCTATTGATTTTTAAGTGGTCAAAAAACACCTGACACCTTTGATGATCGTGTTCTGAATTTTCCGTATGAACCAATAACTCATGCTTAATTAAGTCCCTGACTGCCATATTTGAAGACGTGACCATGGAGTGACTAGACCCCGATTTGAACTTAATAAATAGGTGTTTGATATGGAGAGAGTAGGGCATTCTTCCTCGAGAGAAGGGCTTAACATACTTCGATCGGACATACATATGATCACAGATGTACAAGTTGATTTTTGGATTCTCAGACTTGGCAAATCTGCCATATAAATATTGGGCGATGTCCTTTTTGGAGAACGGTTTTTCCTGTTTACTTTGTAGTGCTTTGTTTTTGCTTAGCTTGGGTGCGAAAGTGGGAGATTGCGCCGGAGTTTTATCGTAGCCCTCTAAAGGAATAGAGAAGATATTCAATGTAATTCCAGCCTTCAACGCTGATCCAATCATACTTTCCAGCATCAATTTGTTATTGCATAAATACAACGCGAGATTGATCTCTTCGATCTGCTCTTTCTGTTGGTCGATAAAATCGCAAATGAAATCAGTAAATTTGGGGCTTCCACCTTCCGCGTAAAACTCATAATCCGGTAGGTTTTGTTTTGGTGATGGACCATCAAACAGTATTCTTTCTCGCATGGTATTTAGCTGTACAGAAACAAATGAAAACCACTATACCGCGACTAAATTGTGTATTGGCTGTGTTTGAATGAACTTAGAAGTGGTTCAAAAAATACTCACTCTCTATTGAGTCATATTGTTATTAACGGCTGGGGTTAGAGTTACAGCCAATAAAAAAGGCTCCGCTGGAGCCTTTTTTCATCGGGGGGCGCACTTACTTTTTGGTGTGGAACTGTTCGCATGCCAGCATTGTGTTCTCAATTAGGCTTGCCACTGTCATCGGACCAACACCACCTGGTACTGGGGTAATGAAGCTCGCGTTTTCACGCGCTTTATCGTATTCCACGTCACCCACTAGTTTGCCTGACTCAAGACGGTTGATACCCACATCAACCACAACCGCGCCTTTCTTAATCCACTCTCCAGGAATGAAGTTCGGCTTACCAACCGCAACTACAACAAGGTCTGCTTGGCGAACGTGACCTTCTAGGTCTTTGGTAAAGCGGTGACAAGTCGTTGTTGTGCAGCCAGCAAGAAGCAGCTCAAGAGTCATTGGGCGACCAACAATGTTTGATGCACCAACCACAACTGCGTGTTTGCCACGTAGTTCGATGTTGTAACGGTCAAGAAGCGTAATAATGCCTTTTGGTGTACAAGAACGAAGCTTAGGAATGCGCTGTGCTAGACGACCCACGTTGTAAGGGTGGAAGCCATCCACGTCTTTCTCTGGGTGAATGCGCTCAAGAACGTGCGTTGCGTCGATGCCAGCAGGAAGAGGCAACTGAACAAGAATACCGTCGATTTCTGCGTCGTTGTTCAACTCATCAATTAGAGCCAGCAATTCTTCTTCCGACGTTGTCGCAGGAAGGTCAAAAGACTTAGAGACAAAGCCAACTTCCTCACACGCACGGCGCTTACTGCCAACGTATACTTGAGAAGCTGGATCTTCACCAACTAGAACAACTGCAAGACCAGGAGCGCGAAGACCAGCTTCAATACGAGCTTTCACACGTGCTGCAACTTCGGATCGAACAGTTTGGGAAATAAGAGTTCCATCTATATTTTGAGCAGTCATGACTTTCCTTTTAAATTGAGAAGGCAAATTATTTGCGGCGCATTGTCGCAGAAAATCTATTTAACATCCATACGCAAACGTTTGCTTTGTAGTGTTTTTGAACATTTAGCCTTTTGGTGCCCTTTTTTTAGGCATTCAGATCAGAATGTTATGAAAACTCGTTGATTTAAGCGCTTGAACTCGTATAATCCTGTCCCTGTAGCGCGCCCTTAGCTCAGCTGGATAGAGCACGTCCCTTCTAAGGATGTGGTCATAGGTTCGAATCCTATAGGGCGTGCCATTTATTCAAAAGCCCCGATAACTCTCTGAGTTGTCGGGGTTTTGTCGTTTTGGATTGTCCAAAATGACTCATTTCATAGAATTTGGTTCTCTTCTATTCCATTTAGTAAATCATGAAAAAAATAATTCTAACCGCAGTTGTGCTTTCTATTTTAAGTGGATGTGTCACGCGTAAAGTTCGTGTGCTTCCACAAGCTGTCAATATTTCTCCGATTACTGACGTAGCAATTAAAAATCTTAATTGTCAGATGGTGGACTCTTACACGATTGAAGATATCCATCCTAACAACGTTGACCGTATGTTGAAGAATCAAACGTACGCATCGGGAGGTAACCGTTATCACATTGCTACCGTGCTCGATACCAGTCGTGGTCGTCCTTCCAGTGTGGTTGCTGAGTTGTATCACTGTCCATCGGCTCCGAGCGTAAGTGTGGCTAAAGCAACCAAAACCATGTTACTGCCTGGTGCCAATGAGGTGCAGCCAATCTCATTTGCAGAGGTGGAAAACAATGAGTGTAAAGTCATCGGTAACCAAGCTGTGTCTGAGCAACAAAAAGGCTCACTATTTGAGGAACTTGCAAACCAAGTTTATATGGCGGGTGGTAACCGATATCACGTGGTGAAGGTGATAGAAACCGATGGGCAAACCCCAACGTCAGTTTCAGCAGATATTTATCGCTGTAAGCACCGTTCTGTAGCTTACGAATAGAACAAAAAAGCGCTAGCTAAGAAGCTAGCGCTTTTTTGTTTAAAAGGGGCTTAGATCTTTTTAAAGATGAGTGAGGTGTTGATACCGTGGAACATAAAGTGAAAGTTCAAAGTGATCTGATGATAAGGCGAAGAAAAATTGAAGCCGATGTAAAAGGTAAGTCTACGAGGAGATGGTTGTGTTTAAAAGCAATTGAGGTTCATTGAAGCTCTCTTAATAGGTGCTGAGAGTATCTCTTCATCATTGTGAATTTGAGTTTATGTTGTTCAGCTGTAACAGATGTTTGTGTTGAATGTTCTTACATTTTTATCAAGATATTACATGCACTAAAAGTTGATTTAAAAGTATGGTGTACGTCATTATTTTGATTTATGATTGCCGATTTTATATACAACTAATTTGCTAAAAAAATGACTAACTTTCTTGCTTCCATAATTGCCTCTTATAGTGCTACATCAATCTCAGATGTATTCATCTATACAATCTTTTTTCTACTTATAGCTTCTAGTATTTTGGCCTTTCTGGGAAAAGCTCCAAGATTTACGGCAAGTACAACTAACATACTTACCTCTTTAGGTATTTTAGGTACATTTGCAGGTATCGTCGTAGGTTTGATGGAGTTCGACCCCTCCAATATTGATGGCAGCATTGAGTCCTTGTTGGCTGGCTTAAAAACAGCATTTTTGACGAGCTTAGTTGGCATGGCTGCTTCGATTATCTACAAAGCAATTCTTGGGGCTATTCCACAGAAAGGTGACTCTACTGCAAAATCCGTAGGTCCAGAAGAAATTCACTCTGTTATGTCGGCTCAACTTAATGCTTCTAATGAGCTGCTATCTGCAATAAAAGGGGACGAGGACTCATCATTAACTTCACAAATTAAAAATTTACGAATCGATATTAATGACGGAAATAAATCATTAGCTCGTCATATGGAAAAGGCTGTTGAGGGTAATGAAAAATTCCAATTTAAGCTTTGGCAAAAGATGGATGAGTTCGGTGAGCTTTTGTCTAAATCTGCAACAGAGCAAGTCATTAATGCACTGAAAGAAGTCATTGTTGAGTTTAATGACAAACTGACTGAGCAGTTTGGAGAGAACTTTAAACGCTTAGATGAGTCAGTGAAAAAGCTTGTTGATTGGCAAGAAAACTATAAAGACCAACTAGCAGATATGGCCACGAAGTATCAGCTAGGTGTAGATGCTATATCTTCGACAGAGAAGTCAGTAGCTAGCATCAATGAACGTACAGAAGCCATCCCAGCGACTATGGAAAAACTTCATCAAGTTATGGAGTTAGGTCATGGTCAAGTGACGGAGCTCGAGCATCGCTTAGAAGCATTTAAAGATCTTCGTGATAAAGCAGTAGAAGCAATGCCGCAAATTCGCGAGCAAATGGATAATACCATGTCGGTAATTGGTGAATCAGTTAAAGCGGCTTCGACACATTACGAATCAATGCTGCAAGAGTCACAAAACATTATTGATAACTTCAGTTCGACTGCGACTCAGAGTGTTGAACATATGCGTACAAACTTGGAAGCGGGAGCCGAGAATGTATCGAGCCAACTAATTGAAAGCTCTCAAACGTTGGGTGGGCAATTATTGGAAGCATCAACGACGTTCCAAGATCAAGTGGGCACAGCGACAGGTGGTCTAAGTAATGTGACCAGTCATCTAACTGATACGACAGAGCAGATCAGGCAACACCTTGAAGACTCAATTACTGAGCTGAATGGACAGCTTCGCGTACTGGTTGCCGATATTAAAGACGATGCACGAGAAACAGGTAATGTTCTAAAAGAAGCCAACCAAGAGTTACTAAATAGCACGAAAGAAATTCAGTCAGAAACGACATCAGCGATCAAAAAACTTCACGATCGCTTAGAAACCACTCTAGAAGAAGTGTTCAAAGTGCAGGCAGAGGCAGTACGTAGAACATTCGATAGCTTAGAAGACCAGATCACGCAGTCAGTAGGTAGAACTGGTAGCGCAGTTGAGAAACAAGTGGAAGTGCTTGATCTACAAATGCAGCAAGAAATCAACCGAACTATGAATGAAATGGGTGAAGCGCTTGCGACGATTACTCAACAATTTACCCGCGATTACCAAGCGTTAACGCGTGAAATGTCGAATGTTGTAAACAGTAAAATTGCAGTGTAATCATGGAAAAGCTATTCGGAAAAAACAAATCTATGGGTGATGGTGGTGAACATTGGATGTCAGTATCAGATCTAATGGCAGGTCTGATGATGGTGTTCTTGTTCATTTCTGTTGCGCTTATGCGTGATGCTATGGTTGAGCGCGACAAAATCAAAGAGGTCGCAGAAACTTATCAGAAAACCCAGCAGGCCATCTATATTGCGCTGTTGGAAGAGTTTGCTAAAGATCTTGATACGTGGGGCGCTGAAATTGATCGAGATACATTGAGTGTCAACTTTACTGCGCCTGAAGTATTGTTCGGTAATGGTAAGGCGAACTTAACTCAGCAATTTCAAGTAATTTTGAATGATTTTTTTCCTCGTTACCTTGAAGTGTTAGACCAGTACAAGCCGATTATTCAAGAAATTAAAATTGAAGGGCATACCTCTAGCCGTTGGAACCACGATTCCAGCGATTACGAGGCTTACTTCAATAATATGCGTTTATCACAGTCACGGACGCGTGCAGTACTTGGTTACGTAATGAAGCTTGATGATGTTCGTGCACAACATTATGGCTGGGTAAAAAATAACGTAGCGGCAGTAGGGTATTCTTCATCTAAAGCAGTTGTTAAAGATGGTGTAGAAGACGAAAAACGTTCTCGTCGAGTATCTTTTCGTGTAATCACTAACGCAGAAGAGCAGATATTGAAGATCTTGGGGGCGGAATGAAACTAACGCTTAATCTTCATTCCCTTATGCGTGCGATTGAAATTATGGAGCCAGAAAAAAAAGGTGTATTTGTCTGGGACCATCAAATAACTGAAAAAAGCAAAATTGATATAGAGCTTGCTCAGGGCAAAGACGTTGAGCTCAAAGATGTCGATATTGATTCTGGTTTACTTAGCTACAAAGGAAGACAAGTTCTCCTGTATATAAAAGATCATGGTAGTGCCGTTCAGTCAGTTATTAAAAAACCGTCGACTGGCAATAAATATCATGTGGCTGATTGTTCTAAGTTGAAATCTATGCGTGCGGAAGGGCGATTCGAAAGATATGTAGTTACCAATGATACATCTGGTGAGTTTCCTATATCTGGTGGCGGGTATTATGGTCAAAGTAGGGAAGAGGGCTATGCAAGATTAAACATTTGCAAATTATGCTTAGGGCAATTGAATTATAAGGGCTATAGCAGTGGTGCCCATCGTTCGAATATATTTAATGAATTTGATATGTCAGAATTCTTTGCTACCTATAGCTCTTTCTTCCCGCATATGCCGTCTCGACGAGCTGAGACCGCTGAGAGTGGCTACAGTGATGATTGGTCGAAAATATCCTCCCACTATCGCGTCGAAAGAAACTTTGAGTGTGAAGAATGTAAAGTGAATATGCGTTCTAATCGATCACTTCTGCATGTTCATCATGTGAATGGTGTTAAATCAGATAACAGACCTTCAAACCTTCGTGCACTGTGTATCGACTGCCACAGCAAACAACCCTTGCATGAGCATATGGCTCTCAGCCATAGAGAGCGTCAGACAATAAATGATCTGCGTAAACAACAAGGTTTACTTGATGACCTCGGTGAGTGGCAAGAGTTGTTTGATTACTCAGATCCAGGTGTACATGGCGTATTGCATGCTTGTCGACAAGCGTATCTGAAACTCCCCGACATTAACTATTTTGTTGAAGATAGTTTCGGAGGGTTAGCCGCACGGCTTGAACTTGCGTGGCCAAATCACAAATTTGGTGTCGCAATATCAATGAACGATATTGAAGATGCAAATAGTAATGGTTGGCAGGTCGTGGGTATTAATGACTTTTTGGAAAATTACAAATCACAAGCTTATAACTTAAGGCGCTAGATTAGTATAGGTTATAAAAAGCGCTAGCTAAGAAGCTAGCGCTTTTTGTTTAAAAGGGGTTTAGATCTTTTTAAAGATGAGTGAGGTGTTGATACCGCCAAACGCAAAGTTATTGCTCATTAGGTATTCAACATTGAGCTCACGACCTTGTCCTGAGATGTAATCTAGGTCGCCACACTGTGGGTCTAGGTTCTCTAGGTTAAGGGTCGGGTTAAACCAACCTCCGTGCATCATCTCTAGGCTTAGCCACGCCTCGATAGCACCACAAGCACCTAGGGTATGACCAAAGTAGCTCTTCAATGAGCTGATTGGCACTTTACCGAGTGCATTTGCCGTGGCGTTGCTTTCTGCAATGTCGCCGCGGTCAGTCGCCGTACCGTGCGCCGATACATAATCGATTTGATCTGCCGAAATGCCGGCGTTCTGTAGCGCCATCTCCATACAGATTTGCATGGTTTCCATTTGAGGTTGTGTTACGTGTGCAGCATCGCAGTTGCTTGCAAAACCAATGATCTCGGCATAGATTTTCGCGCCGCGAGCCACTGCGTGTTCGTACTCTTCTAAAACCAATGTACCTGCGCCTTCGCCAATTACTAAGCCATCGCGCTCGGTATCGTAGGGTCTTGGGGTACTTTTCGGTGCGTCGTTTTTCAAACTGGTCGCGAAAAGGGTATCAAACACAGCCGATTCTGTTGGGCAAAGCTCTTCAGCGCCACCTGCAACCATCACGGTTTGGTAACCGTGCTTAATGGCTTCGTAGGCGTAACCAATCGCTTGGCTGCCAGAAGTACATGCGCTACTGGTTGGGATCACGCGACCTTTTAAGCCAAAGAACAGACCAACGTTAACTGCAGTCGTGTGTGGCATCATTTGTACGTAAGTTGTCGCGGTAATCGCTTTGGTGGTTTTATCATTTAGCATTACACCAAATGCGCCAATGGCATCGGTACTGCCTGTAGATGAGCCGTAAGCGATACCGGTTTGACCGTTAGTGAGAACATCATTGCCAATCAGACCAGCTTGGCTTAGCGCGTTTTCTGTTGCGACAGTCGCAAGCTTAGAGACACGACCCATACCGCGGACTTGTTTGCGTTTGTAATGCTTCGGTAGTTCGAAGTCAGTTACAGGTGCAGCAAGCTTGGTGTTCAAACCATCATATTGCTCATAAGAAGGCATGTATTGAGTGGCGTTCTGGCAGTCGCGCAGTTTAGGCTCTACTGCTGACCAATCGTTACCAAAGGCGGTAACACCGGACATACCTGTCACAACGACTCGACGACTCATACTAAGCCTCCATTTACTGAGATAACTTGGCGGGTAACATAACCTGCGATATCAGACATCAAGTAGCTTACCAGACCAGCCACTTCCTCTGGTTCACCCATGCGACGAAGAGGGATTTGCGGCATCGCGTGCTCTTTTACGTGCTCATCCACCATGCCAGTATCAATAAGACCTGGTGCCACACAGTTCACGGTGATCTTACGTTTTGCGAGTTCAAGCGCGAGAGATTTCGTTGCACCAATCACGCCAGCTTTTGCCGCGCTGTAGTTGGTTTGACCACGGTTGCCCATCAGACCAGACACCGACGCGAGAGTCACAATACGACCGCCTTTGCGTTTTTGTACCATTGGCATTACGCAAGGGTGCAGTACGTTGTAGAAACTATCTAGGTTGGTATGAATCACGCCATCCCATTCTTCTTCCGTCATAGCTGGGAAAGCAGTGTCGCGAGTGATGCCAGCATTGTTGACGACACCGTAGTAAGCACCATGCTCTGCGATGTCGGCTTCTAGTTTAGTACGGCATTCTTCGCGGTTGCTGATATCAAACTGGATCAGACGACCTGAGCCACCATGTTGTTCAATGGTCTCTAAAGTGTTTTGTGCGCCTTGTTGATCGCCCATGTAATGCACGACGATGTGGAAACCGTCTTTGGCAAGTTGAACGGCGATGGCTTTACCAATGCCTTTACTGGCACCAGTTACGAGGACTTGTCGGGTCATTGTTGACTCCTGATTTTCATTTCTTTTAATTTTTCTTCTGATGGAACGTATACGTTCAACTGACAGGTAGCGATGGTTTTTTCTTGCCACTCCATGCGAGCAGAAAACACCGCCATGCCATTGTCTTCCATCATTTTCTCGGCATATACGTCGAGCTGTTGACCTTTAGTAAAGGCATCGCACTCAGAGGTGTAACGTCGACTGCCTAATAAGAACCCAATAGGTGGCTCCTGTCCTTGAATAAGGGCATGGTAGCCAGACCAAGCGGCAACAGACTGTGCCATAAACTCTATGCCGACATACGCCGGAACCGTTTGAGTATCACGGTTGAAAAAAGGGTTATGCTCGCCAATATCAACCTGACAATGGATGGTGTCTTGTTGAATATCGATAGCACGATCAACCAAGATCATTGGTCTATCGTGCGGAAGCAGTTGTTCAATTGGGGGAAGTTTAGTCATGAGCGTAACCAAAAATAAGACTAACGTTATTACCGCCGAAAGCAAAAGAGTTGCTTAAAATCGCTTTTCCACCAAGTTTTGATGGTGCTTCAACGAGGGAGATTTCGATATCTTCCGCTTTGTTTGCGCAATGCTGGACGGGGAGATCGAGATCGTAATTCAAAATATGCCATGCGATTGCCGCTTCAGTTGCGCTGGCTGCACCTAGAGTATGACCGGTTAACGGTTTGGTTGAGCTCACTGATACAGCATCACCAAAGCAGCGGAAAATGGCTTTGCTTTCCATCGAATCATTCAATGGGGTCGCGGTTCCATGCGCATTGATGTAACCAATATCTTCAGCCGTTAAGCCAGCGTTTGAAAGGGCTTTGTTCATGGCCTCTTCTGCACCGAGTCCCTCTGGGTGTGGTGCAGAGATATGGTGTGCGTCAGAGCTGTCTCCTGCGCCTAACAATGCCACTTTGGCGGGCGTGTGGCTCAATAACATGATGGACGCGGCTTCTCCGATATTAATACCCGAACGATCTGCATCGAATGGTAAGCAGTGTTTGTCTGACAGGGCTTCTAGACCACTAAAGCCATTTAAGGTCAGGCGACATATGGTGTCGACACCACCAACAATCACGGCATCGACTAGCCCCGATTTTAAAAGACGTTGAGCGGTGATAAATACGCGTCCACTGGAAGAGCAAGCTGTCGATACGGCGTAATGAGGACCTGTCAGTCCAAAATACGCTGCGACAAAGTCACTGCAATGACCAAGCTCTTGCTTACGGTAATGGTAATCGTTTGGGAACTCACCATCTGAGAGCTTTTCTGCAAAGGCAATTTCACCATCTGCAATGCCGGAGGTGCTGGTCCCGATCACCACGGCAATGCGGTCTGAGCCATATTGGCCAATGGCTTCGCGGACTTTGGGTTCGATCTGCAAAATGGCAGAGAGTGCGAGTCGGTTGTTTCTAGAATCAAACGAATGCAACGCCTGCGGAAGCGTTGGTAATGGTTCTAAGACGCGTCCAATAACGGTTTCTCGATCGTTATTCAGAATGGTTTTATCCACGACCATGTTTGATGGCTTAGAACCTGATAGACATTGATGAATGCTTGTATCATCGTTACCCATCGCGGAATGAAAGCCGCAGGCCTGAATATACAAAGGTTGAGGAGAGCGAGTAGACATAGTGTTGTATTAGGATCGTTCTTAATTTAATTGATACTGCAGTGTTTGAATAGAAATCGAAAACGGATGTTGAAGGTGATTAAAGCTAATCTTACCTTTCAGTTTGTCGCGATTCTCATAGCGGATGTCTATGATCTTTTCACCGTCGCTATTAAACACGGCTCTAGAATATTCATCATCAATCATTCGCCACCTTACCTTATTTAGCGGCGCTTCCCAAGCAGAACTCGGCCACAGCGTGATCATTAGGTTGAATAGTACTTGCTCCGGTTCTGGCAACGTGCCATCGAGACCGGCTAAAACTTCTGTATTTATCTGCTCACCATTGTAGTTGAGGGATAAAATTCGGGTACCCCAAGAGGAAAAGCCGGCTAGTGTGACATCGTTGCTGTTCACTTGTAATTGCACTGGCAGTTGTTCTTGTCTCTCTTTTCCTTCTGCGGTCCAAGTCGCAGTAATCAACTGGCTTGCTGTGAGGTGATAACCGAGATCGTTCGGGGCAGGGAGCGCGACAGAGACGCCTTTTTCTATTTCGACGCTAGGCGTTGATTGTTTGGGTACTAAGCTGCAAGCACTGAGCAAAGTTACAAAAATCATTGTGATGAAAATACGCACAGCCGTGGAAGTGCTCATTGTGATTTTTCCTTAGTCATAATAGCAATCGGCGAGAGTAACCAAGCGATGAAAATGCCACTTAAAACGGTCACACCAAAGCTATGAATCGCATGGGTTTGACTGAGAGAGAGTAACCCAAAAGACAATACCGTTGTGATGGCAGAGAGCGTAATCGCGAGAAGAGTGCTCAAACTGCGTGCTTTCTCAGCAAAAAATAGGGTGTAGTCGATACCGATTCCCAAGATCAGGATCAAGCCTAACAAGTTAAATAAGTTGAGTGTCGAGCCAGCAGCAACCGCGGCAGCGAGACCTCCAATACAAGCAATTGCTGAAGGGAGTAAAATACGCCAACCGTGGTGAAAGCCGTAGCGTTTGACTAGAACGGCAAAAATAATCGCGGCAGCAGCAAATAACAGCTCCATGATTTTAATGCGGTACTCGCCAAATAACGTCGAGATCTCTTCGGCTTTGTTTAAGTAACTGATATCTGATTGAGACTGCGCAAATGCTTTTACAATTTCTGGGTCGTTCAACTTGTTTAACGTGATGACCGCTGCCGATTGACCTTCGATTTCTCCCAAGTAGAGGAAGCGAATTGGTTCGGACACCGGATTGTTTAGATAGTCTGGCAAACTGACTGGCACAAGGGTGTTTGTCAGTTTTGGCTTGTGTGCCAGTTGTAAGCCTGATGCTAAAGCAGAAGCTTGCGTTTGGTACAGATTTGCTATCAGAGCAAAATCACTTTGTTGGCGTTCGATTGAGCCCAGATACTTACTCAAACTTTGATAGCCTTCAATGATGTTGGTTTGTTGCCATTGCTGTAGCGTGGGGTCAAGTTGCTCTAGTCGTTGAAGCAGAGATTGATCCGTGTCGGTGGTGACCACAAGCATTTGTTGAGAAGCCTGCATTCCACTGACTTTTGTAATCAAAGCCTCTTGCTGCTTTAGCGTTTCTGGCATGGCTTGCAATTGGCGAATGTCATCGTCGTACTTCAACTGAGTGAGAAAATAGCCACTGATGATAAGACAGGTAAGCGGCAGCCCAACTTTCACGCTAGGACGTTGCCACACAGATAACCATGCAGACAACAACCGATGACCCGGTACTTTCACCGCATTGCGAGAAGGTTTCACTGCGAGAATCGGGTACCAAGCCACTACGGTTGCGTAAGCGGCAATCAGTCCGATAGAGGAGAAGAGGGCAAGTTGCTGCAAGCCTGGGAAAGGCGCAATCAACATGCCTAAATAGCCAATCAAGCTGGTGATAAGACCTAAAGTGATGGCAGCAAAAATATGTTTGAGACCTTTTCGACTGTCCCACTGGCTGCCTTCAGATAAACGTTCCGTCAGATAATGGAAGGCGTAGTCTATTGAAACGCCAATCAAGCTTGCACCGAAGACCAAACTGAATAGATGGACTTTGCCAAATACCCAAGTGGTGACGCTAAGAGCAATCAGCAAACCAACCGAAATGGATAACAGCGCTAAAGAGAGCGGCATTAAACTTCGGAACACAACCAAGAACAACACGACGATGCCCAATAAAGAGAACACGCCAATAGTGCTGATTTCTGATTTCGCACTCTGAGTGCCAAAGTCTGCGTAAAACAGTACGCCGGTATGCGCGGTTTTAGCACCAAACTGTGCGGCGATGGATTGCTCTAGCTGTTCGATTTTTGGGACGACACTTTGAGTCGAGAGAGCGTATGGAGAACCACTGAGTGTCGCAGTGATTAAGAGGTATTGTTGACCATCTTTTTCGGCAGACAAGTAGCCATTATCGAGTCTAAACGCTGATGTTTGCTGCGTGACTTGGCTTAAGTAATCACGAAACAGTAAGAACGGATCGTTTTGTAGCTCTTGACCTGTTACGCCCGAAAACGGGTTGTAAAGGGATTGAACCACATATTGCACTTGAGCTTGTGGGTCTTGGCTTAGTCGCTCTCGTTGTGCTTGAGTCAGTTGCTGGAAACGATGATTGAAGTAGTAGCTTGCCCAAGCTTGTTGAGCGTCAGGTGATATTTTCCCGACGACGTTGGTAAACTGTTGGGTTTCTCTTAACCCTTTTTCAAATGCGCCAGCGGCTTTTAGCAATTGTGTTTTGTCGGCAGCGGTCAGTACAAAGATGACTTGATCACTCATACTGGTGGAGACTGCTTCAAACGCTTGCTCTGCGATTGGATTTTGCTGATTTTCAGGCAGCAGTTTTAGGATGTTGGTTTCAATCGGCGAGTGTTCGCTCCCCACCCATTGTTTTAATAGCAGAGCGCTTGCGATCACAACTAAGCTTAACCAAAGCCAAGCCAATGCGTATGAACCTAGACGGAATTTAGAAATCAAATTGAGCCTTTTCTGCATCCGTTAATTCCTTTGGCAAAGACGCTTGTTGAGTAAACTCAATCTCTGTTTTGTCTCCGCGCAGTTCTTCTAGCATTAATTGGTCAATATGAGTGTTACCAGAGAGCGTGATGGCTTTAAACACCGCGTTAAGTGGCGCTCGTTTTGGAGTGAGAACCAATTGCCATTGACCACTATCTTGAGCAGAAAAGTCCAGTGTAAACTGTTCTTTCAATGCTGCGGTATCACCATGGAAAACTGATAGAAATACATGGCTAAAATAGAATGCCATTGGGTTTTCTTGTGCGGTGATGGTTTTTGGCGCTTGGTTAGCAAAGGTCTGGCGTAACTTGTCTTGAGTTAAAACCAAGTTTACGGCAAATGGGATCTGCTGTTGCCAAAGTAAACCGTGCGATTTGCTGAGAGTAAAAATGCCTGTTGAAGTAAGCGGTTGATTAAACATCTCTAGGTGACGGCTTTGTTTAAAATCGCCGCGGACTACTTCGTTTTGTGACAACTGTGCCTGCAACGAGTCGAGATCCACCACTTTTGCCCAGCTCGGAGTCGAGAATGATACGAGCAGAGCCATAGACACAAATAAAGAGAACAAGGATTTGCGCATTAAGATAAGCTCCCACACTTATGCCACTGCTCTACTTTATCTAGAAAAGCGGCAGGAGAAACAAAGCACATTTCTTGTTTTTCGATAGAAACTGCCACTTGTGTGGTATGAGCTTTACACATGCGCTGATCGGTTTTGGCATCATAAATCACGTAGTCTACGCGCAAGCGGTTTTCCCACTCAGTGAGCGTCGCGGTAATGCGAATTTCATGGTTGAATGGGATTGCCTTTACATACTTCACGCGGGTGTCGATGATTGGCCACATGTAGCCCGACGCTTGCATATCACGGTAGCTGTACTCAATCTTCTCCATTAGCACTCGGCGTGCTTCTTCGAAGTAACGAAAGAAGTTACCGTGATAGATGACGCCCATCGGATCAGCATCCTGAAATGAGGTGACCATTGTCACCTCAGTTTCTAGCGGGTAAAGGACTTGTTCTTGCATTACGCCTCCGCGTACAACAACCAGTGACGTTGTTGGATTTTAGCTATGAAGTTACGTAGATCGTGCTCTAGTGGACGGTCTTCGACAACAAACTCGAACTCTTCCAGTACCGCATCGCGAATCATCTTCAAGTTACTGCTCATGTGGTGTTCGTCTAGCTCATTATGGCGGCGACGAATCTCTACCGCTTGAACACTCGCCAGCAAAGATGCCGCTGCGACTTGTTCTGTCAGCTCAAGAACGCGCATACAGTCGCGAGCTGCAATCGTACCCATGCTCACTTTGTCTTGGTTGTGACACTCTGTTGAGCGTGAGAACACGCTTGCAGGCATGGTGTGTTTTAGCGCTTCTGCTGTCCAAGCTGAAATACCAATTTGCACCGCTTTAAAGCCATGGTTGATTGGCTTACGTTCGCCTTCCGCACCCGTCAGGTTGAATGGCAGACCATTGTTGAACTTGTAGTCCATTAACTGAGCCATCTGACGATCCAGTAGATCCGCTAGGTTCGCGATGTTTGTTTTCAGTGTGTCCATCGCCATTGCAATATGACCGCCGTAGAAGTGTCCACCATGCAGTACGCGTTCGTTGTCGCCATCGATGATTGGGTTGTCGTTTGCGCTGTTAAGCTCGTTCTCGATCAATTGACGCAACCAAGGAAGAGAATCTTGAACCATGCCGATCACGTGTGGAGCACAACGCAGAGAGTAACGATCCTGCAGGCGGTCACTGTTGCGTGGTGGGCGTTCCGCTTTAAGGTCGTTACGTAGCCATGCCGCAACTTGTTGTTGACCCGGATG
This sequence comes from Vibrio harveyi NBRC 15634 = ATCC 14126 = KCTC 12724, assembly GCF_001591145.1. GTDB lineage: Bacteria > Pseudomonadota > Gammaproteobacteria > Enterobacterales > Vibrionaceae > Vibrio > Vibrio harveyi. Next base: position 72,792 of record NZ_BCUF01000021.1, on the reverse strand, counting down.
AGGTTTCACTGCGAAGAGGGCTTCATCAAAGTGGAAATCATTGCCCTGCATACCTACCGATACCATCGCCGTGATCTTAGTGCACAACTGAGCAAGGTATTCTGCGCGTTTGTAAGCAATACACGCCAGAGCAGTCATCACGGATGTGCCATTCATCAGCGCCAAACCTTCTTTTGGTTTGAGCGTAATTGGAGTAATGCCAAGTTCAGTAAATACATCAAGAGTTGGGCGTACTTCACCTTTGTAAAGCACATCGCGCTCACCAATAAGCGCCGCAGCAAGGTAAGACAGTGGTGTTAAGTCGCCACTAGCGCCAACTGAGCCTTCCTGTGGGATGCGTGGTGCAATGTCGTGGTTGATCAGGTTGACGATTTGGTTCAATAGATCATGCGAAACACCAGAAACCCCTTGTGATAGAGAACATAGGCGAGTTGCCAGCACGGCTCTTGCTTGCTCATGAGACAAGATCTCGCCTAAACCACAACCATGAAAGCGAGTGAGGTGAAGGGGTAATTCATCGACCAATGCTGGTGGGATTGCAACAGTGCAAGAGTCGCCATACCCAGTGGTTACGCCGTAAATTACGCCTTCTTCTTTAAGTAATTTTTCTAGGAATGCCACGCCGCGATCAATCTTCGATGTGAATTCCGGTGACGCATTCATGTTTGCTTTTGCACCGTGTGCAATCGCGACGACATCTTCAATCGAAAGGCGTTCTGCACCAAAGGTGATGCTTTGATTATTGTTCATTGTCATGTTGCTGATTACTTAAAGTCCAGAAATTAAAAAAGTTGTACCACTGCAATGGAGCTTGCAGTGTGTGATGTTCTAATCGTTGCGCATATTGCTGCACCACGTTGTCCAGCGCTTCTTGGCGACTCTTACGTGGTAAGACGATTTGATCACTAAAATGTTCAAAATATACGTTAAAGTGCGGCGTTTCGGCGTTATCGTCTCGTAGACCAAACAGCAGATAAACTGGAGCTTTCAACACTGAAGCCAACATAAATGGTCCCTGTGGGAAGGGAGCTGGCTTGCCTAAAAAGTCCGCCCAAACGACGCGGCTTTCAACGCTGGTGGAAGTGCGATCGCCAACAATCACCACCCATTCGCCTTGCTCTATTTTTTGTTGAAGCAAAATGGCGGTATCAGGTCCCATCGAACTCACTTGGATAAGGTTAAGCTCGGAGCTTGGGTTGACGGCCTTCATCACGGCATTAAATTGCTCGGCGTGCTCGGTGAACACCAATGCATTGATTTTCACGTGTGAATGTCGGCGACCAAGCGCTCTACACAATTCGATGTTACCAAGGTGGGAACCAAGAATGACCACGCCTTGTTGTTTTTCAGCCATCTCTTCGAAGTGGTGTTGACCATGAATGGTAAGATTGTCCACACTGAAATCACCTTGCCAAGCTGCCAACTTATCAAGCATGGTTCGCCCAAATGACAGCAGGTGCTGATAGCTGTCCAAAGGTTGAGGTAGGGTGATGTTCTGTTGTTTCGCGTGTTGTTGCAATTGATCTAAGTAGATCTCAGAAGCTTGTCGAGCAGACTTACCTGTTAGGTGGTAGTAACGCATTACGAGCTTCAAAATGAGGTCAAAAACTTTGCGCCCAAATACTCGATAAACGGCTAATAGGGTTTTGATCCCCAACACGGTGCCTTGTTCTTTTCGCTTTGACCAATGAGCGTCGCGAGATGTTGCTTGCTTGGATTCGTTTGCACGCTTGTGCTTACGAGCCAGCAATGAAGGGATGCGAGGCAACATGCCAAAGAACAAACGTGTGTGCATCCAACTGATTTTTACGTTGTCCCAAAGTGCATCAAAATGAGAAATGCCACCTTCAGGGTAAATCACGCGTGTTGGTACGAAATCAATATCGGTGCCTTCCCAATACATACGAACTAAGATCTCAATGTCGAAGTCCATGCGCTTACCAATGTCGTACTTGTGGAGCACGTCCACAGTTTGGGTAAGAGGGTAAGCTCGAAAGCCACACATGCTGTCTTTGATAGAAAGCGATAGCGTCTCAATCCACACCCAAACATGGGTCGCGTATCGTCCGTAGAGACGTGATTTAGGTACGCTTTCGTCGTAAACCGGTTGTCCAGAAATTAGTCTGTTTGGGTTAGCCTGCGAAGCCTGCAATAACGTTGGCACAGCCTCAAGGTCGTGTTGCCCATCGGCATCTATCTGAATTGCATGAGAGAACCCTTGTAGCTGCGCTTGCTTAATACCAGCCATTACTGCGCCACCTTTACCTTGGTTTTCTGAAAGGCGAATCAAGGTGATTTTCTCTTCATTTGCTAAAGCATCTAGAGCACGTTTTGTCTCTTCATTACTGCCGTCATCAACGACTAAAACTGGCAGGGAAAAAACAGACAACGACTCAACTACAGCCGCAATCGTGCTGCCATGGTTGTAGCATGGAATAAGAAAACAAGGGTGGTATTGGTTCTCGTTGCTTGCGCTTGTCACGTTAATTCCCTAGCTTCATTTTGCCTGAAGAATGAACTACGGTTTGTTCGCCCGAGATCGACGTATACTTAAATGCCAGTTTTTCACGCTCTGCATCCCAGGAAAGCGTGAGGCTAACGCACATGTCCGGTAGGATAGGTTCTTGGAATTTGATGACTTCCATGCCTTTGAACAGTGTTGGTGTGTTCAAGTATTCGACCGCATAAAACAGCGCCCAATCGATTTGTGTTACGCCTGGCAACAATGGGAAATGGGTAAAGTGACCTTGGAAATCCAAGATGTCGGCATCGACACGCATTTCAATCGTCGCGATGTGATTGTCGATATCAACCTGTTTGAGCGTTGGTTTTCTTTTGTCCATGATGAGTTCTTTTATTCTTGGAACAGTTTTTCTATTTCAGCGATCTGGCGCTTGCCTTGGCTATTGAGCGGAATCTCGTCTAAAACGCGGAATTTTCTTGGAATAGCAATCGGCTCTAACCAGCTACGCAAGGCTTTTCTTAGCGCTAACCAGAACTTACCTTTCCCGAGTTCTTGCAGTGTTTGATCGCCTTCGTTGGTCAAGACTATCACTGCAAATAGAGACAGCCGACCGGCATCTTCCATCGGGATGACGGCACTTTCTTTTACCCACGGCAATTGCTCTAAACGCTTCTCGACTTCGACCAACGAAACGCGCTTTTCTTCAACTTTGACGATTCTGTCGGTGCGACCGCGTAGTTCGAAGGAAATACTATCATGGAAATAGCATTCATCTGCAGTTTGATACCACGAGTTTTCATCAATGTGGGGGGAGCGAAGCTTTAAACAGTTTTCATGATTTAGAGCGGCTTCAACACCGGGGAAAAGAGTCCAAGGTTGGGTAGCAGATAGTTGCTGTCGATAAGCGATACCACCCGTTTCGGTACTTCCGAAGACCTCTAATGGGTAATCACCAAACAATTGCTGGCTGTGATTGGCAGCATCATTAGCTAAAGGACCTCCAGAAGAAAAAACGCAGCGTAACGCCGATGGTTGATGCTCTTCTGTCAGGCGTTTAAGTAATGCAGGGCTACTGATCAATGTTGTCTCAGTAGAGGCAAAATGCACAATCTGCTCTGGAAATTCTAAGTTATGAGCGGCAAAAGGGCGCCCAGAGCACAATGGCCAGAGAACGCGGAATAGCAACCCGTAGATATGTTGGTGAGATACCGTGCTCTCGATATGAGAACCTTCCAGTTTGTCTCCCCATAAGCCGTCAAGAATGGCGACTTCCACATCCAGTTGTTTGAGTGTTTTTCTGATCGCTTTTGGTTTACCGCTTGAACCTGAGGTAAACAGCGTGACGTTGATATTCGCAAGTGGCAAGGCTTGCCATTCACAAATGAGAGAATCGAAACTTGTATTCACGTGCAAAGCTGAGAGCCCTGTCGGAATCATCACTTCAGTGTCGTGCAATACAAGATCGAAGTGCTCGTCGAGCTCTTTTAAAGCTTCAGGTTGGTAATTGCCGGGAAGGACGATGGATTTTCCAGCATGACAACAAGCAAAGAAACTGAGCGCAAAAAGGTAGCTGTTGCCAAAACAGAGCGCGATTCGTTGGGCATCAAGCGCTTCTAACGTTGCTCGCAAACTGGCGACGTTATGCTGAAAAGACTCCCACGTCATGGTTTGGTTTCTGTCATACGCAATCGTGGATTGTGCCTCTCTATTGGTTGTCATTAAGGTCGCAATAGAGGAGAAGTTTAACGAACTTGTGTTCATACGATTTAATGTTCCTTTCGTACAAATTGACGCACTATCCATTCACCAGCGAACAAGCTACCAGCGAGTAAATAACTGATTAAGCCGTTGTACAGCGTCCAGATTTCGATAGGTTGAAAACAGGTATACAGTGCTACCGATGCATTCAAGATAAAGAATCCACACCACACGATCGTAACTTTTCGTGTGTAGATCACGCCACTTTGAGGAAGTTCAGGCTCTTGAAGGCGAGCCAGTCTCTCGATGATGGTTTGCGGTTGCTTCAAGCTCAGTGAGAACACGCCAAGCATGCAAAGGTTGACGACAACAGGGTAGAACTTTAGCCACCCGTGCTGCTTAAAAACAACACCTAAGGTGACTAAGACAATACCCACAACGCCCGTGGTGATCGCAAGGAACTTAAACTCTTTGAGTGGTGTTTTGTTTGCAGCGAGTAACCGCAAAAGCAACGCTGCAACCAATAAGCCACCAACCAGATTTAAACCAAATCGGTCGATACCGAAGTAAACCGCGAAGGGGTAGGCAAATAATACAATTGCAGACAAAACCGTCAGCAATTGGCGCATTAACTTTCCTTGAGAAGTTCAGTTACTGCATTAACCACGTCATCGACAGTACGAACTGTGCTGAATTCCGCTGGTTTGATCTTTTTGCCAGTGACATTTTGTAGGTGTACAACAAGGTCTACGGCATCAATGCTGTCTAGGTCTAGATCGGTGTAAAGATGGGCTTCTGGCTGAATGTCTTCAGCTTCAATTTCGAATAGCTCCACAAGCGCATCTTTAACTTGTTCAAATACTTGATCTTTATTTACGTCTGTCATGAATATACCTAAAAACTATTCATTATCTTGAGAAGAGGTTTGAGAAGAAATGTACTTCGCAAGGTTAGCTACAGAAGCGAAGTGCTCACGAGTGTTCGAATCGTCTGCATCAATGACAATGTTGTATTGCTTTTTAATTGCTAATCCAAGTTCAAGAGCATCGATAGAATCCAAGCCAAGACCATCACCAAAAAGTGGCGCTTCTGTTTCAATATCGTCGACGGTTAAATCTTCTAGGTTTAGAGCGTCAATAATAAGTTGCTTGATATCGTTGTGTAATTGTTCCACTGGGACCTGCTTATAATTACGAATTTTCTGGAAATATAGTTTCAGCCAAATGCTGTTGTAAGCGACGAGCCGCTATCGTTGGGGACGTAGTTTGCTTTATAAAAGGCTCAATCTCAACTTTATCCTTAACTTCAACCTTGAAAAATGGTTTTGTCTTTGGAACTTGATACCATTTTTTCTCTTTTGTCAGGAAGCTTGGCGTGACCGTAATATGTACGACACGCAAATCTCGCTCGGTTCTAACCGCTATTTGCGCAGCGCCTCTTTGTAATTTCGATTTTACACCTGGAGTGGTTCTTGTGCCTTCAGGAAAAATAAGCAAAACGTTACCATCGTCAAATCTTTCTTCACACATTGCTAATAAATCATCAGGTGCTTCGTTGGGTATATAACCTGCAGCCTTAACAATATGCTTCATAAATGGGTTTGCCCAAATTGCGGATTTAACTAAACAGTCGCAGCGCTTTAATTGGGATGCGATCAAAACGTAATCAATTAAACTTGGGTGGTTCGCAACTATGAGACAGTTTTTATCTTGTTCAAGAATGTCGGCACCAATGATTTGGTAATCAATTGCGCCGCAAAGCTTCATCAAATTACAAAAAGTGTTGAAAGAATATTGAATCGCCCCTTGAACTTTATATTCTCTCTGTTTTATATCCGATGTAGTTAGGTGAATAAGTGGAATGACGATAAAGCTGAGTGCCAAGCCACCTAAACCAAAAACCGAGAAACAAAATCCTGTCGCGAATACTCGCCAATATTGATTCAACATTCTCATTGACGACGCCATTCCCATGATTGTTGAGGCGAATGAATCGTCCAATTGTTTGCTGATGATAAAAAGTGCTGAATAAAGCCAAGCCCTTGCGGAAAGGCATCTTCGTCTGTTTTCTCGGTTGTTGCTTGAACGCTAAAAGTATCGCCATGAGAAAGCACCAGACCTAAACCATATCCATGGTAAGCGTGCGTTTCAAACTCAGAATATGACTCTGGGAGTGGCTCATCAAAATCGACAATCAGAACTTTCTTGTCAGGGTTGTCATACAGGAATAGCCACGCTTCGATTAACGCGCTTTGGAAGGTATTTTCAGCAGCTGCGATAGAGGTGAGAGGGATCGGCTGTTTAGTTGCGATGGTCGCAAGCCCCGCTGCGGTATTATGCACAGACTGAGAGAATGCCATTGGCGAAGCTTCTTCACCCTTGAGGATGTCTTCTACCAACGCCACACTGCGATGAAGTTCACCATGACGGCTAGAGAAAACAAGGTAGTCAACATCGTGCTGCTTGAGCAACTCAATCGCCGTTTGAACCGCTAGCTTACTCAGTTGGCTCATACGTCTGCGCATCATAGGTGGGATATCAGATACGTTCAGTTTGCCTTCTTCTGGCCACTGACCGGTAGAGGTCCATTGTTTCCACTCATCGACTTGACTAAGCCCTTGAGAGTTAGCTGACCAAGCGTCGATATTAAACGAAATTTTGATCTTGGAGTTTGGCATATTTGATTAAATTGCTTTATTTTACCGCTCGATACAATTTAAGCTTCAGCAGAAACCATAATAAAGGAAATTATCATGTCACGTTTAAAGCTGTTTATATCAGTGCTATTAACTTTGCTTCTTGTCGGTTGTGGTCGAGTGCAACCTGTATTGAATGTGGAGGATACTCCAGTTGCTTATGATCTTCAAAATAAACAAGTAAAAGCGGCGATTGTTCAATCAGCAACTAATCGCGGTTGGACGATTGAAGAAACAAGCCCAGGTGTATTAATTGCAAAAATCAACGTTCGTAGTCACTTTGCGGAAGTAAAAATTCCATATAGCAACAAATATTATTCAATTATTTATCTCAACTCAGTAAATCTAAAAGCAAGTGATGGCAAAATCCATCGTAATTACAACCGTTGGGTGAACAACTTAAATGTTGATATTCAACGCGCGCTTGCACTTTTAGGCGCAGAGTCCCAGTAATAATTATATTAATTGAAGTTAGGTTTTTTCGTGTTAAATCAAAATATTGATCCTTTCAACGCTTTTGAAGCTAAAACAGAAGCTCAAAAATTATCTTTTGCCCCTATTGTTTTCCACACTGCGAGAACATTAAGAGAACTTGGTATCTTAGCCGCGCTCGACAGTGCAGGCTCAAAGGGTATGAACGCTGTAGAAATTGCAGAAAAAACGGGTGTGTCTGAATACGGCGTGAAAGTATTGTTGGATATGGCCATTAGTGCGCACATTGTTTTGTGGGAAAAACCTAACTATTCCTTGGCTAACCTAGGCTTTTACTTACTTTATGATGGCATGACGCAAGCAAACATGGATTTCACTGCCGATGTTTGTTACGCCGCTATGATGCACCTAACGGATGCGATCAAAGAAGGCAAGCCGTCAGGTCTTAAAGAACTTGGTGATTGGGAAACCATTTACCAAGGGTTATCAACATTGCCAGAACAAGCGAAACAAAGCTGGTTCAAGTTTGACCACTTTTACTCTGATCGCTCTTTCCCACTATTACTTAAAGAAGTATTTGCTAATAAACCAAGTCACATTGTGGACATTGGTGGCAATACTGGTAAGTGGGCAATGCAGTGCTGTAACCACGATCAAGATGTTAATATTACGATTGTTGATCTTCCTCAGCAGCTAGAAGTTGCAATGGCAAATGCCAAGGAAAATCAACTGAGTGAGCGCATCACTCCATTCCCAGCCAACATGCTGGATAAAGCTCAAGTGTTACCTGAGCACGCTGATATCTGGTGGATGAGTCAATTCCTTGATTGCTTCTCACCAATCGAAATTCTCAATATTCTTAAGAAAGTGAAAGCGCAGCTTCGAGAAGGCGATACGGTGTATATCTTAGAACTGTTCTGGGATGCACAAAAATACGCGGGAGCTTCTTATAGCTTGAATGCGACCTCGCTTTACTTTACCTGTTTAGCAAACGGCAACAGTCGTTTCTACCGCAGCGATGATTTCCTGGAAATTGTTGAAGCGGCAGGCTTAGTCGTGACAGAAAGAACCGACAACATTGGTCTCGGTCATACATTATTAAAACTACAAGCAAACTAGAAAGCAGAATGATAAAAGAACAAAAGCAAGTCGTCGTCGTTGGTGCAGGGCCGTCAGGTTCTACCGTTTCCGCATTGCTCAATATGCGCGGAATTAATGTCGTTGTGATTGAGAAAGCGTTGTTCCCACGTTTTTCGATCGGTGAAAGCCTTCTTCCTGCCTGCATGGAAGTGGTAGAGCAAGCCGGTATGTTGGAAGCGGTGAACCAATATGGATTCCAGTACAAAGATGGTGCTGCGTTTCGTCGCAATGGCGTTTATACCCAATTTGATTTCACCGACAAATTCACTGCAGGACCGGGTACCACTTACCAAGTTCAACGCGGTAACTTCGATAAAGTACTGGCAGACAGTGCAGTGGAGCAAGGTGTTGAAATTCGTTACCAACACGAACTGACAAGCATCGACTTTGAAGGTGCCAAGTCGATTCTTAATGTGCTTGACGCTGACAAACAAGCTTACCAAATTGAAGCCGATTACGTGCTAGACGCTAGTGGTTTTGGTCGCGTTCTTCCTCGTTTGCTCGCGCTAGAAGAGCCTTCATGCCTGCCACCAAGAAAAGCAATTTTTACGCACATTGAAGACAACATTACGGCAGAAGGGATTGAATACGATCGCAACAAGATCCTGATCTCTGTGCATCCTGAAAATCATGATGTGTGGTATTGGTTGATCCCGTTCTCAAATGGTACTTGCTCATTTGGTGTGGTTGGCGAACCGACGTTCTTTGAAAACTATCCCGAGGATAAGATTGTCGCTCTTAAGCAGTTAGCAAGTGAAGAACCAGGGCTTGCGCAGCTCCTTAACCAAGCTCAGTACCCAAATCCTGCTGGTGAGCTGGGTGGCTATTCAGCGAACGTAAAACACTTAGCGACACCACACTACGCGTTGCTTGGTAATGCTGGTGAGTTTCTTGACCCTGTCTTTTCTTCAGGCGTGACTATTGCCATGAAGTCAGCACAATTTGCAGCAGACTGCATTGAACGCCAGCTAAATGGTGAAACGGTCGATTGGCAATCTGATTATGCTGATCGCCTAATGGTGGGCGTCAATACTTTCCGTACTTACGTGGAAGGTTGGTACAACGGCATGTTGCAAGATGTTATCTTCTACCAAAACCCCAATCCACGTATCAAACAGATGATCAGCGCGATTCTTGCGGGTTACGCATGGGATGAAGCCAACCCATACGTAAAACAGAGTGAACAACGCTTAGCGACCCTAGCTGAGCTAGTGAGAGATGAGGTGATGTAATCCTCCCACTCTTTTTAATACCGAAGCCCCGCAAAAAATCGCGGGGCTTTTTCGTCGGTTGAACCTAAATTTTTAAACACTCATGATGGCGTCTGTCTTCGTTTAACCTTATGATTTAATGAGTTTAATAACAGCAGCCCAACCATGTCTTCGACTTTTCATTTTTATAATCAGAATGCTGGCTCATTAGCAGAGCAATATGATTCAACAACTTTTGAGCAAGTGCATACAAGTTGGCAGGCTTTTTGGCCTCTTGTTGGTGATCGGGTGTTGGATGTTGGCGCAGGCTCCGGAAGAGATGCTAAATGGATGGCCAAAAAAGGCTGCGAGGTTATTGCGCTGGAACCTGCAACGTCGCTGTTAAAACTAGGAAAAGCTGAAACTGATGATTCTGTCGTTTGGTTGGAAGATTCTTTGCCAGCACTTGAGAAAACCACCAACTTGGGGCTTCGCTTTGATCTTGTGTTAGTGAGCGCGGTTTGGATGCATCTTGCTACTTCTCATCGTGAACGTGCTTTCCGTAAGCTCTCTAATCTGCTTGCGCCCAATGGTCGATTGGTCATAAGCCTTCGCCATGGAGAGTTCACTGATGGGCGCAAAGCTTATCCTGTTTCTGTTCAAGAGTTAGAGCAGTTGGCAAAGAACAATGCGCTTATCGTTAGACAAGTTTCTGACAGTAAAGATCAGCTCAAGAGGGATGATGTTTATTGGCAAACCGTTGTGATTTTAAAGTGAAAGAAGAACAAGCCGTGTCACTTCAATATTATGTAGATAAATTCCGTAGCCTGAATATGAATAGCTCTAATGGGAAAAAGAGCCCTCATAAAGTGTGCATGTTGCTCACGGTTATGGAGCTCATTCAGGCGGGACATATCTCTTCCAACAAAATAGAGTTTAACCAGGTCCTCAAAGAGCGTTTCACTTATCACTTAGCAAACTTTGCTACTGGGAATGATAGGGATACACCGGAAAATCCTTACTTTTTTCTGAGAAGTGAGGGATTTTGGCACTTGTCTTACAATGATGGTTTTCAAGCGGAATCTACCAAACGATACTCGTCAAAAGCGATTGCTTATGCTTATCTTGATGATGAGCTTTATGATTATATGAGTAGCTATATCGTTTCAAATGAATTGAAAGATGCTCTTGTTTCAAACCTTTCAGATTTAGCGTCTTTGTTTTATCGCTGGTTGATTGACCTAGGTAAGTCAGAGAAAACAGCGAAAAACTATTTGGGCGCAGTTCGTGGTTCAATATCGAACTGGCTTATGGATGCTGGACAGATTCAAGAACCAATTACAGATGTAAAATCATACGGTGAATTTAAGAACTATAAGCTCAAAGCCCAAAGTTTACCTGAGTTTAAAATTCGAGATATCAAGGGGAAAGGGATGTACAGTGCTGCGCTTTCTCACTACGAAAACTTTTTTGTCGACTTATCTCAGATAGATGTTAATGCAGATATTCGACAAGTAATGAACGATAAGCAGCTCAGCTCGACGGAAAAGACTATTTTAGTTAATACAAGAATGGGACAGGGGCACTTCAGGTCAAAATTAATTGATATGTGGGGGGGTTGTGCCGTTACGGGTTTTAAGAACACGCAGTTGCTATTGGCATCTCATATTAAGCCTTGGCGTGAATCGGATAACGAAGAGCGATTAGATAGATTTAACGGGCTGTTGTTAATTCCAAATATCGATAAGGCATTCGATCTTGGATTCATATCATTCAATGATAGTGGGAAGGTTTTGATTTCAAGTTATCTAGAGAAACCCGAGGTTCTTGGATTACAAGAAGACATGTCCTTTCAGGTGCATCATAGACATAAGCGTTACTTAGGTCACCATAGAGGGGTAATATTTAAAGGTTTATAAATTGAACACGAATGAAGATGAAATCAGCATTTATGTCCTTTCTTCGTTCGCTCTCAGAAAGCTAAAAAGATCTATCTCACACTTTTGCTTGTTATTACTGATAACGATGTTAAATAAGTGAGAAATGGATTACAGTTTGGAGCATGTTTTCCAAATGTGGTTTTATCGTGAAAACGGTTTCTAAGTTATTGTATAAGTTGACAAAAATTAAGCAGCTTAAACACAAGAAAGATAAGGTTTTTCCCCTTTCTGATACGTACACTCAAAAGAATCAGAAAATTCTAAAAATCCTCTCTCCATCTTCATTTTTCTACAAGAAAGGTCATGTTTCTGTGCCCTTTTCGACGCCTTCTGTAGATGCTCTTGCTTGGGGGAGTCGCGTATCTCCTGAGTTTAAAAGTAAAGTGAATGATATTTCCCGAGATCTCAACATCGATCCAAATCATCTGATGGCTTGCATGGCTTTTGAAACAGCAGAGACATTCAGCCCCAGCATTAAAAACGGCTCGGGGAGTGGGGCGACGGGTTTGATTCAATTTATGCCATCAACCGCGGAAGCTCTTGGTACGAGCACAAAGAAGCTTGCTCAAATGAGTGCGTTAGAGCAACTCGATTATGTGAAAGCGTATTTTATGCCTTACCGAAACCGCCTGTCTTCTCTTGAGGATGTGTATATGGCGATCCTGTATCCTGCGGCTATTGGTAAACCCGCTGCTCATGTATTATTCAAACAAGGATCAATTGCTTATCGCCAGAATGCAGGGATCGACCGCAATAACGCTGGGAAAATCACACTAGGCGATGTGTCATATAAAGTGAGACGTAAGCTAGAAAAGGGACTGCATCCTAAGTTCTTAGGTTAGCTCATTCTCTTAAATCTGGAGCAACTAGAAAGTTGCTCCGCCGTCCACTCTTAAATCGTGCATGGTAATGTGACCCGCTTTCTCACTCAGTAAAAATTCAATCGCATTGGTTATGTCTTTGGTTTCTGCAATCTTGTTCAAAGGAATACCAATCCGGTGTGACGCTAAGTTACCCTGAATCGTTTCTCGTTCTCCATAGGACTCATTCCACATTTGTTCTTGCATCGGTGTTCTGGTTGACCCAGGGCTAACAATGTTACAGCGAATGCCGTATGCCGCGAGTTCTAACCCCAAACATTGCACCCACATATGAAGTCCCGCTTTAGACGAACAATACGCCGACATGTTGACTCTTGGGGTGTCTGCTGCGTTCGAACCTACCGCAACAATCGCGCCTTTTTTGTTATTTTGAACCAGTAATTTCGCCAGTTGTTGTGTCAGTAGCATGGTTCCCTTTAGGTTCACGTCTAACGTTTTAATGAGCGCTTCAGGAGGGAGTTCCAGAACAGAACCAAGATGTAGCGCACCGGCGCATGTAATCACGTAGTCAGGAATGAGCTTGTCTTGAGCAAGATAATGACACGCATACTGAACGGCTGTGGTGTTGGTTAAGTCAAAGGGAAGTAGCAACGTTCGAGCTTGCTGTTTTTTTGGCAAAGATTGTTTGAATTCCTCTAGCAGAGCTTGCGTGATATCGCAGGCAATCACAGTAGCCCCTTGTTCCAATAAGCTTTTGGCACAGGCAAGCCCAATACCTTGCCCTGCACCAGTCACTAGGCACAGTTTACTTTTGAATTCTGTGTTGTTTTCATTCATAACCCTCTCCCTTCGTGCTGTAAATATCATATTCAAACTAGATAGATGATAATGATTTTTGTTATCGTTGTCATAATGTTAACAAGGAGGTAATGAAATTGACGAACAAACTAGGTTGGAAAATCAAACCTTGGTTGCTCACGTTAGGGCTTATCGGGTTGGCTGGATGTGAGTATTTACCACACTACGCAGAGGTAGATCTGTCCGAGCAAAAAATCGAACAAGTGGTCGAGCAAGCTAAATCAGCAGACGCTGCGATTCTTAATGCGTTTAAGCAACACAACTTTGTGGGTATTGGCGATTATCATTGGAATGATGCTTTCTTGCGCTATGCAACAGAGCTGGTTTCGACTCCTGCATTTTCAGATCAAGTCACGCATATTGTGGTGGAGTTTGGCAATGCAAAGTACCAACCTGTGCTGGATAACTACTTAGCTGGTGGGGACGTGAGTGATGAACAGCTTCGCTCAATTTTGCGAGGTTCGATCTACTTTATGGCTTGGATGCCAGATGCTTATGCCGATTTCTTCAAAGCGATAAAGGTGCGAAATCAAACGCTACCTAAAGGGAAAAAAATCCATGTGCATTTAGCCGAAGCACCGTTTGATTGGAGCACTGTGAGTGATGAAAAGGTATGGCAGCAAGCAGCTAAAAACAAGACGGATCATTTTTATCAAGTTGCTGCTGAGCGTATACAAAACAATCAGAAAGCACTGTTGATTTTTGGGGCTTTCCATTTGGTGAATGCGCCGCGGAATTACGTTGCAAAAACACAAGCCAGTGCTTGGCCATTGGCGACACGATTAGAGCAAGCGTTTCCCAATAGTACCTACTTGATTTGGCCAATGACGGAACCAGAAGTGGTGAAGACGTTTCATGACGTAAAAGCTCCGGCGCTTCTTGAGGTCGCAAAAAGTCCGATTGCTGATCTGAGGTTTATCGATTTATTACCAAAAGCCCGTTATAAGCTTGCTGCGATGGACGACATGGACGCCCAAGTCGGTGGTTTGTTTGATGCTTTTCTTTATCTGGGTGATAACCAACGAACAACGGTATTCCCTCGTGATGTGATGGAAGATAGGGAGTGGGTAAATGAGATGCAAAGACGCGTCGATATTATCGGTGGGAAGACGCAAGACCGCTTCAATGAGATTCGCTCATTAAGTGATAAGAAATACGGCTTTGTTGATAACAACTGATGCGCTGTTAATTGAAATAAAGATTGAGAAAGGGCTGACGGCTGATGGCGTTAGCCCTTTCTTTTTGGCTATGGATCCAAATCAAAAATTGTTAACGATGCATACGAACCAAGGCAAGTCGCTCTGAATCCTCCACCTTGAAGCTACTTAGATATAAGTATGGTGAATTGTTTGTTTGAGGTTCTATTTGTTTAAGAATATTAATTTATAAAACTATAAGTTATGCGAATGATAATTATTATCAAAAATGATTGAATAATTGTAACTAGGTGTGTAGTCTCATTCTTCAAATGAGAAGGAATCTCATTTAGGACGCTATGTTTAATACAGTTTGAGAGATGATTATGCTTCGTAACTCCATGGGAAGCAGTACTATGCTCACAGAGTTTCTCAACGCCCATACGGATGACGCTTCGTTCTTCTTTAGCTCACCGACGGTGACGTTGCTTACGCAAGGCATTGCTGCAGAATTTTCCCAACAAGTTAAATTCTCAGAGTTAGATACTCACATTAGCAAATTACTAGAATCGGCGAAGGAAGAGGGGAATGACAACCCTATTGCCGTTGGTGTAATACCGTTTTCTGAACATAATCCCGTGCACTTTATCGTCCCTGAGCGTTTGATCACTACGTCACCGATCAGACCGGATAAAGTATTAGATATCGATGGTTGCAACGACTGTCATCCTTCTTCTATTCAACCTATCCCGACGCCTACTGAATACATGCATAGTGTTGAGCTTGCCACTCATCGTTGCAGCCAAGAAAATATCGCTCTTGATAAAGTGGTGTTGTCACGCACGATGCAAGTGGATACACAAGATGAAATCGATCGAGCTCGCTTCCTCAAAACCTTACTCAAGCAAAATCCTGGTGGTTATACCTTTTCTACTCGTATCGGCGGTGGTCATTCTGACGCTTATTTGATGGGATCCAGCCCTGAATTACTGGTATCCCGCAAAGGTCCTCATGTGTGCTCAAATCCTCTGGCAGGTTCTCGTCGACGTTGTGAAAATGCATCAATGAATCAGCAGCAAGGCGAGCTCATGATGGAGAGTAGCAAAGATCTTCATGAGCATGCGGTAGTGGTCGATGCGGTAGAAAAAGCGCTTCAACCTTGGTGTCATAACCTTTATGTGCCTATGGTGCCGTCGGTTATTGAAACCAAAGCCATGTTGCACCTTTCGACTCGTATTGAAGGGACGGTTTCCGATGCCAATACCAGCGTTCTGAAATTGGCGAGTGCGCTTCACCCAACGCCTGCCGTGTGTGGCTATCCTACGGCTCAAGCTTACGATTTCATCAGTCAAGTGGAGCCCTTTGATCGGGGCTATTTCACGGGTCTTGTTGGTTGGGTAGACGCTCGTGGTAATGGCGAATGGGTTGTTGTGATCCGCTGCGCTGAAGTTGAGAAGAAGCGTATTCGAGTTTATGCCGGAGCTGGGATCGTCTCCGGATCTGAGCCACAAAGTGAGCTTGAAGAAACAGGAAATAAAATGCGCACTGTATTGAACGCTCTGGGTATTGAAATCCGTGAGAATATGGAGGTGGTTCAATGACTTGCTTAAGCATGAATGCCTCTGGCTTTACACCTTGGTCAGAAGGTTTAGCAAAGCAATACCGCCAAGCGGGCTTTTGGACAGAGCAAACCATTCCAGAGATGCTTGAGGCAAGCGTCTCTATTTCTCCTAACCATGTTGCTCTAGTTGACGGGGAGCGACAGTGGACGTATCAATCGTTACTTGAGCATGTTGATAAGTTAGCTGCTGGTTTCCAATCGACTCTGAATCTTAAATCTGGCGACAAGGTCGTTTTGCATTTGCCTAACATAGGCGAGTTTTACATTAGCTTTTTTGCACTGCTTAAAATTGGCGTTCAACCTGTGCTTGCGTTACCCGCTCATCGTTATTCGGAGATTCGATACTTTTGTCATTTTACACAGGCAAAAGCGTTAATCACTGCTCCTCAACTCGGCGTCGATACGGCTGATATTGCGCTGCAAGTAGCGTCTGAATTACCAGGCTTAAAGAACATCGTTTGGGCGGGTGACATGAGTGCCATGCCGATTGGTTGCGTAGCCCTTAGAGCGCTCTTGCTAGACAATGTTGAACCTCAAGTTCATCGCGGTGAAGATTTTGCCTTTTTCCAATTATCGGGTGGTACGACTGGCACACCTAAGCTTATTCCTCGCACACATTACGACTATCTATACAGTGTGCGAGCGAGCAATGAGGTTTGCCAATTCTCGCCAAATACGCGTTACCTTTGTGTTTTACCGGCCGCCCACAATTTCCCATTGAGTTCTCCCGGTGCGTTGGGCTGTTTTATGGCGGGTGGCACCGTTGTACTTGCTCCAGACGCAAGCCCTCAAACTGCCTTTTCTTTGATTGAAAAGTACCGAATTACCGTAGCCGCTTTAGTGCCACCGTTGGCACTATTGTGGCTCGATGAAGCCGCAAGAACTCGACATGACCTTACTTCATTAGAAGTGCTGCAAGTTGGGGGGGCTCGTTTTAGTGAGGAAGCGGCAAAGCGTATCAAACCTGAACTTGGTTGTACCTTACAGCAAGTATTTGGCATGGCTGAAGGGCTAGTTAACTACACCCGTCTAGATGATCCTGAGTCCGTGATTGTCACGACGCAAGGTCGCCCAATGTCACCTGCTGATGAACTGTTGATACTCGATGAAATGGGTAACCCTGTCCCGCAAGGTACGGAAGGTATTTTGTTCGTGCGTGGACCTTATACCATTCAAGGTTACTACCGGGCTCCAGAGCACAATCAGCGTTCATTCACCGAGCAAGGCTACTACCGTACTGGCGATGTGGTACTGCTGACTGAAGAGGGCAATTTGAAAGTTGTTGGTCGCGACAAAGATCAGATTAACCGAGGGGGTGAAAAAATCGCAGCAGAAGAGGTCGAGAACCATTTGCTGGCGCACGATTGTGTCCATGATGCTGCTGTTATTGCCATCCCAGATGATTACCTTGGGGAGCGCAGTTGTGCTGCCTTAGTTTGCCCGCAGCAAGCCCCGAAACCGATCGAGATAAAGCGTTTCTTACGAGGGCGTGGGCTGGCTGATTTTAAGATCCCAGATATGGTCGTTTTTGTTGATGTATTACCCAAAACGCCAGTAGGTAAAGTGAATAAAAATAAATTACTCGAACTCGTTTAACCAAGGTCGAAACACCAAGGTTGATTTGGTGTGCTTGGCATTTTGATTACTTTGGAGATAAGCCCAATGGCCATTCCATCTATCTCTGGTTACTCACTAACGAAAGTGAAGCCAGAAAATCGCGTTAACTGGTCAGTAGAACCACATCGTGCCGTGTTGTTAATCCACGATATGCAGCAGTACTTTCTCAATTTCTACGATGCAGACAGCGAGCTGATTCAAACGTTGACTCGCAACATTCAAGAGATCAAACAAGCATGTATTGATGCCGGCATTCCAGTGGTTTATACCGCGCAGCCCGGTGACCAACGTCAAGAAGATCGCGCTTTATTGACCGATTTTTGGGGCCCCGGTTTAAAAGCGGATGACAACATTACTCGAATCTCCCCAGCACTTGCGCCAACGGAGCAGGACACCGTTTACACCAAATGGCGTTACAGTGCGTTTCAACGCACGCCACTTAAATCCATGATGGATGAAACGGGGCGTGATCAGCTAATTATCGTGGGTATTTATGCTCACATCGGTTGTTTACAAACAGCGGCAGAAGCGTTCATGACAGACATTAAAGCTTTCATGGTTTCCGATGCCGTTGCTGACTTCTCAGCGAGCGATCATGACATGGCGCTCAACTATGTGGCGGGTCGATGCGGTTATGTCTTGGACAAGCAGCAATTGCTCGAACAAGTGGCAAGTGCGAACGAACTCGCAGCTGGTGATTTTGTGATTCCTCAGTCGCAACCGCAACTTACTCAACAGTTAGCGGCGCTGTTAGAGGTAGCTGCCGATGAGATGACGCCGGAGGATAGTTTGCTTGATTTTGGTTTGGATTCGGTACGCATGATGTCGCTGGTCGGAGATTGGCAACAGGCGGGCCTTGATGTGAGTTTTATGGAATTAGCAGCGAAACCGAGTTTGCAGGATTGGTGGAGACTGATCGAGAAGAAGCTGACCTAACAGCCAAAGCGGAAGAATGACAAAGGAATGAACATGTACGATTTACCTTATACGGCAGAACAATTGTTGCCGCTTACGGATGCCCAAGCAGGGATTTGGTTTGCTCAGTTACGTGACCCTGAAAACCCAATTTATAAGACTGGCGAATACCTGGTTATTGAAGGCGAGGTGGATGAGCCTTGTTTTGTTGAAGCAGTCAAAACGGCAATTTATGAAGTCGACTCGTTGCACGCTAAGTTTGTTACCACCACCGAAGGACCGCGAATGGTGATAGATAGACAAACCTGGCAAGTCGAACGTATCGACTTTTCGCAACACGTTAAACCGCTTGATGCCGCTGTGACTTGGATGAAAGATCAGTTAAAGCAACCTGTCGATTTGGAACAAGGTCCTTTATTCATCATGGCATTGCTTAAGCTCTCCGATGATCAATACGTTTGGTTCCTTTCACTGCATCACATTGCGATAGACGGTTACAGCATGTCGCTGGTCGCGGGGCGGGTGGCGCATGTTTATGGTCAGTTGGTCAAAGGAGAGCACTTTGAGAAGCTTGAATTTGCAGACCAACAGGCTCTTTTGAAAGAAGATGACGACTATAAAGCTTCTGAGAAATACCAAAAAGATCGCGCATTTTATTTACAGCGTTATGCCGACCATTCTGACACTGTAAACCTTGCGGGTAAGCCGACAGTGACTTCAGACCATTTCCTTCGCCTAAAAGGTGCAATGGCAGCCTCTGACTTTCAGAGAATGGAGTCGTTAGCTAAACAGTGCAGAACACACTGGTATAGCGTACTTATCGCATCTATCGCGGCTTATGTACACCGTATGACACGCTCCAATGAAGTGGTGATTGGTGTGCCTCTGATGGGGCGTTTGGGCTCGGTAGCCATTCAAACTCCGGCGATGCGCGTCAATATTCTTCCTGTACGAGTCAGTTTTGAATCAGGACTGGATATCAAAACGTTGGTGAAGCAAGTTAACCAAGAATTTGCATCGGTTCGCCGTCATCAAAGCTATCGCTATGAAGAGCTTCATCGCGAGCTAAATTTGGTAAAAGATCATCGTAATCTATTTGGTCCATTGGTGAATATTATGCCGTTTGAGTACGAGCATAAATTCGGTGACCTCACTTCAAAAGCACACAACTTATCAGCCGGACCGGTCGATGACATTTCTTTCTATTGCTATGAATTAGCTGGGCAATTACACATCGATATGGATGCGAATCCAGAGCTGTATTCAGAGAAAGAGATTCATGAGCATCAACAACGCTTGTTCCATTTTATGAGTGACTTTTTTACAAGCGCAGAAGCTCAAGATCCTTCTCATTGCCAAGTGAGTGATGTCAGTATTTTACTGGCTGGTGAGCGAGAGAAGGTTGTCGAGACATGGAACGATACCGCTCGCGAAGTGCCGGAAACGACGCTGTCCGCCATCATGGCTCGCCAACGTATTTTGACACCACACGCTCCGGCTTTGATCTTTGAAGGTCAGAAGTTGAGTTACGAGCAACTGGCTCGCAAAGTGTATTCACTCACCAACTGGTTAACAGCGCAAGGCGTTGAGCTTGGTGACCGCATTGCTGTGTGTGTCCCAAGAAGCGAAGAGCTGATTGTAGTACAGCAAGCCATTTTAGCGGCTGGCGCGGTTTATGTGCCTGTGGATCCTGACTACCCCGAGGGGCGTATCCACTACATGCTCGAATCTTCTTCACCGAAATTTGTTTTCTCAACCAAGACGCTTCAAGACAAACTGCCGCAAGAGGTGGATGTAAAGCTAGTGGATGATGAGACGCTGCCTACGATATACAAAGTAGTAGAACCGCTGCCTCCTCAAGTTAAGCCAGAACCTCATTCACCAGCTTATATGATTTATACCTCGGGCTCGACCGGGAAACCAAAAGGCGTCGTCGTTACGCATGATGCGATTGTCAATCGACTCTTGTGGATGCACGACCAATATCCAATTGATGCGAAAGACCGGGTATTACAAAAAACGCCAGCAGGGTTCGATGTTTCAGTATGGGAGTTCTTCTGGCCAATGATGGTCGGATCGTGCCTTGTTATTGCGAAACCAGACGGACACAAAGACCCAATATACCTACAAGATTTGATTCATAAAGAGCAGATCACCACCTTGCATTTTGTGCCTTCAATGCTGCAAATTTTCGTACAACAAGCAGATGCCAGATTGTGCCAAAGTCTACGCCAAGTCTTTTGTAGCGGGGAGGCGTTGCCAATGGAGCTAGTCAATCACTATTACCAAGAGTTTGATGCACCATTGCATAATTTGTACGGTCCGACAGAAGCTGCGGTGGACGTAACTTACTGGCCAAGTGAGGCGAATACCCAAGGGAATTCGATTCCTATAGGTCGTCCTGTATGGAACACGCAAATCTATATTCTTGATGATGAACTTAATCCTGTACCTCCTGGTGTGGTGGGTAACTTATACATTGCAGGTCGACAGTTGGCACTGGGCTACCATGGTCAGCCAGAACTGACTCAAGAGCGCTTTATCGACAATCCCTTTGGTCCACAAGGTAGCCGAATGTACTTGTCTGGTGATTTAGCGCGCTGGCGCGAAGATGGTGCGATTGAATACTGTGGGCGAAGCGATTTTCAGGTCAAGATTCGTGGTTTCCGAATCGAGTTAGAAGAGATTGAAAATGCCTTAGCAAACCACCCAAGTGTTGCGCAAGTTGCCGTGTTAGCTCAGGAATATACTGAGAATGATAAACGCCTTGTTGCTTATGTGTCGGCAGAGGATCTTGAGCAGGGAATTGATACTAATGCACTGCAAAAGTACCTTGCTGAGCCATTACCGGATTACATGGTGCCAAGCTATTTTGTTGAGCTTGAAAGCTTCCCTTTAACACCGAATGGTAAATTGGATCGTGATGCGCTACCCAAGCCAGATTTGTCTGCTCAAGTGAGCACAAAAGGACCAAGTAACCTTGTTGAAGAGCGTTTATGCAAACTATTTTGCCGCTTACTTGATTTACCGGCGGTTGGTGTGGATGACAACTTCTTTGAATTAGGCGGACACTCGTTGCTTGCTGCTCAGTTGATTGCTCATGTGAAAGAGATCATGGGAATTGAGCTATCGCTTGCGGCGGTGTTTGAGTCTCCGACGGTTTCCGGTATTGCCGCCAAGTTAAATGGCAGTGAAAGCGATGAAGCACTCAATATCTTACTGCCTCTGCGAAAACGAGAGGGCAAGCCAGCTATTTTCTGTGTCCATCCTGCTGGTGGCTTGAGTTGGTGCTATGCGGCTTTGACTCCGATTATTCCATCCAATGTGCCTCTTTACGGCGTACAAGCGAAAAACCTCGGTGACCCTTCTTCTCCGCTGCCTAAATCAATGACCGAAATGGCTGAGGATTACGTGGCGGCGATTCGAGAAGAACAACCCTTTGGTCCATATCACCTACTAGGCTGGTCTATTGGCGGCATGATTGCGCATTTAATGGCGGGTATCTTACAGCAGCAAGGTCAAGAAGTTGGCTTAGTCACCTTGTTGGACTCTTACCCAACGGAGCAATGGCAAAGTATGCACCCGCCTGGCGAAGAGAAAGCGCTTGGCGCCTTAATTCGTATGGCTGGGGTAGAGTTTGATGAATCGTTGCATTCTAGCCTAACGCGACCTGAAGTGATCGACATTTTACAAGATGCAGGATCATCAATGGCGCACCTGAGTGCTGAAACCATTACGGCAATGGTGGAAGTGGTCATTAACAACAATCATCGCGTACGCGATAGCGTCGATTATCAGTATCAAGGGGATGTGTTGTTTTTCAATGCGGAGAAGCCACCGGAAGAGGCATTTCTTGATCGCAATGGATGGTTCAAATACATGGATGGCGAGCTCAAAGTGATCGATGTCGCGTGTATTCACCGTGAAATGATGCGCCCAGATATGCTGCGTTTGATTGGTTCACATATGGTTGAAGAACTGAGAGAGAGATTTGATGTTTGATACCTCAACCAAAGCAAAAACTAAGGATTTGTTGGAGGGGGCGGTTTCCCCTCTGGCTTTTCTCAAAAGCAAACTTAACGCTGGCAGTGTAGTTGCCATCGGTGAAGCTCATTGGTTTAGCGAACTGTTCGAGAAGATAACGGAAGCCTTACTTGCACCTGAATTGGATGGCTCGTTTTCTCATTTGTTCATTGAATTTGGGAATGCCAAGCATCAAGCATTACTCAATAACTACTTATCGGGAGAGACGGTTACCCAAGCTGAATTAGCGGCGGTGTGGTTGGACTCAGTCGCATTTCCCGCTTGGTTGCATCCTTGTTACGGTGCTTTCTTTGAGCGAGTTCGTGCTGTAAATAGCACGCGTAAGGTGCCGATCAAGATAGTGTTGACCGAACCATCGTTCAGCTGGGAAGACATCCAACATTCGAAAGAGTTAGCAAAGCTCAGTGCACAACGTGATCAAGCTTTGGCAGAAGGAGTAGAAAAACAAACGTCGAAATGTGGGCTTGGTGTGGTGGTGTTAGTTGGTGCAAGACATATTCTAAAGTGCTCGCCAACGCTGGGCTTTATGGCAAAACACAGCACCTTCGGTGAGCTAGCGAAACACAAGTTTGGTGAGCAGTATGTATCAGTTTGGCCACACATCTTATCTAGCGAACTGAATGCCCCTGAACATGGCATTTACCCGACGGATCAGCCTTTACTAAAACAGCGCTCGTTTCTTGAACTGATCCCGAAAAAGCCTCCCGTGAATCCATATGCTTTTACCTGCTTAGATGAATTGGTTGATGCTTATTGGTACTTGGGTCCGCAGGCAAGGCAACTCGATACAGTAGGTATTTCAATCCCACAAATGTGGAAGTGGCGTTTAGAGCAGCGCTTACCGCTGGTTAATGAACGACAGCAAATGGTGATCAAAAAGGTCATCGAATAGAAATGAATGACGACTTCATGAGGAGAAATAGCACAGTGAGAAAATAAACTGCTTGTTGAAGCAGTAGTAGCCATGAAATGGAAGGTCGGGTAATTTGGCGGTTAAAGAGGTTTGGTTATTTCCAATCAGCTCGAAGCGAAATTGTCCTGAGTTTTTACTCTCAGGCAGCAGCATGATTTGTGCTTCTAGAAAATCGAAATACACCTGAACAAAGGGGAAGCAGCATTTAAACAAGCTCTCTTTGATGCTGAATATCAGAGCATCAGGTAGGTGGCTAGACGATTTGATTAAGTTCTGTTCGTCACCTGTGTAGATGCTTGTAAAAAGGTGTGAGGCGAGGGGGACATTGCGTTCTACGTCGATCCCTAAGCTTGCGATGTCACTTTTTAATGCACAACCCGCGAGGCAAATACCATCAGTGTGACTGATGCTGCCACTGATTGGCTGAGGGAATAAAGGCTCTCTGGATTTCCCCGTCAAAATGAGCGGGGAGTTCCCGTTATCTTGGCTTAAGGAGAGCATTTGTATGGCGGCACGAGCCGCGTTGCGTCCTGCTCTGAATTCTCGCTGGCGTTTAGCTATCGACTTATGAATTTGTTGCTCTTCCTCGGGAAAGCCCAATTTGGAATACATCTCCGGTGTGGCTTTTACGATGTGAACCCTTGGACTGACACTTTCTAATTGAAGACAGAAAGGGTCGAGAATGTTACCCAGCTCGGTGCTTTTCAATGTGTTGCAGTTCAAAAATATAGCCCAGCTCAAATCTAAATGTAAATACGAGTAGTAATGATTGTCATTTATACATTCGTTTATTAGAGTTTGCGAGCTCAATTTATTTATAAAATAGATATAAGGATATGCAGTGAATAGTTTAGTTAAAAAGCCCACATTTATGCCGACAGTGCTTGCCGGTGCACTTTTGACGGCACTCAGTGGTCATGCAGTTGCTAACGATAAAGATGATGTTGTGGAAATGGAACGCATGGTCGTGACAGCGTCTTTAACACAGCATTCAGAGTTGACTGCACCGGCATCAGTGTCGGTAATTACCGCTGACGATCTCGCTAAGATGCCGGTAAAAGACATTTCAGAAGCGGTGCGTAGTGCTACCGGGGTGAGTGTGTTGAGTAGTACAGCTTACGGTCGTAACACCATTCGTATTCGTGGTCTGGATTCTAAGCACACCTTGGTTTTGATTAACGGTCGTCGTATTAACTCTCAAGATGCTTTGATTCGTGGTAACGATTTTGACTTATCAAGCATCCCACTGACTGCGGTTCAGAGAATTGAAGTGGTTCGCGGTCCGGTTTCTTCCCTGTATGGGTCTGAAGCGATGGGTGGTGTGGTCAACGTTATCTTGAAGTCGCCAACCAAAGAGACATCAGGTTCTGTTGGTTTGGAATACGAAAGCATTCTTGAAGGCGACGGTGGTGATGGTGTTAAAGGTCATGCTTACGCTAGTGGTGAACTCGCACAAAACCTTGAAGGCAGCATCATTGTTGAAAGCTCTTCAAGAGATCCGTGGCGTACCGATACTAACCCGACCTTTGATGCATTAGAAAAGAAAGACACCACCAATGTATTTGGTGAGATGGCTTGGCAGCTTACTGATGAACAGCGTTTGATCGCCGATGTGATTTACACCAACGATGAGCGTGAAGCGGATTGGGTCCATCCTCGTTCGGGTGCGCAAACAAATTCTCAAGACTCAACGCGTTGGAACTACGGACTGACGCATGAAGGTGCATGGGAGTCTGTGGATACACAAGTACGTTTGTATGGCGAAAATATGAAGCTTGATGATGCAAGTACGGCATACACCAATGGCGCTGCTGATGTTGAGCTACAAAACAACACGCTTGATTTTAAAGTTTCTGGTTTGTGGCGTGACTCACATGAGTGGGTGTTTGGTGGCGAATACCGTACTTCTGAATTGGAAAACAGCCGAGATGTACCATCAGGCGACATCGATAACTATCAAGGCGCGGTTTTTGTTCAGGGTGAGTTCGATCTCGATAAATTGGCGCTGACACTTGGTGGTCGTCAAGACTTCCATGAAGTGTATGGTAGTCACTTCAGTCCAAGAGCATATGCAGTTTATAGCTTCACCGATGAATTTGTGTTCAAAGGTGGTGCGGGTGGTGGTTTCCGTGCGCCGGGTATGATGGAAAGCAGCGATCAAGTACGTGTAATCAGTTGTGGTAACCGTTGTTGGTTAACGGGTAACGATGATCTAAAACCTGAAGAATCAGAAAGCTACGAAGCCGGTTTTGCTTATGAGTCCACGTCTATGGGTGTTGGTTTGATGTACTACTACACGGACTTTAAGAACAAGATTGAACGCGACCTAACCAAGCCAGTTGGTGCGGTTGGTAAAATGCCTATCTTCACTTACCAAAACATCGGTAAAGCAGAGATCAAAGGTATCGAGCTTGAAGGTTGGTATGATATTACTGACAGCATCAACCTAAAGGGTAACTACACCTACACGGACGCGAAAGACAAGAGCACGGGTGATACGCTCATGAAGACGCCAGAGCATCTTGCAAATCTTGATTTGAACTGGGAAGTGTTTGATGCATTCACTACGTTTGCGCGAGTAAACTACGTTGGTGAACAGGTGATCACAAACCAAAGCCGTGAGAACAAAACAGTAGATGGCTACACGCTTGTCGGTCTTGGTGTTGCTTATGACTTCCAACAGCTCAATCTTAAAGCTGGCTTGAACAACATCTTTGATGTCGAGCTTGATGATGAAGACGACTACTACGGTTATTCAGAGAAAGGTCGCAGTGCATACGTAAGTGCAACTTACCTATTCTAAAGCGAATACTGGTTTGATCTAACAAGCAGCCTCCTAGCCGGAAGCTGCTTTTTTATTCCGCTTTAATCGCTTTTCATTTCGCTGAGCGACTCGGTGACTTTGACTTGGACAATGCGATTATTCTTCACGTGTAGTATCTCAAATTGCCATTGTTGATATTCGACGGTTTCTCCTTGAGTCGGCACGCGCCCAATTAACCACGTCAGAAAACCATTCAATGTTTGGAATCCTTCTATTTCTTCGCCTTCAATATGGTTCAACGTTAGTTTGTACTTCAACTCGTTAAGTGGGATCAGCGCATCCATGATCCAACTGCCATCTTTCTGTTTCTTTGCCCAGAGTTGCTGTGGTGCCATGCCCAATTCACCAGCGATGGATTTAAGCAGATCGTAGTGAGTTACTAGTCCTTGCACATCGCCATATTCGTCGACGATAAACACCATCTCGGTACTGGTTTGTTGCATGTAATTGAGCAGTGGTAGACCTTTCATTGATTCGGGTACGAAGCGCGACCGTTTCAACAGCTTGGCTAAGCGAGAAATGGATAGCTCATCGTATTCATCTAATAACGCCTTAGAGGAAACGGTGCCGATAATGTTATCTAACCCTCCTTTGCAGACGGGCCAAACAGAATGCTGAGTTTGACGTAGATTCCTCAAAATCGCATCGAGAGGTAAATCTAAATCGAGATAATGGATATCGCATCTCGGTGTCATGAGTGAAAGTGCTAGTCGGTCATTAAGGTGGAGCAAGTTACGGATCATCAATTGTTCTTGAGGCTCAATAGCACCACATTCAGAACCTTCGCTAACAACAGCAAAGATGTCCTCTTCTGTGACGATTTCGCCTGCGTTGTTTTGGCGTAGAAGCTTAAGCAGTGTGTCGGTCGAAACGGTCAGTAGTATGACAAATGGCGTGGTCAGTTTTGCTAGCCAGTGGATTGGGTAGGCAACGATGACAGCGATGCGTTCGGCATTGTTTTGTGCAAAACGCTTTGGCACGAGCTCACCAATCACGATGGCGAAGTAAGTGATTATGACCACCACAATTGCCGTTGCAAGGATATTTGCTATCTCACGTTCTAAACCTTGTGCGACGAGCCAATGCCCGAATGGAACTGAGAGGGTTGCTTCACCAAAAATACCGCTGAGGATGCCAATGACGGT
Source organism: Vibrio harveyi NBRC 15634 = ATCC 14126 = KCTC 12724 (assembly GCF_001591145.1). Taxonomy (GTDB): domain Bacteria; phylum Pseudomonadota; class Gammaproteobacteria; order Enterobacterales; family Vibrionaceae; genus Vibrio; species Vibrio harveyi. The sequence continues at coordinate 45,339 of NZ_BCUF01000021.1, read as the reverse complement.
GATGCCGATTTGTATAGTAGAGAGAAATTGAGTGGGGTTATTCTTAAGCTCTAAAGCAAGACGAGCGGAAGAGCTGTGTTCGGCTGACTTTTTCAGTCGACCGCTTTTGGCAGTCACTAATGCAATCTCAGACATGGCGAACACACCATTGAGCGCGATTAATCCAACCAGTAATAAAATGTCCATGAAGTTTTCCAGTGATGCACACCCTAGCAGCATAACGAGGTTCAAATACAAGAAACGTGAAGTGGCGAATAAATCATCACGCTGTAACAATTGAATGACTTATTAAAAGGATAGAATTTCTTTGTCGCCACGAGTAGATTTCAGTAAGCCTCTGCTGGAGACAGATAGATTCTGTTACTTAGTTCGGATTCTGATACACTACGCGCCCATTTCTTCGTTGAGACGTTTGTATGCCATTTTCTAAGCTTGGTTTAAGTGCTTCTATCACAGATGCTGTGAAGGCGCTGGGTTACGAAAAACCGACTTCTATCCAACAAAAAGCCATTCCTATTGTTCTGCGTGGTAGCAACCTAATTGCCGCAGCACAAACGGGTACAGGTAAAACTGCCAGCTTTGTATTACCAATCTTAGAAAAACTGAGCCACGGCGAAACGCAACGTAAAAAGCGTGCACGTGCGATCATCCTAACGCCAACGCGCGAATTGGCTCTTCAGGTTCATCAGAGCATTGAAGCGTATGGCAAAAATCTACCATTGCGTTCTATGGCGATGTTCGGTGGTGTGGATTACGCACCGCAAAAACAAGCGTTGATTGAAGGCGTAGACATTGTCGTAAGCACTCCAGGTCGTTTGATTGATCTATACGGTCAGCGTGCTATTCACTTTGATGAAGTGGAAATGCTGGTCCTAGATGAAGCTGACAAAATGTTGGATATGGGCTTTATTGATTCGATTGATAAGATCATCGATTGCATGCCAGAAGATATTCAAAGCTTGCTGTTCTCCGCGACCTTATCTAACCCAGTTCGTGATTTGGCAAAGAATGCAATTGTTGATCCTGAAGAAATCACCATTGCAAAGCACAGCGCGTCTAAGTCAAACATTAAGCAATGGATCACCACAGTTGATAAAGACATGAAATCTTCACTACTGAGCCACATGTTGAATGAGAACGACTGGTCGCAAGTGTTGGTGTTCATCGAGACAAAACATGGCGCAGCGAAACTGGTTACTCAATTAGAAAAGCGTGGCATTGTGGCTGAAGCTTTCCACAGTGGTCGTAACCAACGTGTTCGCCAAGAACTGATTGAGAAGTTCAAAGCCGGTGAAATCCAATACTTAGTGGCAACGGGTGTGGCGGCACGTGGTATCGATATTGATAACTTGCCTGTCGTGATTAACTACGATCTACCTTACCCAGCCGATGAATATGTACACCGCATTGGTCGTACTGGTCGTGCTGGTGCAGAGGGCGAGGCGATTTCACTGGTATCGAAAGACGATTTCAAAAACCTGTGCATGATCGAAAGCCGCCTTGGTCATTTGCTAGAGCGTGTAGAAATTGAAGGTTTTGCACCGAGAAAACCTGTGCCAATTTCGATTCTGAACTATGTTCCGAAGAACAAGCGTAAGCCGCAAGATCAGCGTCCACGTCGCGAAAATGGTGATAAACGTAACGCTAAATAACGTTTGATAGCTCTTTTCTACATGATAAGCCGCACCTCGATGCGGCTTATTTTTTACTTTTTTCTTTTCTCTCTGGCTTTTTGTTCAACGTGGTCTCAGTTTTCTTTCTTTATTTGATAGCGAAAACCATGCACAGATGAAGTGTGAAGCATGTAGTTATTCTTTTGATTTAATTGCTAATAATTAGGAAAACTCGTTCAATGTGTCTTACGCTTTGGTTAGATCTTGCGCGAAGGTTTGAGTTAGGGTTTTGTCAATTTTTTGTCGTCATGTTTGCAGATGGTGAGGAATAGGCGCAGACTTTCGCGCCTGCTATTCAACGCATAAATGAGGCACGAATGAAAACTGGTGATAAGCAATTTGCTGTAATTGGTCTAGGTCGTTTCGGCTTGGCCGTTTGTAAAGAACTGCAGGATTCAGGTTCACAAGTTTTGGCGGTAGACATTAACGAAGACCGAGTGAAAGAAGCGGCGGGATTTGTTAGCCAAGCCATCGTAGCGAACTGTACTCATGAAGAGACAGTCGCAGAACTCAAGCTTGATGATTATGACATGGTCATGATTGCTATCGGTGCAGACGTCAATGCCAGCATCCTCGCAACACTTATCGCAAAAGAAGCGGGTGTGAAATCGGTTTGGGTAAAAGCGAATGATCGCTTCCAAGCGCGTGTACTACAAAAAATTGGTGCAGACCACGTCATCATGCCAGAGCGTGATATGGGTATTCGTGTGGCGCGTAAGATGCTGGACAAACGTGTGTTGGAGTTTCATCCACTAGGCAGTGGCTTAGCCATGACAGAGTTTGTGATTGGCTCTCGTTGGATGGGCAAAACACTTGGCGATTTAGCCTTATGTAAGGTGGAAGGTGTACAAGTGCTTGGCTTTAAACGCGGTCCAGAAATCACCAAAGCACCGGATCTCAATTCAACGCTGGAGATCGGCGATCTCATCATTGTTGTGGGACCCCAAGACAAACTTGCGAGCAAGTTGAAATCACTATGAAGCAATTTCATCAGAGAGGCGTGTTTTACGCCCCAGATGGCAAACGAGATAAAGCGAAAGGTGGCGAACCGCGCATTATATTGCTGAGCTTTCTCGGTGTGTTATTGCCTTCTGCTGTTTTGCTGACCCTGCCGGTTTTTTCTGTAACCGGGCTTTCTATCACTGACGCTTTATTCACTGCGACTTCGGCTATCAGTGTAACGGGGCTTGGTGTCGTAGATACCGGGCAGCACTTTACCTTGGCGGGTAAAGTGCTATTGATGTTCTTAATGCAAATTGGTGGGCTAGGGCAGATGACGCTGTCTGCGGTGCTGCTGTATATGTTTGGTGTTCGTTTGAGTTTGCGTCAACAAGCACTTGCGAAAGATGCATTAGGGCAAGATCGTCAAGTCAACTTACGTAAATTGGTCAAGAAAATCGTTGTCTTTGCTCTGATTGCTGAGACCATTGGATTTATCTTCCTATCTTTCCGCTGGGTGCCAGAAATGGGCTGGCAAACAGGCATGTTTTATGCGCTGTTTCATTCTATTTCAGCATTCAATAACGCAGGATTTGCGTTGTTCTCCGATAGTATGATGAGCTTTGTTAACGACCCGGTGGTGATTTTCACCCTAGCGGGTTTGTTTATCTTCGGTGGCTTGGGCTTCACCGTGATCGGTGATTTATGGCTGCATTGGCGTAAAGGCTTTCACTTTTTGCATCTGCACACCAAAATCATGTTGATCGCGACACCTGCATTGCTTGGTGTCGGTACTATTTTGTTTTGGCTACTGGAAAGACATAACCCAAATACCATGGCGTCTTTGCCTGTTGCGGGGCAATGGCTAGCGGCTTTCTTCCAATCGGCAAGTGCACGTACCGCTGGGTTTAACAGCGTAGATTTGGCTCAGTTTACCCAACCTGCTTTGTTAGTGATGATCGTACTGATGTTGATTGGTGCGGGCTCAACCTCTACAGGTGGTGGTATTAAAGTGTCGACTTTTGCAGTGGCATTTATGGCAACATGGGCGTTCTTGCGCCAGAAAAAGCATGTTGTGATCTTTAAACGCACGGTGAATTGGCAAACCGTAACCAAGTCATTAGCGATTATCGTGGTAAGTGGCGCTATCCTCACCACTGCGATGTTTTTGTTGATGATTACTGAGAAAGCCGCGTTTGATAAGGTGATGTTTGAAACCATTTCTGCCTTTGCGACGGTAGGTTTGACGGCTGGATTGACAGCAGAACTGTCGGAACCAGGTAAGTACATCATGATCGTTGTGATGATCATCGGTCGTATTGGTCCATTGACACTAGCCTACATGCTGGCGCGACCAGAACCGACATTAATTAAATACCCAGAAGATAACGTTTTAACAGGTTAATTGCATTTTAATCTTTTAATATTAATAGCTTACGCGAGAGTTTTGATTATTCGGCTCTCGCATTTTTTATAAAATTAGTGAGCGAATGCAAATAATTTCGATCTACTCCTGTCACAGCATTTCATTCCTTCTCGATTTCTGTACTATTTCATAGCTCCACTATATATAACTTGTTGTAATCATTTGCATATGAGATGCATGGCTTACACATCGAACTCATGGAGCCGTAGTTTGAAGTTAAAGACTCTCGCACTCACCATGTTGACCGCGCTGATTTCTGGTCACAGCATGGCAACCACACCCCCATCTCCTATTTGGCAACCCGTGACTCTCAGTGATGGGACGGTCAGTGAAATTCTGGTTCGCGGTACCGCTAGTTTCTACTGGCATGAAGATAAGCAAGGAAATGCATTAATCAAAGACGGTGATACTTGGTTTTTTGCTGAGATCAAGCGAGAAGCGGATCAGCCGCTACTTGTCTCGACTGGAGTAGAAAAAACACAATCTGCAATCGCTCCACAAGTATCGAAAAACCGCCCTGATGTACTATTAAAACCTTCTCTTTCTTCTTTGAGAACACTAGAACCCCAAGCTCGTGCAAACTTGATGCGCCAAGCTCAGCAAGGATACCGAGCAATGAGTTCATCGAGTGTGGTTCAACAGCCTTTGCTGGTGGTTGAGGTGTCGTTTAATAACCAGACTATGGTTAACGATTTTCAACAGTTGGTGTTTGGCGAAAATCGTCAAAGCGTGGTGGATTATTATGACAAGAACTCACATGGGAAGTATCGCGTCGTACCAGCGAAGGAAAGCTATGGCACTGCGGATGATGGCGTTATTAGTGTCACGGTGAACCAAAACCATCCTAACTGTAGCACCAAAACCAGCGGTGATGCTTGTAATACCAAGCTTAAGGCGGTTTTTTCTGAGGCGTACCAAAAGCTAGACCAATACATCAACTTAGCTCAATACGACACCGACAGCAGCGGTCGTGTCGAACCAACAGAGCTCTCGGTTATGTTTGTTTTTGCTGGTGGGGACTTGGCGGCAAACCAGCTAGATCGTCCTTCTATATGGCCGCACAAATACTCACATGATGCGGTGTCAATCGACGGAACTACCATCAGAGACTACTGTGTGTTTGCTGACTTTCAGCAGACGCATCAATCCACATTGGGGGTGATCGTCCATGAACTTGGTCACCTGATGCTTGGGTTACCGGATTTGTACTCTTACAACAGCGATGCATCTATTGGTCAGTGGGGCGTGATGGGTGGTGGGTCTTGGGCGAAGAAAGAAGGCGACCGTTATGCTGGAGATACACCGGTCAACATGAGCGCTTGGAGTAAGCATGCTGCGGGCTTTGTACTGCCGGACATTGCGCAATCCAGCGATGAATCTGCTTCGGTTGAAAATGGGCAAGTGAAGCTCGTTTATCTTGATCCTTATCTTAAAGAGTTCGGTCCTCGTATCTACCTTGAGAATAGACGGTTTGAAGGGTACGACCGAGCATTGGTATCAGAAGGGGTGTTGGCAATGTCGGTGAATATCTCAAATCGATTCAACGATGTCGGTGATATGCAGGTGCAGATCATGCAAGCTGACGGACGCAAACAATTGGAAGCCGGTTTTCCTAGCGACGATCGAGATCTTTATCCAAATGGTGGCACGAGCATTTCTGACGATTCCAACCCTAGTTTGACCGGCATAGCAGGCTTTAACACGGGTGTTCGTATCTCAAATATCTCAAGTGAATCAAACTCGGCAACGTTTTCATTAACCATGCCAAGTGAGCCAAACAAGTCGGCGTGGCAAAACTCGTTCCATCGAGGATATGTTTACCCAAGCTCTGATGACGCTTTGGCTGTCTCTTTGGATCTTAAAGTGGCTTCAGAATTGGATGGCTTGCAACTTTATGTGACACCTAATGACAATGCTGGGGTGATGAACTACAAGGTATGGCGTTTCCCACATCCTGGATTTGAATCGTTCAGTTTGCAGTTCGATCAAAATGAGGCGCAGCTTCTGCAGGAAGGCTCACTTCGTAGCAGCACTCGTATTCTGTTTGAACAGCCAAGTCGCATAGCGGCAGGTAAGCATTTGCTTGTGGTTGAAATTGAGAACGGGCGTTTTGAATCTAACTATAACTTTAGAAGCACCTTAGCGACGGAACAAGAAGCAGTGCCAACGATTTGGGCAGGAGATCGTGAACGTATTTACTCTTCAGGTTTAATGCGTCAAAACTTCTCTTACATTCCTTTTAGCGCACTGTTTGATATTGATTCAAGCAATATCGTAGAGGCTAAAACGGACACGGTGACGACGGACAAAAACGTGCCTGTAACGCTTGCGCTTACGTCGAATGACTTTATTGCCCCTGGCTATCAATTCAATGTGGAATACACGCAACAACCTACGCATGGCACATTGAGCGGCACCCAATACATACCTAAAGAAAACTTCGTGGGTAATGACAGTTTCCAATATCGTCTTGTTTCTTCAGATGGCGCACTGAAATCGCTGCCAGTGGCGGTGCAAGTGCGTGTTAATGGTCAAAATGAAGCGCCAACAGCCAATGCCAAAGTTGATTCCAGTAGCATGACAGCGAACGGGCAAGGCAGCTTGTCAGCTTCTTCAAGCTCTGACCCTGATGGTGATGCGCTTAACTATAGATGGCAGCAAACGACGGGTACTAAAGCCATTATTTCAGATGCGAATAGTGTGAACGCGAAGTTTACTGTGGCGCAAGGAACGAAGGCGGGCGAGACGCTTACCTTCCAAGTGACGGTCACGGACCCTAGTGGTTTGTCTGCAACCGCGACGGTTAGTGTTGATGTTGAGAACACGCCGCCGGTTACTAATCAAGATAGCGCCAGTGTTGAGTCTGGAAAGAGCATTATGATCAACGTGCTCGCCAATGATTCAGATTTCAATGAAGATCGCTTAGTGTTGCAGAGCGTGAGTAATCCATCCGGCGTGGGAACGGCAAGTGTGGTGGATGGAAAGATCCAATACCAAGCACCTCAAGATCAAGTGACGAATGTTCAACTGGAATACACCGTGTCGGATGGGAATGGTGGCTTGGCGACTGGCTCAGTGAATGTGTCAGTGGTGGCTTCGGTAAGCAGCTTAAGTTTTGACAATTCGGATAGTGGCGGTGGTGCTTTGTCTTACTGGGCACTATTGTTATTAGGGCTGTTTGGCTGGCGTCGTCGCGAGCAATAAGCGTCTCTTGTTCATTCATTAAAGCCACTCAGCCGAGTGGCTTTTTTATTTCTTTAGTTGTCTCGTCCCGTAGTACAGTGACGCGTTGTGAAGTCATCTCATGTTGGTCTGTCGTTATCGGTATTTCGTAAATACCCATGAATAATTCGTGGCTGAAGAGAAACCTGTTCAGCGCTTATACTCACGTTTAGGAAGTCGTTTTATTAAGGAACTACTATGTCCATCTGGGAAGGTGTTAATTTCACCCATCGCTTCAGTGACCTGCCATCTGCGTTTTTCACTTATGTCACGCCACAGCCTTTAGATAACACACGTTGGGTTGTTTGGAACGGAGAATTAGCGAAGCAATTTGGCTTACCAGAAAGCGCGAATGAAGAGTTGTTGAATGTGTTTGCAGGGCAAAACGAATTTGCATCATTTGCTCCTTTGGCAATGAAGTACGCAGGGCATCAATTTGGCGTGTACAACCCGGATTTAGGTGACGGTCGCGGGTTGTTACTGGCTGAGATGCAGCACCAAAATGGCACTTGGTTTGATATTCACCTCAAAGGAGCAGGGCTCACGCCGTACTCACGGATGGGGGATGGTCGGGCAGTATTGCGCTCTACGATCCGCGAATATCTGTGTAGTGAAGCCATGGCTGGGTTAGGCATTCCTACGACCAGAGCGCTTGGCATGATGGACAGCGATACGCCTGTTTACCGTGAGAAGATGGAATATGGCGCGCTACTGATTCGAATCGCTGAAACGCACATTCGCTTCGGTCACTTTGAGCATTTTTTCTACACCAACCAACTTAGTGAGCAAAAGTACCTCGCTGATAAAGTCATCGAGTGGTATTTCCCAGATTGTTTAGAAGTGGAGAAACCATATGCTGCCATGTTCGAGACCATCGTGGAGAAAACCTCAGTGATGATTGCGTACTGGCAAGCCTATGGTTTTGCCCACGGTGTGATGAATACCGACAACATGTCGATACTTGGGCAAACTTTTGATTATGGACCGTTTGGCTTCCTCGACGACTACGATCCTAATTACATCTGCAACCATTCGGACTACCAAGGGCGTTATGCCTTTGAACAGCAACCACGTATCGCTCTTTGGAACCTTTCGGCTTTAGCACATTCTTTGTCACCGCTTGTGCAGCGGGAAGATCTGGAGGCAGCACTAGGAAAGTTTGAAATGCGCCTTAGCCAGAAGTTCAGTGAATTGATGCGCGCCAAGCTCGGTCTTTTGACCAAAATAGAAGAAGACGGACGCTTGTTCGAAGCCATGTTTGAACTGTTGAACCAAAACAAAACGGACTACACGCGATTCTTCCGTGAGTTGTCTAACTTAGACGTTAACTCGTCCCAAGCTGTGATTGATTTGTTTATTGATCGAGAAGCTGCAAGTGCATGGGTAGACTTATATCTTGCCCGCTGTGAGTTGGAAGTGGACGAGCGCGGTGAGTGCGTATCAGCAGAAACTCGCTGTGAAAAGATGCGTCGAGCGAATCCAAAATACATCTTGCGTAACTACCTAGCTCAACTTGCCATTGATAAGGCAGAGGAAGGAGACTTCAGTGAAGTAAGCCGTCTGGCTGAATTGCTCAAGCGTCCTTATGACGAGCAGCCAGAGTTGGATGACTACGCCAAACTGCCTCCAGAGTGGGGGAAAAAGATGGAAATTAGCTGCTCTTCTTAAATGTGTCATTCTCCACCCATCACGCAGATTAGCATGGGTGGATTTAACCCCTTTTTGCTCTGGCTAACTTTTGACTTTAACTTAACTTGCTGATTTTAAATTGATAATTTAGTTGGTCTACAACTTGCTCCTTGTTGAACATCTGTACCCATCACCCTCTGCCCGTTTGGTATTCATGGAAAGGATGGGATGTGATTCAACAAGGAGAATAATAATGTTCAAGCCTCTAACCCTTTTGTCTGTATCTGCTCTAGCCATCACCAGCTTTAATGCTGCTGCAAACTGTGACCCTGGTGAAACCGTGATCAAGTTCAGTCACGTAACGAACACAGATAAACACCCTAAAGGCATTGCTGCCTCGCTACTGGAAAAGCGTGTAAATGAAGAGATGAACGGCAAAGTTTGCATGCAGGTCTTCCCTAACTCGACGCTTTACGACGACAACAAGGTGCTTGAAGCTCTGCTTAATGGTGATGTTCAACTCGCTGCCCCTTCTCTTTCTAAGTTTGAGAAATTCACCAAGAAATACCGCATCTTCGACCTTCCTTTCCTTTTTGAGGATGTGGCGGCTGTCGACCGTTTCCAAAACTCGGAATCCGGTGAAAAGCTAAAAAATGCAATGAAGCGTCGTGGCTTGCAAGGTCTGGCATTTTGGCATAACGGTATGAAGCAAATGTCTGCCAACAAGCCATTGATGTTGCCTAGCGATGCGGAAGGTTTGAAGTTCCGTGTACAAGCTTCCGACGTATTGGTGGCTCAGTTCGAACAGCTTGGTGCAAACCCTCAAAAAATGTCATTTAAAGAAGTGTATGGCGGTCTTCAAACCAAAGTTATCGATGGTCAGGAAAACACATGGTCGAACATTTACGGTAAGAAGTTCTTCGAAGTACAAGATGGCATTACTGAAACTAACCACGGCATCCTAGATTACTTAGTTGTGACATCGAACGATTTCTGGAAAAAGTTACCAGACGATCAGCGCGAACAGCTTAATACCATTATTCAAGAAGTGACGGCTCAGCGTAATGCCGAGTCAACCAAGGTGAACCTTGCGAATAAGAACAACATCATTGAAGCCGGTGGTGTGGTTCGTACTTTAACGCCTGAGCAGCGTCAAGAGTGGGTGACGGCACTGCAACCTGTGTGGAAGAAATTCGAGAAAGACATTGGTTCAGATCTTATCAATGCCGCTCTTGCTTCCAACCAATAATCAAACAGCCCAAGTTCTTTGGGCTCATAAGTAAAAAGTACTAAGCACTACGATTGGTCCTCGCGTACTCCAATATGGAGGAGGGGGACCCTTTTATCCCAATAATGACGTGATGTAATTATGGAACAGACTTTTTTTTCCAAGGCAGGACGAGTCACCGATGCGATTGAAGAAACGCTGATCGCGTTCTTTCTTGGTGCAATGACGTTGCTGACTTTTGCCAATGTTATTTTCCGCTATGTCTTTAACGACAACATCCTTTGGGCACTTGAGTTGACGGTATTCATGTTCGCATGGATGGTTCTGGTCGGTGCCTCTTACGGTGTGAAGAAGCACTTTCATATCGGTGTTGATGTCATCATTAACATGGTCCCTGAAGGCAAACGTAAGATCCTCGCACTGCTTGCTGCTGTGTGTTGTTTGGCATTTTCCATTCTACTGTTAATCGGCTCTTGGAATTACTGGTATCCGTTTGTCACTGAGCGTGCATGGTATGAAACCGACGATATTCCTATGCCTGAGATGTTTCAGTTTCTAGCGGATTGGCTCAACGAAGGGGAACGTTATGAGAAACTTCCTCGTTTTATTCCTTACTTTGCTTTACCTCTTGGTATGGCACTTCTGACTTTTCGTTTTGTACAAATCACATGGCAGATCGCGACGGGTAAGTTAGACCGTTTGATTGCAGGTCATGAAGCAGAAGAAGAGTTGGAAGCACTTAAAGAAGAACTGAGCGAAGCCGCTGATGCGATTCCAAACGGCTCTTCGTCATCAGATCGCAAGGAGCAATAAATCATGGATATTCTGTTGTTATTCTTGATGGTCATTGGCTTCATGTTGATTGGTGTGCCAATTGCTGTCTCACTGGGTCTGTCCAGTATTCTTTTCTTATTGATGCACTCAGATGCTTCTCTTGCATCGGTAGCACAAACCTTATTTAACGCGTTTGCTGGCCACTACACCTTGTTAGCGATACCTTTCTTTATTTTGGCCTCTAGCTTTATGTCTACGGGTGGCGTTGCCAAGCGCATTATCCGCTTCGCGATTGCCATTGTAGGTTGGTTCCGCGGTGGGTTAGCGATGGCATCAGTTGTGGCTTGCATGATGTTTGCTGCACTTTCTGGCTCGTCCCCTGCGACGGTGGTTGCGATCGGTAGTATCGTTATCGCTGGTATGATCAAAAACGGTTACTCCAAAGAGTTTGCTGCAGGCGTGATCTGTAATGCGGGTACGCTGGGTATTTTGATTCCTCCTTCGATTGTGATGGTGGTGTACGCCGCTGCAACTGATGTGTCGGTTGGACGTATGTTCCTTGGTGGTGTTATTCCAGGCTTACTTGCGGGAGTGATGTTGATGATCGCCATTTACATTGCCGCACGAATCAAGAACTTGCCCAAACAGCCTTTCGTGGGTTGGAAAGAAACCTTTGATGCCGCCAAAGATGCGAGCTGGGGTCTGTTGTTGGTGGTGATCATTTTGGGTGGTATCTACGGCGGTATCTTTACCCCAACAGAAGCGGCGGCAGTGGCGGCGGTGTATTCCTTCTTCATTGCCAACTTCGTTTACAAAGATATGGGTCCCTTTGCTGATAAGCAAAATAGTAAACCAGCCTTAGTTAAAGTGTTTCAGACTTTCGTTCATAAAGACACCAAACACACCTTGTATGAAGCAGGCAAGCTGACCATCATGTTACTGTTTATCATTGCCAACGCTTTGATTCTTAAGCATGTGCTGACAGAAGAACGCATACCGCAAATGATCACTGAATCTATGCTGTCGGCGGGGCTAGGTCCTATTACTTTCTTGATTGTCGTGAACGTGCTGCTGTTGATTGGTGGTCAGTTTATGGAACCTTCTGGCTTGTTGATCATTGTGGCACCGCTAGTGTTCCCAATAGCGATCGCTCTGGGCATCGATCCGATTCACCTTGGCATCATGATGGTCGTTAACATGGAAATTGGCATGATTACGCCACCTGTTGGACTTAACTTATTTGTGACTGCTGGGGTCGCCAAAATGTCGATGATGAATGTGGTTAAAGCGGCGCTACCGTGGGTGGCGGTGATGTTCTTATTCCTCATTATCGTGACGTACGTTCCTTGGGTGTCAACTTGGTTGCCAACGACGCTGATGGGACCGGAAATCATTACTAAGTAGCGGCGAGCAAGTGAACGGTGAGAGCCGAAACAGTTAAAACAAAAGAGGTGTGACGATTCACACCTCTTCGTTTATTGACTTGTAGGAAGGTCTACGAGGGTCGGGATTGACTCTGCGCTCGTAACCAAGCCACTTCTTTCTATTTTTGCGCCGATCTTCACCGGATCGCCTTTCTTCCTGATAATGCCCGTCGACCATCACGGTATCTGTGATAACGGGTATCCTGATTTTCTCTGTCATATCCATATGAACCATTAATCTCTTGCTAGTAAAAAGTATGATTCAAGTTGGATATAACAACAAACCGCAAACGGCGTTTTATTTATATAGATCTTTATCTATCTGATAGCGTTGCATTTTGTCATACAGAGTTTTTCGAGGCACATTCAATTGTTCCATCGTTTGCTTGATACTCCCGCTGTTCTCCAGTAGAGCACTCTCTATGGCTGCTTTTTCAAACTCTGCCACTTGTTCAGAAAGGCTCGATGGGGAAGTAGGTGTGCACGAAGCGTCGCCTAGCTGTATCAGTTTCCCAAGTAAAACAAATCGTTCTGCCGCGTTACGTAACTCACGCACATTACCCGGCCAATCATGTGCCATTAACTGAGCCAAATCTTGTGAGGAGAGGCTAGGGGAGGTTTTCCCATAGCGTGATGCGGCAACCAGTAAAAAGTGGTGGAATAGTGCGGGAATATCTTCCTTACGCTCGCGCATCGGCGGTAAATCCAGTGTTACCACATTGAGGCGATAATAGAGGTCTTGGCGAAATGTGCCTTGTTCAGAGGCTTGCTTTAAGTCCACCTTTGTTGCTGCAATCACTCGAATATCCAATGGCAATAACTCATTGGAACCAACCCGCTCAATCACTCTTTCTTGCAAAACGCGCAGTAAACGGATTTGTGCTTGAACTGGCATAGATTCGATTTCATCCAAAAATAACGTGCCACCCTGTGCAAATTCAAACTTACCGATGCGACGACTTTCTGCTCCGGTAAACGCCCCTTTTTCGTGACCATAAAGCTCGCTTTCGATGAGGTTCTCAGGTACTGCCCCACAGTTTACCGCGACAAAGTTTTGGTTCCGACGAGAGCTTTGTTCGTGCAGAGAGCGAGCTATCAGTTCTTTACCTGTCCCCGTTTCTCCAAACAGCAATATATCCGCATCGGTGTCAGCAATGTGAGTGATGGTTTCACGTAGCAGTTGGATACTTTCGGTTTCTCCAATAATACGTGGTCCCAAGGTTTGACTGGCTTTCAGGGATTGACGCAGTTTCTCATTTTCATTCGTCAGTTTGCGTTTCTCAATTGCGCGTTTGACGGTTTCTACCAGATGCTCAGGTGCAAATGGTTTTTCAATAAAGTCATAGGCTCCTTGATGAAGAGCTTGAACTGCCATTGAAATGTCGCCGTGTCCTGTGATCATGATGACGGGTAAATTTGGGTCGCGCTGGGTTAATGTGGTCAGTAAATCCATACCAGAAATGCCCGGCAAACAGATGTCGGTGACGACCACTCCCGAGCCTTCTCCTTGTTGCATCGCGATTAAAGCCGACTCTGCATCCGGAAAAAACTTGGCTTCTATGTCTGCCAGTTCAAAGGTTTGTTCGATCGCCAGTCTGAGATCGGCTTCGTCATCAATAAAAAACACCTGACACATAGTTCAATCCTTTTGTTATGTGGTGTGTGATGAAATAAGAGGTAAGCAAATGGAGAATCGAGCTCCGCCTTGCTCTCGATTCTGGGCGCTTAATTTGCCATTCATACCAGCTAAAATTTGTTGCGATATCGAGAGCCCTAAACCTAAGCCATTTTGCTTGGTGGTTAAAAAGGGTTCGCATAGCTGTGAAAAGGTGAACTCTCCGAGCCCCGTGCCATTATCATCGACATAAATCCATACGAGTTCGGCTTTTATATCTTTTTCGATAGACAAATGGACTTGCTTGTTTTCTTGCCCTTTGGTCGCTTCTATAGCGTTGGTCAATAAGTTCACCAGCACTTGTTCGAGTTGAATTGTGTTGATCTGTACTTCTACGTCTTGTTCTATGAGTTTGGTATTTAATGTCACTCGGGCTGATTTGAATGCCGGCTTCATCAGTTCTTTTGCGGAGGCAATAACGGGCAGAAGGTGAGTTTGCGCCAGCTCGTTCCCACTGGTCTTCTTAGCAAAAGAGCGCAGCTGCTGACTGATGTTCGCCATTCTGTCGGTCAGGGCGGATATACGCGTTAAGTTATCTTCCGTCCGTTCATATTTCTCTTTGTGCAAGAAAAGCTTACCGTTTTCAGCAAAACTGCGAATGGCGGCGAGGGGATTATTGAGTTCATGACTGATGCTTGCCGACATTTGTCCCAGCACAGCAAGTTTTGCGGCTTGCACCAGCTCGTCTTGGGTAACGCGTAAGGTTTGCTCTGTCTCGATACGTTGTGCTATCTCTGCTTGCAATTCAGCGGTGCGAGCCATTACCTGATATTCCAATTTCTGATTTGCTTCTTGCTGAATGCGTTCGATTTGTCGATGGCGCTGCTGGCGATGATAAATGAGCTGCCCAACGAGAAAGAGCACAGTAAAAACAAGCGTGAGAACAAGCAAATAGCCCATAGTGAACCAGATGACAGATTGCTTAGGAGAAAGCACTCGGATAGTGAGTTTGAGGTTTTCTAAAGGTAAGGATGAAACCACTAGTGTCCCTTTGTTATAGGGGTAGCCTTGCTTCGCTTCGGTATGCGCTAAGCTCATGTCACCGACGAATCCAAGTGAGTCGATTGTGGTGTTCAAATATTGCCTGCTTGCCCACACCTCTGCTGCAGTTGGCTCTTCGAGAGGCTGCAGGCTTTTGAACAACCAGTCATTGCGACTGCTCATAAATACAATACCGTTCGGGTCACTGGCTACGAAAACGCTGTTGGGTTGTTGCCAGTTGTCCTCTATCTTACTCAGATCCATTTTAACCACGACGACGCCGATCACCCCCCCAGCATAGACAATAGGGTAAGAGTAGTAATAACCACGCTTACCCGATGTTGAACCCAGCGCGTAATATTGGCTGCGTTGCCCTGTAATCGCTTGTTTAAAATAGGGACGAAAAGCAAAGTTGCGTCCGACGAAAGAACGTTCTTTACGCCAGTTGCTTGCAGCGATCGTTGTTCCCCATTTGTCTATTAAATAGGTGTCAGCCGCTTCAATGACGCCATTGACCGATTCTAAGTATCGATTGGTGATTTCAAGTTGTGCGCTGTTTTCTGGGTTAAGTAGCGCTTCGACCAAAGGTTCATCCTTAGAAAGCAGGTGTGGGATGTGAGCATATTTATCTAACTTATTTTGAATATGGCTAGAAAAGCGCTCCAACTGCGATTGATGTTTGTCGAGTAATGACTGGTAGCTATGGCTCCAAACCCAGTGACCACCGATGAACGCGCAGAGGAAATAGAAGGCGAAAAAAATCAGTATAATACGGTTTCTCTGCGACATCCCACGCTCCTTGACATCTTCCTTTTGTCACGTAAGAAAATGTTAATAGTTTGTAGAGATGAATAGGGATTTAGTTTCCAACTCTGTGGAGTAAAACAAGAGCAAGATCTCTTTTTAGGCTTTTCAATAAAAAAAGCTGTCGATTCTCTTGAAAAAGTCGCTATTGTCCCCATTCTAGATATGCTGACAGCGATGAAGCGGTGTTCAAATCGCATTTTTCGCTAATTTTGGGGTCAGTATTCGAGAATTTAGCGCAGACAATGTCCACATAGTGGCTATTGGCTCGACAGGGTAGCGACAGATCGCTAGAATGTCGCGTCTAAAAATTCTGTCCTGAGGCTAATAGGAGATACCTTTGGTGATGACACCGAAGATATCACTGATTAGTCCGATGTTGATTTTCAGCATCGATACTCGATTTTAAATTAGGTGTTCGGACAGGACACTACACAAGGATGAAGCGTGAACTCCGGAGAGTCTCGCTCATACGCTCGGACAAACCGAGCCACTTTAGAGGTTTATAAATAATGCAAGTTACTGTTGAAACGCTAGAAGGCCTAGAGCGCCGTCTAAACATTACTGTTCCAGCTGCAAACATCGAAGACGCTGTAACAGCTGAACTACGCAACATCGCTAAAAACCGTCGTTTCGATGGTTTCCGTAAGGGTAAAGTGCCTCTAAAAATGGTTGCTAAGATGTACGGCAAAGCAGTACGTCAAGACGTTCTTGGTGAAGTTATGCAACGCCACTTCATCGAAGCGATCGTAAAAGAGAAAATCAACCCAGCTGGCGCTCCAACTTTCGCTCCAGTTGAAAACAACGAAGGCGCAGACCTAGTTTTCACTGCAACTTTCGAAGTTTACCCAGAAGTTGAGCTTAAAGGTCTAGACAGCATCACTGTTGAAAAACCAACAACAGAAGTTAAAGATGCAGACGTAGAAGAGATGATCGAAACTCTACGTAAGCAACAAGCTACTTGGGCAGAAGTTGAAGAAGCTGCAGAAGCTGGTAAGCGTGTAAGCATCGATTTCGTTGGCTCTATCGACGGTGAAGAGTTCGAAGGCGGTAAAGCTGAGAACTTCCCACTAGAAATGGGCGCAGGTCGCATGATCCCAGGTTTCGAAGACGGTATCGAAGGTAAAACTAAAGGTATGGAATTCGAAATCGACGTAAACTTCCCAGAAGATTACCACGCTGAAAACCTAAAAGGTAAAGCAGCTAAGTTCGCAATCAAAGTGAACAAAGTTGAAGCTCGTGAACTACCAGAACTAAACGACGAGTTCGTTTCTAAGTTCGGTGTTGCTGAAGGTGGCGTTGAAGCACTTAAAGCTGAAGTTCGTAAGAACATGGAGCGCGAACTTAAGCAAGCTGTTAAGAACCGCATCAAAGAGCAAGCTATCGACGGTCTAGTTGAGCAAAACGAAATCGACGTACCAGCTGCACTTATCGACCAAGAAATCCAAGTTCTACGTCAACAAGCTGCACAACGCTTCGGTGGTAACCCAGAAGCAGCTGCACAGCTTCCACGTGAACTATTCGAAGAGCAAGCTAAACGTCGCGTAGTTGTAGGTCTTCTACTAGGCGAAGTAATCAAGTCTGAAGAGCTAAAAGCTGACGACGAGAAAGTGAAAGCGCTAATCGAAGAAATGGCAACTGCTTACGAAGATCCATCAGAAGTTATTGCTTACTACGAGCAAAACGAGCAAATGATGAACAACATGCGTAACGTTGCTCTAGAAGAGCAAGCTATCGACGCGATCATCGCTAAAGCACAGGTTACTGAGAAAGAAGTAAGCTTCAACGAGCTACTTAACCAACAACCTGCTGCTTAATAAGCAATATCTTGCGTAGAAGGTTGACTTAACGTCGACTATTCTGCTAACAATGGTCCGTATGATACACATCATCCGGGCCATTTATTTTAGGGACATAAGAATATGAGCTACCAAGAAAAAAACGCAATGTCGCCAATTATTGACGCGCTAGTGCCAATGGTGGTTGAACAAACTTCCCGCGGCGAACGCTCTTACGACATTTACTCACGCTTGCTTAAAGAGCGCGTGATCTTTTTAACTGGTCAAGTGGAAGACCACATGGCAAACCTTGTCGTGGCTCAGCTACTTTTCCTAGAATCTGAAAATCCAGATAAAGATATTTTCCTATACATCAACTCGCCAGGCGGCAGCGTGACTGCAGGTATGTCTATCTACGACACAATGCAGTTCATCAAACCAAATGTAAGCACAGTATGTATGGGTCAAGCTTGCTCTATGGGTGCGTTCCTGCTTGCAGGTGGTGCGCCAGGTAAGCGTTACGTTCTGCCTAATTCACGTGTGATGATCCACCAACCACTAGGTGGCTTCCAAGGTCAAGCTTCTGATATCCAAATTCATGCTCAGGAAATCCTGACTATCAAGCAGAAGCTAAACAACCTATTAGCAGAACATACTGGCCAGCCTCTTGAAGTGATTGAGCGCGATACTGATCGTGACAACTTCATGTCGGCAGATCAGGCAGTAGAATACGGTATTGTGGATGCAGTGTTGAGCCATCGCGGCGAGTAATTTAGCCAGCGCATTTTGGCTAAATTTGATATACACTCATTCATAAAGAGTAAAGGCTAAGAGGTTAGCGAATGACAGATAAAAGCAAAGAAAGCGGCAGCGGCAAATTGCTGTACTGCTCTTTCTGTGGCAAAAGTCAGCACGAAGTTCGCAAGCTAATCGCAGGTCCGTCAGTTTACATTTGCGACGAGTGTGTCGACTTATGTAACGATATCATTCGCGAAGAAATCAAGGATGTTCTCCCTAAGAAAGAATCTGAAGCGTTACCAACGCCAAAACAGATCCGTGAACACCTTGATGACTATGTGATCGGACAAGATTACGCGAAAAAAGTGCTCGCAGTTGCGGTATATAACCACTACAAGCGTTTACGCAATGGTGATACAACGAGCGAAGGTGTGGAACTTGGTAAAAGTAACATCCTTCTAATTGGTCCTACTGGTAGTGGTAAAACACTGCTTGCTGAGACACTAGCTCGATTCCTGGATGTGCCATTTACAATGGCTGACGCTACCACACTAACCGAAGCTGGTTATGTTGGTGAAGACGTTGAAAACATCATCCAGAAGCTTCTGCAAAAATGTGATTACGATGTAGCGAAGGCCGAACGCGGCATTGTATACATTGACGAAATTGACAAGATTTCTCGTAAAGCTGAAAACCCATCAATTACGCGTGACGTATCTGGTGAAGGTGTTCAGCAGGCGCTACTAAAACTTATCGAAGGCACGGTTGCATCGGTTCCACCACAAGGTGGTCGTAAGCATCCACAGCAAGAATTCCTACAAGTGGACACGTCTAAGATCCTGTTCATCTGTGGCGGTGCATTTGCTGGTCTAGATAAAGTGATTGAACAACGTGTAGCAACAGGCACAGGTATTGGTTTTGGCGCAGAAGTGCGCTCGAAGAACGAAACCAAAACCGTTGGTGAACTATTTACTCAGGTAGAACCTGAGGATCTAGTGAAGTACGGTTTGATCCCTGAGTTCATTGGTCGTCTGCCTGTAACAACAACACTGACAGAACTTGATGAAGAAGCGCTAATTCAGAGCCTATGTGAACCGAAGAACGCGTTGACCAAGCAATATGCAGCATTGTTCGAACTAGAAGACGCAGAACTTGAGTTCCGTGAAGACGCGTTGCGTGCTATCGCTAAAAAAGCGATGGAGCGTAAGACGGGTGCTCGTGGTCTACGTTCAATCTTAGAAAGCGTTCTGTTAGAAACCATGTATGAACTGCCATCAGCGACTGACGTAAGTAAAGTCGTGATTGATGAATCAGTAATTAACGGTGAATCAGAACCATTGCTCATCTACAGCAATGCCGATAATCAGGCAGCTGGAGCAGAATAAATTCAGCCATAAATAAAAAGGAGGTAAGTAATTACCTCCTTTTTTTATTTCTTTTATTGAATCCAAATAATTAGCCCCCATATACTGCCTTAAGTAATACGTTAAACGTGAAAGCGGAAGAGAGAATTATATGAACTTGGAACGTTCCGAGCGTATCGAGATCCCGGTATTACCTCTACGTGACGTAGTGGTATACCCACACATGGTTATTCCATTGTTTGTTGGTCGTGAGAAATCGATTAGCTGTCTAGAAACAGCGATGGAAACAAACAAACAAGTTCTGCTTGTGGCACAAAAGCAAGCTGACACTGACGAGCCGACGGTTGAAGACCTATTCGAAGTAGGTACAGTTGCAACCATTCTTCAACTTCTTAAGCTACCTGATGGCACAGTAAAAGTGCTCGTTGAAGGTCAGCAGCGCGCTAAAATCAACCATTTCAAAGAGAGCGAATTCTTCCTTGCTGAAGCGGAATTTGTGGTAACACCTGAGTTGGATGAGCGTGAGCAAGAAGTGATTGTTCGCAGTGCGATTAACCAATTTGAAGGCTTCATCAAACTAAACAAAAAAATCCCACCAGAAGTACTGACTTCTCTAAGCGGTATTGATGAAGCTGCGCGTCTAGCAGATACCATTGCTGCGCACATGCCTCTTAAGCTGGTGGACAAACAACAAGTACTTGAAATTATTGATGTAACTGAACGTCTAGAATTCCTAATGGGTCAGATGGAATCAGAAATCGATCTTCTTCAAGTAGAAAAGCGCATCCGCGGTCGCGTTAAGAAGCAGATGGAAAAGTCTCAGCGTGAGTACTACCTGAATGAGCAAATGAAAGCGATTCAGAAAGAACTTGGTGAGATGGAAGATGCGCCTGACGAGTTTGAAACGCTGAAGCAAAAGATTGAAGAATCGAAAATGCCTCAGGATGCACGTGAAAAGACAGAACAAGAGCTGCAAAAGCTTAAGATGATGTCTCCAATGTCGGCAGAAGCGACAGTTGTTCGCAGCTACATCGATTGGATGGTAAGCGTGCCTTGGAACAAGCGTTCTAAAGTGAAGAAGAACTTGGCGAAAGCCGAAGAGATTCTAAACGAAGACCATTACGGTCTAGAGCGTGTGAAAGAGCGTATTCTTGAGTACTTAGCGGTGCAGAACCGTATCAACAAGCTGAAAGGTCCAATCCTTTGTCTTGTAGGTCCTCCTGGTGTTGGTAAAACGTCTCTAGGTCGCTCAATTGCAGCGGCAACGGGTCGTAAATACACGCGTATGGCATTGGGTGGTGTACGTGATGAAGCGGAAATCCGTGGTCACCGTCGTACTTACATCGGCTCTCTGCCGGGTAAGCTAATTCAGAAAATGTCGAAAGTTGGTGTGAAAAACCCGCTGTTCCTTCTGGATGAAATCGACAAAATGTCTTCAGATATGCGTGGTGACCCATCATCAGCACTATTAGAAGTTCTAGACCCAGAGCAAAACAATGCGTTTAACGATCACTACCTAGAGGTAGATTACGATCTTTCTGACGTTATGTTCGTTGCTACATCGAACTCGATGGACATTCCTGGACCGCTATTGGATCGTATGGAAGTGATTCGTCTTTCTGGCTACACAGAAGACGAGAAACTAAACATTGCAAAACGCCACCTTGTTGATAAGCAAGTTAAGCGTAATGGTCTGAAACCAAACGAGATTACCATCGAAGATTCTGCAATCATCGGTATCATTCGTTACTACACGCGTGAAGCGGGTGTACGTAGCCTAGAGCGTGAAATTTCTAAGATCTGTCGTAAAGCAGTGAAGAACATCCTGCTTGATTCAAGCTTGAAGTCAGTGACAGTTACGATGGATAACCTGAAAGAATACCTAGGTGTTCAACGTCATGACTTTGGTAAGGCAGATGACAGCAACCGTATTGGTCAAGTAACTGGTCTCGCTTGGACTCAAGTGGGCGGCGATCTACTGACGATCGAAACGGAAGCGATGCCAGGTAAAGGTAAGTTGACGCAGACAGGTTCTCTTGGCGACGTAATGAAAGAGTCTATCCAAGCGGCGATGACGGTTGTACGTTCACGTGCTGAGAAGTTGGGTATTAATTCAGACTTCTACGAGAAACGTGATATTCACGTACACGTACCAGAGGGTGCGACACCAAAAGACGGTCCAAGTGCGGGTATCGCAATGTGTACTGCGCTAGTTTCTAGCTTGACAGGTAACCCTGTGAAAGCAGAAGTGGGTATGACGGGTGAAATCACTTTACGTGGTGAAGTTCTACCTATCGGCGGTCTAAAAGAGAAGTTACTTGCGGCACACCGTGGCGGCATCAAAACGGTACTGATTCCGAAAGACAATGAGCGTGATTTGGAAGAGATTCCAGAAAATGTTATCGCGGATCTGAAGGTTATCCCGGTACAGTGGATCGACGAAGTTCTTAAAGTTGCACTTGAGCGAGACCCGACGGGCGTTGAGTTTCAGTCTCAAAAATAGTGATGTGTAGCAAAAATAAGTAAAACTTTACGCTGATAGGCTTAAAAAGGCTTGTCAGCGTTTTTTTTGGACGCTAAGTTAAGTTCGATAGCTTCCAGCCCTTGAAGGATAAGGGTTGAAGCATATTTTTTTAATTATGGAACGAAAGTCATCACAAAAATAATCACAGATGACACAAAGGGGAAATCACAGTGAATAAAACTCAACTAGTAGAACAAATCGCAGAAAACGCAGACATCTCTAAAGCATCAGCTGGTCGCGCTCTAGACGCATTCATCGAAGCAGTTAGTGGTACGCTTCAGTCTGGTGACCAAGTTGCTCTTGTTGGCTTCGGTACATTCAGCGTACGTACTCGTGCAGCACGCACAGGTCGTAACCCAAAAACTGGTGAAGAAATCCAAATCGCAGAAGCTAAAGTACCTTCTTTCAAAGCTGGTAAAGCTCTAAAAGACGCTTGTAACTAATTTTTTGTGTCGAAGACACAAGAGCTGGTTCAGCTAACGGCCATTGCATAACTTTTGTCCAAATAGTCAGATTTGAACAAAATTTTACAAACTAAGAGCCGAACTTTCTTAAATTATGCGCATCCTACTGATGCGCATTTCTTTTTCTGATATTATCGCGACATTACATTTTCTATTAGAAGCAGTCGGCTTCAATTGTGGAGAGCAGTTAAATTATGATGGATCGACTACGCGAAGGCGTGAACAGCATCGCGGTCAAAATTATCCTTGGACTTATCATCCTTTCTTTCGTTTTTGCTGGTGTAGGTAGCTACATTGTTGGCGGTAACAACAACGCGGCAGCGAAAGTAGGGAACACCGAGATTGCTCGTGGTGAGTTTGAGATGGCATACCAAAATGAGCGTAACCGCATGCAAGCTCAATTGGGTGATTACTTCTCTCAAATGCTGGCTGACCCTGCATACGTTGAATCGTTCCGCAAATCTGTTCTAGACCGCATGATCAACGATGTGCTACTTGACCAACAAGCTGAAGCTCTAGGTCTACGCATTAGCGATGCACAAGTTCGCAGCATGATTCTAGACATGCCTCAGTTCCAATCTAACGGTAAATTCGACCAAGAGATCTACCAAGCGTCTCTACGTCGCGCAGGCTTCTCTCCAGACTCATTCGCAGAGTACATGCGCCGTGAATTGGTTCGTGAGCAACTGCTGAACGCACTGCAAACAAGTGAATTCACGCTACCTGGCGAAGTTCAGGCAGAAGGCAAGCTGTTCACTCAAACTCGTGACGTTCGCACAATCACTATCGATTTGGCTGAGTTTGCTAAGAAAGTAGATCTTACTGATGAAGAAATTCAAGAGTACTACAAAGCAAACCCAGATAACTTCACTCGTCCTGAGCAAGTTAAAGTTGCTTACATCGAGCTTTCTGCTGAAGAGCTTAAGAAGCAAATCCAAGTTTCTGACGCAGAAGTTAAGAAATACTACGACGAGCACCTAGATAAGTACTCAACAGAAGAGCAACGTCGCGTAGCACACATCCTAGTTGAAGGTGATGATGAAGCGAAAGCGCAAGCAATTCTTGACGAGCTAAACGCAGGTGCTGATTTTGCTACACTAGCAAAAGAAAAATCGGAAGACTTTGGTAGCGCTGAAAATGGCGGTGACCTAGGCTGGATCGAACGTGATGTAATGGACCCATCTTTTGAAGAAGCGGCATTTGCACTTAAGAACCCAGGTGATATGACTGGTCTAGTGAAGTCAGATTTCGGTTACCACATCATTAAGCTTGAAGAGCTAAAAGGTGCAGTGGCGAAACCATTCTCTGAAGTTGCAGCTGAAATTAAACAAGAAATGGTAGACCAGAAAGCGGTAGATCAGTTCTATGAACTACAAAACGAACTTGAAAAAGTAGCGTTTGAATACCCAGATTCGCTAGATGACGCTTCTAAAGCGGTTGGTCAAAAAGTGAAGACGACAGACTTCATTTCTCAAGTTGATGCGCCAGAAGTTCTTAAGAACCAAGCTGTGATGCAGGCAATTATGAGCCCAGAAGTGAAAGAAGATGGTCTGAACTCTGAAGCAATCGAAGTGGCGCCTGAGCACATCATTGTTGTTCGTGTCGAAGATGCTCGTGACGAAACAGTGCTTCCACTAGCTGAAGTGAAAGATCAAGTGGTTGCAGAACTGTCTCGCGTTAAAGGCGAGCAAGGTGCGATCGAACTCGGTACGAAAGTTGTTGCTGCTCTGAAAGAAGGCAACACGGCTATTCTTGCTGAAAATGGTTTGGCGTTTGGTGAGCAAGAGTCTGTTGATCGTCGCTCTCCACTAGCAGCAACAGTATTTGCAATGGCGAAACCTGTTGATGGCAAGCCAGTGTTTGGTCAATCTAAAGATCTAGAAGGCAACATTGTTGTTGTTGAGCTTGATGCTGTTCATGCTGAGCTAGACAGCGCATTGGAAGAGCAAGTTGCGATGCAAATGCAACGTGCTTCTGCTCAACAAGATCTTACTTCGGTAATCTCTGTACTACGCGCAAACACTGACATTGAGTACTTTGTTGTGAGCAACTAAGCATTACTGATGTAATTTGCATGTTAACTAAAACGGGTCGCATTCGCGGCCCGTTTTATTTTTGTTTGAATAAACTTCAACATAAACAGCGCTTTGCATAGAGTAGTTTTCGTTTTAATACAAAAACTCAAGGGAGGGTGCTCAAATGAAATGGATGTTAACACTGTGCTTATTACTCTTAGCACCGATGAGCTGGGCAGAAGAGAGTAAGTCGGCTAACACAAAAGCAGCTAAGTACGAAGGTATCGAGATTACGGTAAACGTAAATACAGCTTCAGCGCAAGAGATTGCCACCATGCTAAAGGGTATTGGTGAAAAGAAAGCGAAAGATATCGTCGAATATCGTAATGAACACGGTCCTTTTAAAACCGTTGCGGATCTGACCAAAGTGAAGGGCATTGGCGATGCCACGGTGAAAAAGAATGAAGAGCGTATTTTGTTGTAATCAACGTTCTTGCCATTAAAAAGCGAAGTTTCTGTTTCCTATTACTGCTTTCCCGAACCAATCTTCTTTAATGGTTCGGGATTTTTTTGTTTGGTTAGCTTAAATGCGAAAATGGAGTGTGAAGAGCTCTTTTTAGCGTTTTGCCAAGGGAGCTAACCAAAGAGACGACGGTGTAGCAATTTTTCTAACCCAGCCATACCTAGACCACCAATTGCGCCAAATAAATGCGCATCAACAGCAACACGAGCCCCAATCATTGCAGCTGTACTAGTCGAAGGACCGTAGAACTGTTCCCAGGCGATTTTCGCAATTAGACCACCAACGAGCAGCATGCTGCTTCTTCTGCCATCAAAAACTTCACTCAGAGCCCAGAAACCGAACAATCCGTGCAGTACCCCTGATAAACCAACGTAAACCGACATATTAGTGAACAAGTTCATTGCACCAACAAAGGCGCACAAGACAATGAACACAATGAGAAAGTTGCGCACGGTAGGGCGGAAAATAAAACCAATAATCCATAGACCAGCTAAGTTCATACCAAGATGAGCAAAGTTGGTATGCGTCAAATTTCCTGTTACGATTCGCCACCATTCACCATGGCGTATATTGTATGCATGCCATTCAGTTAGACTTGCCATTGGCTCGAATTGAAGTATTAAACAGATGACGCTGATGATGCTCAGCAATGTATAAAGGTTCACTCTATGTCTCGTTATTGTTCTCAGTGTGGAAAATCGCGCAAAGCTTGTATCTGCCAATGGATTGTATCGCTAGCAAACGAGGTTGAACTTATCATCCTTCAGCATACGAGTGAAGAGCATCGTCCTCTCGGTACGGCACGGATTCTCAATTTAAGCTTAAATCATTGTACTTGCTTGATTGGTGAAGATTTTTCTGACGATTCAGTTTTAAATGCCTTGCTTGAGGATGCAACGTACCAGCACTTTATTCTGTATCCTTCAGATCAGTCGTTGTGTCTTTCTCAGTTGGCAGATGAACGATCTGATACTACTAAGAAAACTCGTTTGATTTTACTTGATGGGACATGGAAGAAAGCTTACAAGATGTGGCAGCTTTCGACCAATTTACAGTCTATCCCCACGGTGAAGTTGCCGGAAAATCTACAAGGTCACTACACCATTCGTAAAGCACCGTCTGAAAACAGCTTATCGACGGTAGAAGCTGGGTATCATGCGTTAAGCTTGTTAGAGCCAAACCAAGATTTCACACCTTTATTGGCGGCGTTTGAGAAGATGATTGAGTTCCAAATCGCCCAGATGCCTCCGGGCGTATTTGAAAAGAACTATCTGAAAGCTCGTTAAGCTGAAAGGGGATTAAGGTTCAGCCGTCCTTTTCGGTTAGAGCACGATTGAAGAAAACAACTGACGGTGTAGCTTTTGTGCATGCCCGTCAGTCATCGCCGAGATGTAATCTGCTATCACTCGCATTTTTGCGCTCTCGGTGGTGGCAGTTTGCCACAAGGTTTGGGTGTGTGTAGGAAGTAAGCGTTCAGGATCGGCACTTAATGCCTCAAACAAATCCATGATGATCTGTTGACCCTTATACTCAACAATCTGCACCTGATGCACTTGAATCACATACTTACTAACAAAGTGTTTGAGGACTTCAAGCGCTTTTGCCATCTGTGGTTCTAAGCAGGCGTTCCAAGCCAGCAGCGCATTGTTAAATGGTTCATCGACGACTTTAATTGAGATACTGGTAAGTAGCGCATTGACCATACCGCCGATCGCATCTTTGCGTTCATGATGTTTGCCACTAAACAACATCTGCCCGATTGACCCAATGTGCTCTTCAAACCACGGGTCACCACAATCCGCCAGTTGGCTTGCTGCTCCTTCTTGCCATTGTTGGCGAGTGACCATTCCCAGCACAATTGCATCTTCCAAATCATGTACGCCATAAGCAATGTCATCGGCGAGTTCCATGATGGAACAATCGAGTGACTTGAAGCGAGTTTTACAGTGCTCGAAGTCTGATTCTGGGCGACAGCGCATTTGGCTTAACAAGGCTTTGTCGTTGTCGGTTAATGGTGCAATGACCCAATCGAACAAATCCTTATCGCAGTCGTAGATCCCCTTTGCTGGGCACCAGTCTTTGGCTTTTAGCTTGCGTTGGTGTTCGACTGGGTCAGGTAAGCAGACTGCACGAGTTTGGCTAAGTAGCGCAGGGTATTTGATCAAACCAAGTAGCGCGCGTCGCGATAAGTTCATACCAAAGTGCTCAGTATATGGCTCTAGTTTGGTGACGATACGAAATGTTTGAGCATTCCCCTCAAAACCTCCATGCTCACGCATCATGTAGTTGAGGGCTACTTCACCACCATGTCCATAGGGAGGATGACCAATGTCGTGTGCTAAACAGAGAGAATCGATCAAGCTGTCAGACGGCAGAAGATCTCGAAACTCTGGTTGCTTTTTCTTGAGCTGCGCTACGATACCCGTTCCCAATTGCGCGGCTTCGAGAGAGTGGGTTAAGCGAGTTCGGTGGAAGTCTTCTAAGCTGTTGCCGTGGACCTGAGTCTTCGCCTGTAAGCGGCGGAAAGCCGCAGAGTGCAAGATGCGCGCACGGTCACGCTGATATGGGCTGCGATGATCGTCACGGCGGATCTTATGTTCATCGTCATGGCGCTCTTGCCATGAAGTATCTAATTCAAACGACACGTTTCTCTCCATCAACTAACTGATTTCATCCAGCGATAATTCAAAACTTGGGGCAAAGATATGAAGGAAGTATTCCATTTCCGGTGTTTTACGTTCTTGCAAAGTGATGTCGAGACGCTTCTTGGCGAGAGCAAACTCGTGATTACCTGCACTAAGTTCTTCGAGACATTTTAAATATGCACAGATGGAATCAGCTTGTTTCACGATCAATGCATCTTCTTCATGCGCAGAGTGCGACAACAGGTAGGGAGCAAAATCGTCTTGAAACTCCTCAGGCAACATGGACAGTAACTTTTGTTCCGCAGCTGCTTCGATCTTCTTATATTCTTTGGAGATTTCTGGGTTGTAGTATTTTACAGGAGTTGGCAAGTCACCAGTTAACACCTCACTGGAGTCGTGGTACATGGCTAGAATTGCTATCCGTTCAGGATTGAGGTTGCCGCCAAACTTCTTGTTTTTGATTAAGGCGAGGGCATGAGCGACAAACGCGACTTGCAAGCTGTGTTCAGAAACGTTTTCCGGTGATACCGAGCGCATCAAGGGCCAGCGTTGGATGAGCTTCATTCGTGCCAAGTGGGCGAAAAAATGGCTTTCTTTCATTGCTGTCTCCAATTTTGATTCTGATACAAAAAAAGGAGCTCACTAGGAGCTCCTCTAAGCATATGAGAGTTCAGTAGTAATTACTACTGGCTATACGTTGTTAAGAACCGCTCAAAGCGACTAATCGCGGTTTCGAGATCTTCTACGTGGGGTAAAGTCACGATACGGAAGTGATCGGGTTTTGGCCAGTTGAAGCCAGAGCCTTGTACCAACAATACCTTCTCTTGTTTTAAGAAATCCAAGACCATTTGTTGGTCATTTTTGATGTTGTACATCTTGGTGTCGATTTTCGGGAACAAGTACATCGCGCCTTTTGGCTTCACACACGAAACCCCAGGGATCTGATTGATCAGTTCGTAAGCGCGGTTTCGTTGTTCAAGAAGACGACCACCTGGCAGGATTAACTCATTAATACTTTGGTAGCCGCCTAACGCGGTTTGGATTGCATGTTGCATTGGTACGTTGGCACACAAACGCATTGAAGACAGCAGTTCGAGACCGTTGATGTAGCCTTGAGCCAAATGTTTAGGACCCGTTAGGAACATCCAACCACCGCGGAAACCACAAACACGGTATGCTTTTGACAGACCGTTGAAGGTCATTACCAATACATCGTCAGTAAGTGTTGCGACAGAAGTGTGTGTTGCACCGTCGTAAAGTACTTTGTCGTAGATTTCGTCGGCGAAGATCATCAACTTATGTTGACGCGCAATCTCAATCACTTCTAAAAGGAAATCACGGCTGTAAACCGCACCCGTTGGGTTGTTCGGGTTGATGAGAACAATACCGCGTGTTTTTGGCGTGATTTTCTTTTTGATGTCTTCTAGATCTGGATACCAGTCCGCACCTTCATCACATAAGTAATGAACAGGCTTACCACCTGATAGCGCAACAGATGCCGTCCACAATGGGTAATCCGGTGCTGGGATCAGCATTTCATCGCCATTATTCAATAGCGCTTGCATTGCCATTACGATGAGTTCGGAAACACCGTTGCCTACGTATACATCTTCCACATCCAGAGAACGGATGCCTTTACGTTGGTAGTGCTGCACGACGGCTTTACGTGCTGAGTAAATACCCTTGGAATCACAATAGCCTTGAGAAGTTGGTAGATTACGGATTACATCTACTAGAATCTCATCAGGGGCGTCAAAACCAAATGGGGCGGGGTTACCAATGTTTAGCTTTAGGATTTTATGCCCTTCTTCCTCCATGCGTTTAGCATGTTTGAGTACAGGACCCCTAATGTCGTAGCAGACATTGTCGAGTTTTGACGACATCCCGATATTTTGCATTGTTTAATTCCTAAAAAATCGTTAATTTCTTTATTAAAATACAATAATTTGTTTTTTATTAGAATATAAATCTGTAAATTATCCGTTTAGTGGCTAAGTTTTGTCCTGTCGCCATCACAGGATTTTGCAAAAGATCGCGTACGACCTTGATTTGCTTTGGGTCTAAACTTAGAGTAGCCGTCAGTTACCACTAATCCTCACATATTTCGAGGTTGATTTGTCACAGTTCCATCAAGCCGTAAATAGAATTATCGAGCGAGTTCAGCAAACGGAAGGCAATCAAACACGTTTAGTCGAGCCACTCAACGAGAAACCAAATTTTGCGTTTATTGATTGGCTTGAAGCACAACCACTTTTTCCCAAGTTTTACTGGCAGTCCCGTGATACTCGTGAAGAAGTTGTTGCCCTAGGTCAGCTCCATTCTTTTGTTGAGCCGGGACCTGCATATACGATCCTTGGAGAAGGTCAACGTGTATGGGGTGGTCGTTCATTCGATGGTCAGCACGAGAAAAATCGTCGCTGCATGCCATCTTTCTTTTTTCTTCCTCAAATCGAGTTGATTCGCTTCGATCAACAATGGTCGCTCGCAGTCAATATCTCAGAAGATAAAACCCGTACATTAGCAGGCTTAAAAAAGCTGGTTTGTGATGTGCCTAGCCTTGCGCCTATTTCTTCTCATATTCGATCTATTGACCACGCGCCAACTGAGCCTGAGTGGAACACGCTAGTAGAAAAAGTGCTGACAGGTATTGAAAACGATGATTTCAAGAAAGTGGTTTTGGCTCGCAAAACAGTGGTTCAACTAGATTCGACACTTTCTGCTGCGCAGTTACTTAAAGCAAGCTACTTAAATAATCACCACAGCTTTCATTTTCTATTGAGTCTAGACAGTAAACACAGTTTTATGGGGTCAACGCCTGAGCGTCTTTATTCACGCGTTGGTCATGAGCTTCATACCGAAGCTTTAGCCGGCACTATTGGTCGTGGCGATAATGCAAAGCAAGATATGGAGCTAGCAAACTGGCTATCTCAAGATTCTAAAAATCTGAATGAAAACCAATATGTAGTGGATGACATTATCGATCGTTTGTCGCCGCATTCAGAAAGCGTTGAGGTCGAAAACGAGCCTCGCTTAGTACGTTTAAGAAAAGTTCAGCACTTGAAGCGTAATATTCACGCTGAACTGAAAGCTGGAATCAATGGGGTTCAGCTTCTTTCCGCTTTACAACCAACCGCTGCAGTAGCGGGTTTACCACGCAAGGAATCGATGCAGTTTATTCTGGATAACGAACCGTTTGCTCGTGGTTGGTATGCAGGTTCGATGGGTTATATTAGCCATGAACGTGCAGAATTTTGCGTTGCGATCAGAAGTGCTTTGATCTTAGGGGATCAAGTTCAACTGTTTGCTGGCGCGGGTATTGTTCCAGGCTCCATTGCAGAACATGAATGGGCCGAGTTAGATAAAAAAATGTCGACGTTACTTTCTCTTATTTCAGATCACCCACCGCTTGGGGTTGCATCATGAGTGCCGATCAAGCTGTTTTAAATCGCATCTGGTCTGAAACCATCCTGACAGAATTGAACCGCTTCGGTGTGAATCACGTTTGTATTGCGCCTGGTTCTCGCTCTACACCTTTAACAGTAGAAGCGGCAGATAACCCCAATTTTACTATTCATACTCATTTTGATGAGCGTGGATTAGGCTTCATGGCGCTCGGACTTGCTAAAGCAAGCAAAGAGCCGGTCGCATTGATTGTGACTTCTGGCACTGCCGTGGCGAACTTATTGCCTGCTATTGCTGAAGCAAAGTTGACTGGTGAAAAGCTGGTGGTACTTACCGCTGACCGCCCTGTTGAATTAGTAGGTTGCGGTGCAAACCAAGCCATCAACCAATTGGGTATTTTCGCTGAGCATGTATCGGACAGTTTAAACCTTCCGAGCCCGACATTATCAACGCCTCTTAATTGGTTGCTGACTTCTGTTGATGAAGTGATGTTTACGCAACGCCTAAGAGGCAGTGCGGTACACATTAACTGTGCCTTTCCCGAGCCTTTGTACTCGAACACTGAAAAGAGTACGTACCAAAGCTACTTGGACACGGTTGCAGGTTGGAGAGACAGCAAAGTCACGTATTGTCAGCGATTTAACCCTAAAACCAGCAGTGCGATCCCAAGTTGCGGCGATAACAAAGGCGTGGTTGTCATCGGAAGCTTGCCATTAGTTCAAGCGCAAGCGGCTCGTGTATTTGCGGAGCAGATGGGGTGGCCGATACTTGCCGACCCACAAAGTGGAGTGAGTTCTGATTGGGCGCACTTTGATTTATGGCTACAAAACCCAAGGTTGGCAAGCCAGCTTGATGACTGCGATTTGATTGTTCAGTTCGGCAGCCGAATCATTTCTAAGCGTTTTAATCACTGGTTAGAGAGACATGTTTCTCGCAACCAGCATGGTAGGGATATTCAATATTGGTATGTCTCTCCACGGTTGGATCGTGACAATCAAAGCCACTTGCCTCAATGGCATTGGGCAGAGCAGCCAAGCGCGTGGGTAGAGCGTACTTCAGAGTTTGAATCGGAGTATTCCGGCTGGGCAGATGACCTTGCTGCTGACATCAAACAGGTGACTCAGCATGCGAAAGGTTTGTTTGTCTCCGATCCTAAGAGTGAATTGAGTGAAATTGCTTTGGCAATAGATGTTGCGGAGCGGTCTCAAGGGGTGGACTTGTTTGTTGGTAATAGCTTGTTTGTTCGCCTAATCGATATGTTTGGCAAACTGGACAATACCGAAGTCTTCACTAACCGTGGCGCTTCGGGTATTGATGGATTGTTTGCTACGGCAAGTGGTGTGCAACGAGCTCGTCAAAATCCAATGTTGATGTTCCTTGGCGATACTTCTGCTCTATATGGATTGAACTCACTAGCGCTGTTTACACACAGTGAATTACCTTCGGTTTTAGTGATCACGAATAACGATGGTGGTGCGATTTTTGATTTACTGCCAGTGCCACAAGAGCATAGGGAGTCTTTCTACCAAATGCCCCATGGCTATGAGTTTGAGCATGCCGCTAAGCAGTTTGGATTAGAATACAGTAAACCAAGCACGCTGGCAGAGTACCAAACGTTAGTAGCACAACATTTGGCGACAGGTCGTGGAGCATTGGTGGTCGAAGTGCAAACGCCGTCAAATCAAGCGGTAGAGCATCTTAAATCCTTCAATAAGAATCTACATGCTCTATTCTGAACACTTTACTGCAACGGAAAAACACCAAGGTAGCGCATTACCTACGTTGGTGTTTTTGCATGGTTTGCTTGGCAGTGGTGAGGATTGGCAAACGTGTATGGCAGCTTTGCCACAGTATGACCGAGTAACGATTGACTTACCCGGGCATGGGCATAGCCAATCTATTTTTTGCCGTGACCTGAATGATTGCTGCAAACTGCTCCATTCCACACTATCTTTACAATTTCCCTCACAACAACCGTTTATTCTGATTGGTTATTCAATGGGTGGGCGCATTGCTATGCATGGTCTTGCGCACCAGTGTTTTCTGGATCTCAATATTTGCGGTGCGATTATCGAAGGGGGAAACTTCGGGCTGCAAAGCGAGTCAGAAAAACAAGCACGGTTTCGCAACGATGCGCATTGGGCAAGACGCTTCAAAACAGAGCCTCTTGCCTGTGTTTTGAACGATTGGTACCAACAGTTGGTCTTTTCTTCACTAAACCATGAGCAAAGACAAACATTGATTGAGAAACGAAGTGCTAATCTTGGTTCAGCAGTTGCGGACATGTTGCTTGCGACGTCTTTAGCAAAGCAATCTTACTTGCTGCCTGCGCTGCAACAACAAACCATTCCGCTGTATTACATTTGCGGTTCAAAAGACAAAAAATTTAGTCAACTGGCTGAGAGTAGCGGGTTGGCGTATCGACAAGTTGAGGGGGCTGGACACAATGTCCATCAAGAGCAACCACAACAATTTGCGATGCACATTAATCAAATATTTCATTCTCACTTTGGGTGAGAGCAACGAGAACAATGGGAATCACCATGGCTAAAACAGTAGGCATTTCTGAAGAAGAACTTTACGCTCCGGTTCAATGGAAAGATTGCGGCGAGAAATACGAGGACATTCATTACCACAAGTCTGAAGACGGTATCGCGAAAATTACTATTGCACGCCCACAAGTGCGTAATGCGTTCCGCCCTCAAACGGTGAAAGAGATGATTGATGCGTTGGCAGATGCACGCTACGACTCTGGTGTTGGCGTGATCATTCTAACGGGTCTAGGCGAAGACGCTTTCTGTTCTGGCGGTGACCAGAAGATCCGCGGTGATTACGGCGGCTATAAAGACGACCAAGGCACTCACCATCTAAACGTATTGGATTTCCAACGCGACATCCGTACTTGTCCAAAACCAGTGATCGCATCGGTTGCAGGTTGGGCTGTCGGTGGTGGTCATGTTCTTCATATGATGTGTGATCTAACGATTGCAGCTGACAATGCACAATTTGGTCAAACGGGTCCTAAAGTCGGTTCATTCGATGGTGGCTGGGGTGCATCTTACATGGCTCGCATTGTTGGTCAGAAGAAAGCTCGCGAAATCTGGTTCCTATGTCGCTTCTACAATGCACAAGAAGCAGTAGATATGGGACTAGTGAACACAGTTGTGCCACTAGAAGACCTAGAAAAAGAAACCGTTCGCTGGTGTCGTGAAGTTCTACAACATAGCCCTATGGCGCTACGTTGTTTGAAAGCGGCACTCAATGCAGACTGTGATGGTCAAGCGGGTCTGCAAGAGCTTGCTGGTAACGCGACAATGATGTTCTACATGACGGATGAAGGCCAAGAAGGTCGTAACGCATTCAACGAGAAACGTCGCCCAGACTTCGACAAATTCCCTCGTAACCCATAATCCGTATAAGAAGAGGAGCCATGCGCTCCTCTATTTCGTTTTCGTCCTGAGCGCCTCGCCCTCTGGGAGGCTAGCGGGTTTTCTCGCTAAAGAGCTCAGAATATACGGCATTACATAGGATTCGAATTATGCGTAAAGCGAAGATTTATCGTTACTGCTTGCCAATGGACAGTGGCGTGATATTGCGTGATAACAAGTTGACGGAACGTACAGGTTACATCGTTGAACTGTCCGAAGGCGATAAAATCGGTCGTGGTGAAGTCGCTCCACTGGTTGGTTTTAGCTTGGAAGGTGTGGAAGAAGCCGGTATTCAATTGCAAGCTCAGGTTGAACGCTGGGTTGCGAACTTACCTTTGGATTACAACCACATGTATCCATCGGTTGCGTTTGGTTTGTCGATGGCTCAACTGGATCTTGAAGGTGGTTTACCTGCGCAAGGTAAGCACCAAGTCGCGCCTTTGTGTAACGGTGACCCAGACGATCTGATCCCAAAACTGAACGAAATGGAAGGCGAAAAAGTCGCGAAAGTAAAAGTCGGTCTGTATGAACCGATTCGTGACGGTATGCTGGTGAACTTGTTCCTTGAGTCGATTCCACAGCTAACGCTTCGTCTTGATGCAAACCGTGCTTGGACGCCAGAAAAAGCGCAGCAGTTTGCAAAATACATTGCACCATCACTACGCCAGCGCATCACCTTCTTGGAGGAGCCATGTCGCTCTCCTGGCGACAGCCTGTCTTTTGCAATCAATACGGGGATCGCTATCGCGTGGGATGAGACGTTGCAAGATGCGGTTCGTCGTGAAGATTTCAGCTTGGAAGATCTTACTGGTGTGAAAACCATCATCATCAAGCCAACGTTAATCGGCTCGGTTGATTTCTGTATTAAGCTGATTGAAAAGGCGAAGACGCTGGGCATTAAAGCCGTGATCAGCTCAAGCATTGAATCGAGCTTAGGTCTCAACCAACTTGCGCGCTTAGCACAATGGCAACTACCAAATGAGATCCCAGGTTTGGATACCATTGGTTTGTTTAAAGCGCAATTAGAGCAGGGCTGGCCGAAGTGCGATCTTCCAGTTATTCCGCTGTCAGAGCAGGAGTTAGTGTGGCATTCAGCGTAGATGATATTGCGATTGCACCTTGGAAATACTGGGCTCAAGTGAGCCCTTTTTCTATTGCGCTTGAAACAAACAAAGCGTCGCTCAATTGGCAGCAATTAGCGGCACGGATTAGCCATTATGTTCATTCCCTGCAACAGCAAGGTGTGATGAATGGAGATGTGGTGACGTTAGTCGGTAAGAATCAAGTTGAAACCCTGTGGTTTTATCTTGCCGCTCAGCAGTTAGGAGCGACTGTTGCTTTAACCATGCCGCAGCCTTTTGAGGCTCTGTCTGGCAAACTAACGACATTATACAAACCGAACCAGCAACGCTTTGTTTGGTTTGCTGATGGTGCCGTTGGTTTGTACTCTGAAAATCAGTTATCACAACTTAGTGCTACCTTGTTGTCGATTCCAGACACTAACACCGATGATGTATCAGTGCTCTCTACTGACGGATACTCGCATGATGGATTCGCATCTATCGTATTTACCTCTGGTTCAACCGGTACGCCCAAAGCGGTTGTTCATACACATAGACAGCACCTTTCTTCAGCTCAAGGTCTGTTGGCTGAGTTTCGGTTCGACCAACAAGGTACGTGGTTACTCTCTTTGCCGCTTTATCATGTTTCTGGTCTTGCCATTGTGTATCGCTGGCTGTTCGCTGGTGCAACCATTAAGGTCGGAAGTGGAAGCTTTACGGACGATATTGTTGGTGTCTCTCATGCTTCTTTAGTCTCGACCCAGCTTAAGCGTTTGCTGGACGAACAAGTTGAATTGTCTCTCACGC
Organism: Vibrio harveyi NBRC 15634 = ATCC 14126 = KCTC 12724; assembly: GCF_001591145.1. Taxonomy (GTDB): domain Bacteria; phylum Pseudomonadota; class Gammaproteobacteria; order Enterobacterales; family Vibrionaceae; genus Vibrio; species Vibrio harveyi. The sequence continues at coordinate 8,815 of NZ_BCUF01000021.1, read as the reverse complement.
ATGTATTACTGGGTGGTAGCCACGTCGCACATGAGCTCGCACTACGAGCGACACAACAAGGCATTGAGACTTGGCTAGGCTACGGCATGACGGAAGCCGCTTCAACGGTGACAGCAAAGCAAATAGACAGCATCAGCAATGCAGGTCACCTATTGCAAAATCGAGATATTAAGCTGGAGGAGCAACGCATTTATATTGGCGGGCTCACTCTCGCAACTGGCTACTTCAATCAAGGAAGTGTTACTTCTCTGCTTAATGATGATGGTTGGTTCGACAGTAAAGACTTAGGTGAGTGGCAAGGCGATGAACTTAAGATCATTGGACGAGCAGACAACCAATTCATCTCTGGCGGTGAGAATGTTCACTGCGAAGAAATTGAAGCAGTACTGAACCAAATCGAGGGTATTTCGCAAAGCATTGTTGTGCCAGTAGAAGATGCGGAATTTGGACACCGACCAGTGGCTGTGATTCAAACTGAATCGTTATTGAGCAAAGTACAGTACGAGCAATACCTAAAAACTAAGCTAGAGAAATTCAAATGGCCAGTAGCGTATTACGCAATGCCTCAAACTCTGTTGGGTGGTGGTATTAAAGTGTCGCGCAAAGCAGTGAAAGACTGGCTAAAAAATGAAGTGCAAAACGGTGACTAAGCGTTATTGCACTTCAGGGGGATGTGGTGATGGTGAGTCACCACAATTCTTTAGTTAGCGAGCGCGACTTTCATCTGCTCAGCCACTTTATCTACTTTGCCCAATCCGATAATCACTTGTAAGCCGCCTTTACCAATCATAACTACGCCAGCAGCACCTAGTTGTTTTAGCTTAGCTTCATCGGCTAGAGAAGAGTCTTTTACAGTCAAGCGAAGGCGAGTAATACAATTGTCCACCTCGAGAATGTTATCTGCACCACCAATCGCTGCGATGTAGTCTTTCGCCAATTCACCAATGTTCTCAGTGACTTCTTTTTCCATATCCTCGCCGCGACCGGGTGTACGTAAGTTGAACTTAATAATCGCAAAGCGGAATACGCTGTAGTAAATCGCGAAGAAAACTAAACCTTGTGGGATCAGCATGTACCATTTGGTCGCCAGCGGGTTTTGGCTTGATAGTACGAAGTCAACGAAGCCTGCAGAGAAGCCAAAACCTGCCATCCATTGCATGCTTGCCGCAATGTACATTGAGATCCCCGTTAATACTGCGTGAATCAGGTACAACACTGGCGCTAAGAACATGAAGCTGAACTCTAGAGGTTCTGTGATACCAGTGAAGAAAGACGCCATCGCAGCAGCCAGCATGATAGAAAACACTTTGGTTTTGTTTTGCTTATCAGCGCAGTGATAAATCGCAAGAGCGGCACCTGGTAGGCCAAACATCATAATTGGGAAGAAGCCAGCTTGGTACATACCAGTTTTGCCGATCACAGCCGTACCATTGGCAATAGACTGTGCGCCGCCTAAGAAGTTTGGAATGTCGTTGATGCCAACCACATCAAACCAGAAGACTGGGTAGAGCGCGTGGTGCATGCCGATTGTCAGCATCAAACGGTTAAAGAAGCCAAAGAGACCTGCGCCTAACGCCCCCATGGATTCGAGCTTAGTCCCGAAAATAATTAATGCATCGTAAATCACAGGCCATACGTAAAGCAGGACAAAAGCCAAAGCCATGCCAGCGATAGAGGTTAAGATTGGAACCAGACGCTTGCCACTGAAGAATGCCAACGCCTTTGGTAGCTCAACACCAGAGTAACGGTTATAGATTTCTGCTGAGATCACGCCAACTAGAATACCGATAAACTGGTTGTTGATTTTGTTGAACGCATCAGGCACTTCGTCAGCACTAATATCCATCAATTGAGTAACGGCACCCGGTGCTAGTAATGTGGTTAGCACCATAAAACAGATAAAACCAGATAAAGCGGCAGAGCCATTCTTATCCTTGCTTAATCCGAAAGCGACACCAACGGCGAACAGTACCGCCATGTTATCAATGATGGCTCCACCGGATTTAATTAGGAATGCCGCTAAAACACTTTCAGAGCCCCAACCGACCGGATCAATCCAGTAGCCAATCCCCATTAATATTGCCGCAGCAGGTAGGGTCGCCACGGGTACCATTAATGCCTTACCGACTTTTTGCATATAGCCGAGTATATTCATATTTGCCCCTATAATTTTAATGCCACCTAAAACATGATCTATGTTTGAAAGTGGCGTTTTTATTTAGTTTCTAGAGACTATTTGAAACTTAATTATCGACGCAAACAAACGAAATCACTACTATCATGAATTAATATTTTTAATGCATGGTGCGTTATGGCTAACCAACAGTTACTGCTTAGAAACCTTCATACCTTCAGTATCGCAGCGAAGCACCTCAGCTTTACGCAGGCAGCGAAAGAGTTGCACCTCACTCAAGGCGCTGTGAGTCATCGCATCAAAGTGCTAGAGCAGGAGCTTGGTTTTTCTCTGTTTGTGCGAGGTACGCGGAAGTTAGATTTGACCGCAGAAGGGTACCGATTCCAAAAGACATTATCATCGTCACTGAGCACCATTTTTAATGAAATTGAAGAAATAAAATCAACGGATTTAGTTGGTGAACTGAACATCGCTGCATCTCCGGGATTCTTAAATGGATGGTTGATGCCACGTATTGCGGATTTTAAACGTCTTTATCCGGGATTTAACCTCAACCTGTTTGCACAGGAAAACCAATTAGATTTAGTGACTAATCACATTGATGCTGCGATTTTTTATGATACGGAGCATTTGGTTGATGTGTATCGCCAAAGACTGTTTGGTGAAAAGTACATCCCGGTCTGTACACCTGAGTACATGAAAGAACAGAATATTTTAGAGGATGGGATGGCATCACTTCATCGTATCAACTTTATCCATGCATTGGGTTCGGATGTATGGCAACGATGGATTGCCCATGTGGGACTTGATGTTGATATCTTTGAGCATTTTTATTGTGTTAGCCATCGAGATATGGCGGTGCTCGCGGCGAGAAATAGTGTTGGTGTGGCGATGGGGCGGTATCGATTCGTCAAAGATTTACTGGATAAAGGAGAATTGGTTAGCCCTTATCCGACAATGGATACGAACTTGGGGTACGATTTAATTTGTCCATCTGGCTATGAACATCGACCTAAAGTGAAAACCTTTATTTCATGGATAGAAAGTCATATACCCAAGTAACCTCAAAATGCTTGGTTCAGCGAGAATGACTTGGTTTGAAGGCGAGGCAACAATTTGAAGATCTAGTGGTTCTAAATCAAAAGTTGTTAACGGAGCATACGAACCAAGGCAACTCGCCCTTTGGGAGCGTGTCACTGAAACAATTTCATCGTCAAACAACTTGGAAAGAGCTTGCTATTACGCTTCGTTGTTTTCCTTGAACTTGAATCAGTGACAGCGCTCTGAATCCAGCACCTTGAAGTCACTTGGTTATAGTTGATTTCGCAATGAATTAGTCGAAAAGGTAATTTCGTATCCTTATAACTCTGAATCATAATCATGCTCAAAGATAAAGGAATAAGGCATAAGGTTCAGGATGATCAAATTAGCGTTAGCAGCGGCGGTATTATTGCAAATCGGTGTAGCTGTCAGCAGTGAGGGGTTAATGCGTTCATTGGCTGAGTTAACTGCCTTTCTGGTTGCAATAGCTTTAGTGTTGGTACACAAAAGTCAAAGCACGCGAAAAGTCGAGCCAACCCAGCCTCAGAAAATCGATCAAGGTTTAGCTGAGAAGTAACCAGCCTAGAGACGTAGTAGAAATCAGTACCCACAATGTGACGCCAAACAGTAATGGCTTTGCGCCTGCTGATTTGAGTTTTGAGACTGAAATACTGCAACCAATCAAGAACAAACAAACCACAAGAGCTTGCTTAGCAATGGCAAAGATGCCTTGATATACCACTTCAAATTGTGGGAAAAAATCGCTGAATGCAATTGCAGCACAGTACCAGAAAATGAAGTAAGGAATCACTAACTTACTTTTGCCTTCCTCTCCATTACCTCGAGAAAAGATCACAGCACTGATCAGTGCGACAGGGATAATCCACAATGCTCGGGCGAGTTTCAATGTTGTTGCTGTCGTAAGTGCTTCTTCGCCGTAAGCAGACGCGGCCCCCACAACTGAAGAAGTGTCGTGAATCGCAATCGCCGCCCATGTTCCGAACGTATGCTGATCCAAGCCTATTGCGTGACCAATCACTGGGAAGATAAATAGCGCTAATGAGTTCAGAACGAAAACCGTTGCAAGTGCAAGACCGATTTGTTCATCCTTCGCTTTAATCGCTGGAGCGACAGCGGCAATTGCACTGCCACCGCAAATTGCAGTGCCAGAAGCGATTAAGTAAGCGGTCGTTCGTTCTAACTTAATCATCTTCGCGATCGTCATACCGATCACAAGCGTACCAAGAATGGTGGCGATGATAAGACCAATGCCGTCAGAAGTGACTGCTAGAGCCTGCTCAAAGTGAATACCGAAGCCTAAGCCAATGATTGAATAGGAAAGCAACTTCTTGGTAAAAGAGGCAATAGGAAGTTCTGTCGGTACTAGGCTAAAACTCGCCAATAGAAAACCGACCACAAGCGCAATAGGAGAGGACACGAAAGGGGTTAAACAAAACAGCAGTGCCAATCCAAAGGGGATATTCTTTGTATTCAAGGGTGTCGTTCGTTGTTATGAGTTAAAGCGTGGAGTATACAGTAACGCTTTTGGTCAGAAAGTCTTAATGAATTGAACATGCGTTCAGTTAAACTAAACGCATGTTCAAGAATATGAAAGTGCTGCTCTGAGTTTAACGCCAGTCGCCTCGAAGTGCTCTTACTTTTTCAAACATAACTTGCGCGCTGGCTTGTTTTGGATCGACGGGTGTTCCTGCTTCGATTTCTAATTTAGACCAGAAACGGGTTGGTAACCCCTTACATGCGCGACCTTTTGCACGGCTGAAATAGCTGCCCCACAAACCTTTCAGTGCCATTGGTATAACAGGGACAGGGCTGCGGCGAAGGATGATATCGATACCACGCATAAACTCGTTCATCTCACCATCTGACGTTAAACGTCCCTCTGGGAAGATACACACAATATGACCCTCACTCAGTGCTTTCTCAACATCATTAAATGCGCGGCGAATCGATGTTCGATTGCTAGCCGAGATGGGGATCACGCCTGCTCGGCGAAGGAATCGTCGCAAAGGAGGAAGGTTCGCATAGTCTTCTTCCATCACAAATCGAATGAGACGAGGACAAACGGCACTTAATAGCAGTGAGTCCATATAGCTGACATGATTGCAGACGATCAATGCCCCGCCGTGTTCTGGTAGGTGGTGTAAGTTCTTGTGCTTCACTCGGTAAATGGTATGAGTGACCACCCACATTGCAAAGCGCACCACAAAGATAGGAATCTGCAAAAAAATGTACGTTGCAACGAGGAAGTTAAGCACCGCCAGAAGAGCAAATAATTGAGGAATGCTCATTTCAAGTACGCTTAAACAAACAATGCCTAATACAGCGCTGCCTACCATGAATAGAGAGTTAAAGATGTTTAAGCCTGCAATGACCTGCGCTCGTTCCGTTTCTTTAGCTCGGTGTTGCATCAAGGCATAAAGGGGGACGATAAAGAGACCGCCGGATACACCTATCATTAATAAGTAGAAGAACAAGGACCAGAATGCATCGTAGCTAACAAACTCAGCGAAAGTATGGAAGCGAGGCAGATCGGTCGGAATCGATGTTGCCATCAAGAAACCGAAGATTGTGATACCCAGAGCACCAATCGGCACGATGCCGACTTCAATACGATGATTTGAGAGCCAATTACATGCCATGGAGCCAACAGCAATGCCAACAGAGAATAGCGCTAGAAGGAAAGAAACCGCGCTTTCGGTACCGTTTAAATACACCTTGGTGAAGTTTGGAAATTGAGTCAGATAAGCCGCACCTAGGAACCAAAACCAGCTGATTGCCATGATGCATTGGAAGACAATACGATCAGACTTAGCAATCGCGAGTGTGTGCTTGGTCTGTTTATATGGTTGCCATTTGAATTGAATGTCCGGCGCGCTGGCTGATGCAAACGGAATAAAGCGACTAGATAGGTAGCCCAAAACAGCAAAGATGACAACGCAGAAAGCAGCAAGATATTTGGCACTCTCTGCTGAGGCAATAATACCGGCACCGAGAGTACCGACCAGAATTGCGATAAACGTACCAGCTTCGACTAATGCGTTGCCAGGGACGAGTTCTCTTTCATTAAGTTGTTGAGGAAGTAGGGCATATTTGACTGGTCCAAAGAACGCCGATTGGGTACCCATCAAAAACAGCAATAAGAGCAGGACGCCATAGCTTTCGGTGATAAAACCAATTGCGCCTAATAGCATGATGCCGATCTCGAACAACTTTACCTTTCGAATAAACCATGACTTCTCGTACTTATCCGCGAGCACCCCAGCTGATGCAGAGAATAAGAAGAATGGAAGAATAAACAAGCCTGCCGCTAAGTTAATGAAAAGGTTGCTAGAAATTGGTAACGCGCTTGACCCAGCAAAAGCCACAAACAGCAGCAGTACGTTCTTAAATATGTTGTCGTTGAAAGCACCAAAAAACTGGGTAATAAAGTAGGGGAGGAACTTTCGCTGCCTAAGCAAAGACGACTGGCTGTCTGATGACATGAACAATCCTTTATTACCAGCTGATCAGGTAGTTTGAAATCAGGTTATCGATAAGCTCTTTACCATCAATAGGTTCGCTTGAGAAAAATTTGTCATCGACACTCAGAAGTGTAATGCCGTGAACACCTGACCATAATACTCGACTCGCTTGTAATACTTCAGATTCAGTACGATGGGGAGCGATTTGTGCCAATAAGGATTCCAACATTCCTGTCATACCATCGATGCGCTTCGCGTGCCACTCTGGAAGCTCAGCACCATTCATGTTGTGCTCAAATACCAGTTGCCAGCGGTAAGGGTGTTTTTGCGCAAAGTCATGGTAGCAGTATGCCAGTTCAAAAAGTGCTTGATGAGCATCCTTACTGTTTTTGGTCGCGGTTACTGCTTCTTGTTGCAACTCATCCAATGTCTGTGCAACGGCATGTAAAAGCAGTAGGTTATAGTTGCCAAAGATATTAACGAGAGTACTTGGCACGTAACCTATCATATTAGCGATCTTGCGAAGGCTCAGGTCGTGGTAAGAGTTTTCGTCTAAAAAGTCTTTGACTGTGGTAAGAGTCAAATTGACTAACTCTTCTCTAGTGTGATCGTTTCTGCGCGCCATAATTTAAAACTACTTATTGAACAACGTTCAATATGATAGTCAGCTACTGATTGACCGTCAATAACGCAAACAAGTCAGAAACCTGTGGGTTGGCAATATTCTGATACATGTCTTCTATTACGGATTGTTTCATTGTTGAATCCGACGGAGTATGATGGACACATCTCATATTTAGCGTGCTACTGATATTAGATGCTCGTTCATTTCACTATCATGCAGCGCGATTAAGTACATATCGTCAATTTTAAGGATAACGATGAAACGTTTATTTTCGATTGTCGCCCTACTGATGTTTACTGTTGCTGTAACGCCTATCGCGGAAGCGAAAAAGTTCGGTGGTGGTAAGTCTTTCGGTAAGAGTTATAAAACAGCCCCTGCTCCTAAACAGCAGCAACAAAACACAAACACCATTGGTAAAGAACAAGGTGCTAAATCATCAAGCAAAAAAGGTTTGATGGGCGGCTTACTTGGTGGTCTTCTTGCTGGTGGTTTGTTAGCAGCATTCTTTGGTGGTGCATTCGAAGGTATCCAATTTATGGATATCCTAATCATCGGTTTGATTGCATTTGTTATCTTCAAATTGATGCGTGGCATGCTTGGCGCTAAACAGGGCAGTATGAATCAGCATCGTCAACAGCCAGCATTTGGCGGTAATGCTTCTAAGTTCGAGCAACCAAACATGCAGAATTTTGAGCAACAGCCAAATACAAACGCTGGTGGTTTTGGCGGTTTCGGTGCTCAAACTGACATCCCACATAACTACCCACCGGGTTTTGACCAAGCTGCATTCATCAATGGCTCTCGTGAGCACTACCGTATCTTGCAAGGCGCATGGAACCATAACCAACTTCACACGATTGAAGAGTATGTTTCACCAAGCCTATTTGAAGATTTGAAAGCAGAACGTGCGAAGCTAGATGGCGAGCAACACACCGATGTGATGTATGTAGATGCTGAAATCGTTCGCGCTGACTACGATGCAAGTAAAGCACAGCTTAGTCTGCAGTTCAGTGGTCGCTACCGTGATGCAGCAGAAGGCATTGAAGAAGATATCGAAGATATCTGGCACCTAGAGCGTGACCTAACGGTACCAAACGCACCTTGGTTGATTGTTGGTATTCAAGGTTAATCACCAACAGCGTTCAATTTAGTCTTAGTAAAATCCCGCTTTCGAGCGGGATTTTTTATGTCTGGAAATCAGAGAATCGAAACCTATCGATATAATTTCGAGTGGTTAAAGTCGAGCAAATAGGATCCTTACAAGGGAAACGATGAGTCACACATAGGGAATGGTGAAGATAGAGCTAATAAGATGATCTATGGCTTGATTCCATTGACCTAAAATAAACCAACTGACACTTTGATTCCCTCTCAAGCAGAGCTAGTTAAAAGTATCTAGGTGTCGTACTACTTAACGAAAGATCACTAAAAATCGCGCTATGAGTGAGACTAGATTTGGCCAGATAGTGGGGTAGTCATTGAAAATTGATAGGTATAGAACGAAAAAAGCCAGCTCAATGAGCTGGCTTCTTC
>NZ_BCUF01000020.1 GCF_001591145.1 Vibrio harveyi NBRC 15634 = ATCC 14126 = KCTC 12724 | reverse complement strand
GGGTATAGAAATAGTTTTTACACTTTATACGCTACAAAGAATAATCATAGCGGGTTACCCTGATACTAATGGGTTTCGGTGGGATAAATTGGAGAATCGAGACGGCGATCGGGTTTTCTCTGAAGCGATAAAAGAAACAGAGCCCAATGAATGAACATTGGGCTTTGGATATGCGAGTAAAGGTAGGCTAGAAGCCTTTAATGATTGGTTAAGCCGTTTTAAATTGACTTACAATTTCTTGTAGACCAACAGCCAGCTCACTTAAGTCACGACAAGCAACTGCGGTTTGGCGAGAGCCCGTTGCCACTTCACTAGAGAACTGATTGATGTGTTCTACGTTACGATGCAATTCTTCAGTGACTGAGCTCTGCTCGCTACATGCGCTTGCAATTTGAATGCTTTTCTCTGCAATGTTGTCCACGCTTTGCTCGATTTGACCAATGGTTGCACCTGCGTTTTGTGCTTGTTCAACACACACTTGAATCAAATCATTGCTGTTGTTTGTCGCAGACACTGCGCTTTTAGAGCAGTTTTGTAGCTTGCTAATGATGGAGACGATCTCTTCTGTGGATGATTGCGTGCGACTTGCTAGTGTACGTACCTCGTCTGCAACAACCGCGAAGCCTCGACCTTGTTCGCCAGCGCGTGCTGCCTCGATCGCTGCATTGAGAGCCAGAAGGTTGGTCTGCTCAGCAATATCTTGAATCACGTCGACGACAACGCTGATGTTTGATGCGTCTTGCTCAAGCTCGCTGACCATGGTGCCAACAGATTGGATCGCAACAGATGCTTCATTGATTTGCGAGATACACTCTTGAACGACTTCTAAACCTTGTTTCGCATCGTTCGACGCACCATTCGCGGTTTCAGATGCGGCTTCGGTGTTGTTGGCGACATCGTTAACTGTTGCTTGCATCTCGTTCATTGCGGTTGCAATCAGATTAAGCTGTTGTTGCTGCTCGTCCATACCAGATGAAGTTTGTTCTGAAATCGCGCTCACTTCTTCTGTTGCTGTACTTACTTGTGCGGTAGTTGAAGAAATGCTGTCAACCAGACTTAAAAGCTTCGCCTGCATATCGATACATGCATCGGCAAGGATACCAAGTTCATCATTACCAATCTTATTGCGTGGCAGTTGGTAAGTAAGATCACCAGAGGCAATCTTAGACGCCATTTCAACAACATAGTTAAGTGGCGAGCAAATTTGCTTGGTAAGGAATAGCCCTAGAGAAAAACCCAAAGCTAACAAGGCTACAATAGCAATGATGCCGTAAGTAATCGCATCGGTTACCACGATATGCGTGCTGTCGATGTCTTCTTTAATGAAGGTTTGGTTTAGCTCAACAAGAGCGATGATAGCGTTTTGTAGCTCTTGGAAAGCAGGGAAGCCATCAAGCAGCATTGCGTTGGCTTCATCAACTTGCTTGGTTAGAAGCAGTGCGGAGTATTTTTCATTGAAGCTACGGTATTTTTCCCATGCATCGTTGACACGGTTGAAGGCATCACGGTCACGTTGATCCCATAACGACTGACCATACTTTTTAATATAGTTGTCAACTTTACTTTCTGATTCATCTAGACCTTTCAACCATGTTTTAAACTCAGCATGGTTTACATTCGTCAATAAAGAAAATTCATCTTTTCTTAAAATGCCGACTTCGATTTCAATGTTTTTAACTAACAAAATACTCGGAACTGTGGTGTCAGAAAATTCCGACATCTTTCCGTCGATTAATTTAATTTGAGAGTTAAAGAAGAAAGAGAGTGCAATTACGGCGGCGGAGATAATTAATATCAACGCACTAATTTTACTTTTAATACTTAAGTTAGAAAGCTTCATAGACTCACTGCAAATTTGGGGGGCTTGAAAAGTCCGGAGTCTAAGGGGGAGAATAGATATATTGTGTGATGAATGTCGCAAAAAATTTTATCGCAACCTGAATTAAGTTGGAAACTTAATGTTCATCTTTCGTTTGAAAATAAGTTAATAATTAATCGATATTGATGAGGGTGATTATTAATTAAATAATAAATTATTCTAATTCCCAATATGTATTATTGTTGATAACTAAATGGCAATTCAGAATTTACCTATTGTTCAATTTAGTTATTTGTGTATCCAAAACATTATTGAATGATTAAAACAGATTAGACTCGGAAATTTGAGTGTTATTTAGGCAAAATAAAAGCCCAATATTGAACATTGGGCTTTGTTAGGCATGAATCGTTTGGTTAATCGATAGAGGTTATGCCGCAGCGTGAACTTGTGGGAAATCCAACGTAGGGTGTTTGGTCACAATGGAGTGATAGCCGTAAACCTGTTCTATGCGTTCCGGTGTTAATGCGTTCCATGGCGTATCGTCACAGACAAGTTTACCGTCGTGCAGTAGTACAAGGCGATCTGCATACTGGGAGGCCAAATTAAGGTCGTGTAATACGACTACAACCGCTGCGTTGTGCTCTTTTGCTGCTTGACGAGCGATTTTTAATGTATTGTGCTGGTGAGCTAAATCCAATGCAGAGGTAGGCTCGTCCAGCATTAAGATCTTCTTATCACCGGATAGATGAAGTTGTGTTAACACGCGAGCCAAATGTAAACGTTGTTTCTCACCACCAGAGAGAGCAGGGTAGAGGTTATCAGCCAAATGCAAAACATCGGTTTGCTTCATGTATTGCAGAGCAAGCTCTGTGGTCTCTTTATTAGAAATGGACAGAGGAATCGCACCTAGTTCGACCACTTCTCTCGCTAAGAACGGGAAGGTCAGCGTGCTGTGCTGCGGCAACATCGCCACGTGTTTGGCGCTCTCTGAAGGCTCCCAGTCGTTTTTTTGTTTACCAAAGAACTGGATATCATTCTGAGACGGAATCTCGCCACACAATAACTTCAGCAGCGTACTCTTACCCGCGCCATTAGGACCTAATAATGCGGTGACCTCGCCTGCACGAATATCAATACTGATGTCGTCTAGTACCACTCGGCTCCCATATCTCATGGAGATGTTTCTGCCAGACAGAACGATGTCATTCATTACAGAATCTTCCCTTTTTGTTGGAACAGTAAGTAGATAAAGAATGGCGCGCCAATCAATGCGGTTACAATGCCTACAGGCAACTCTGCGGGTGCAACAACGACTCGTGCAAACATATCAGCAGCGGTAAGAAGTAGTGCGCCCATAAGCGCTGAAATAGGCAGCAGCGTGCGATGGTCTGGACCGGCAAGCATACGACCTAAATGCGGAATCACCAGACCGATAAATCCAATTGCACCACAGATACTCACCGTAATACCCACACCAACTGCAGACAACAGGATAAGTTGGCGTTTGAGCTTCTGTACTGGCACACCTAGGTGTTTGGCTTCTGATTCTCCCAAAAGCAATGCATTTAATGACATGGCTTTTCTCTGGAACCAGAACATCAAGACGATGAGAGTCACCGCAGCTAAACCAATCCCTGACCAGTTTGCCCCAGCCAGCGATCCCATCGACCAAAGAGTTAAGTCTCGCAGCATTTGATCATCGGCGATGAAGTTCATAAAACCAATCGCAGCGCCCGAGAGTGCGCTGATTGCAACCCCCGCAAGCAACATGATGGTGACTGACGTACCAAACTTATTCGTACCTAACCAGTAAACTAATACCGTGGTAATTGCACCGCCGAGGAAGGCGAAAAATGGCAAGGCAGCTAAGTTCATTAGTGTCGGGTAGTTTTGACTGAAATCGGCAAATACGACGATTGCAAATGCGCCACCAAGCGCCGCGCCAGCGGAAACACCGATGATGCCTGGCTCGGCTAGAGGATTTCGGAATAACCCCTGCATCACAACACCACAGATAGCGAGGATCGCACCAATAAACATACAAAGAATGGTGCGTGGAAGGCGGATTTCGTTGATGACTAACTGAATATGAGGAGCAAGGTCTGAACCTGCTCCTGTTAAGCTTCTCAGACTGTCTGAGAAGCTAATATTCATTGGGCCTACTGTAATGGACGCTACTGCGATAAAAGCTAAAATGCCAGATAACGCGAGTAGGGTAGTAGATAAAGGAATTCGTCTTAACAGCATTGAATCTCTCTACGGGTAAAGCAACTCGTTTAGGCGCTTCGCCTCTGAAAGGCTCTTAAGTCCTAAACCACCAACAAGCGCATGACCGTCAATTGTCACTATGTTTTTGTTCATACCTGCTGGAGTCGCGGCAAGGAGAGGCATTGCTTTCAGAATGGCATCTGCACCGCCCATTGTTTGATAGCTACGCCCACTCACAAGAATCACGTCTGGTTGCATCTCGACCATAGCTTCTGTTGACAGTGGCTTGTATGAAGAGAGTTTGCTTGCTGCTGGGTTTTCTCCACCTGCAAGTTGAATGATTGCGTCTGGTGTTGTTTCTGACCCCGCTACGTTTGCTGGGCGACCTTCGTGAATCAGTAGGAAAAGTACTTTCTTTTTGTCAGCTTTTGCTGGTTGGTTGCCTTCCAGTGCTTTCACTTGTGCTTCAACTTCAGTTTTTAGCGCTGTCGCTTGAGCTTCGCGATGCATGATGGTCGCAATTTGGTCGATACGATTAACCAAACCTTCCACGTTTGCTTCTGTATTGACGACTTCAACATCAACACCTGCTGATTTCAATTGGTCTAGCGTGGTGTTTGGTCCCATTTCATCTGATCCAATCAATTTAGTCGGGCTTAATCCCAGTAGACCTTCAGCAGAAAGACGACGGTGGTAACCAACTTTTGGTAACTCCATACCTTCCGGTAGTTGGCTTGTTACGTCGACAGCAACAAGGCTATCTTTTGCATCAAGAGCAAGTAACAGTTCAGTGACAGCGCTGCCGGCACTGACCACGCGTTCATTTGATGGAGCTTCGTTGGCAAATAGGCTCGCACTAGCAAGCATAGTAATGGCTGCAGTCAATGCGGTACGAACGGGCGAAAGTGTTTTATTCATTAGTGTGTTCTCAATCTTGTGTTCTTCTATTGCGACTCTTCAGTGAGCAGTTGAGTCGCTTGAATTCCGTTTTCTTGTAAAAAGCCAAGAAGCTTAACCAGTGACTGAATGTCTGCGGTTTTTTCCGCACCAATCACAATAGGTTTGTCGGTTGATTTGCTCTCTTCTAACAGAGCCATCGTAAAGTTTTCCCAATCGATGTACGCCTTACCGTTGATCGCCCAGTGTGGCTCTTCTTTAAGGATGTTCACCGTGATTGATTGTTTGTCCACCTCAGCCACAGCTTGGGAATCGGTGCTTGGTAGGTTCACATCTAGGGAATCTAACTTCACTGCTGCAGTGAGCATCAAAAACACCATTACGATGAAAATGATGTCGAGCAGTGGCGTTAAGTCTGGTGTTAAGCCATGACTGTTGTTGTCTTGTGGTGCCTTAATCATGAACTTCTCGCTTCAACATGATTTGCAACAGTCGCGACTTCTTTGCTGTTTTCCGGAGATACATGCTGTAGAGAAATGCCTTCGAGCCACAGATTTACATAGTTCAGAGTGTGTTCAAGCTTAGCGATAACACGATCTGCCCAAAGACCAATCAGTTGCGCGCCAGAAATAGCAGGTAACGCAATGATCAAACCAGCTGCAGTCGTACGCATCGCAAGACCCAAGCCATCTGCCAAGTCGTTTGGCGTAATGTTACCGGTAGAAGAAGCAATACCTTTAAACATGTCGATAAGACCAAGAACTGTACCTAATAGACCAATCAGGGGGCTGATCACGCCAATCAAGGTCAACAGACGCAGACCTGAGTGCAACTGATGACGTTTTTCTTGAAGCCAAATACCAGCCGCATCTTCACGCAGTGATTTAGAAAAAGAGTGATGCGCAAGCAGCATTGCAACACCACGATATAAAAGAGGTCGTTTACCCGAAAACTCATCCGCTAGTGCTTCGATGTCTTTGTTGTTGGTTGGGTCAAGCTTGGTCAGCTTTTGGCGAATCGCGCGTTTACCGACTCCTAGGCTAATGAATACTTGAAAGAGTCTTTCCGCAATGATCATGACTGTAAGTGCAGAGCAAATAAGTAAAGGCCAAGTCATAAGACCAAATTGGGTTTGTAAATGTTGTAGCTGTTCCATTATCCATCCAACTTAAAACGAACTGGGATTTGAACTCGGTGAGCGACTTTGTGCCCGCCAGAAATATGAGGTGAAAACTGCCATTGTTTAATGGCACGTAGAGCAGAAAGATCGAGCATTTCTGCACCAGATGATTCGATAAGTACTTGTTTAATCTGGTTGCCGTTTTCGTCAAGCCAAATTTCATACAGCGCAACCCCTTCAATACCACGCTTTTGCGCTGAACGTGGGTAACGAGGTTGTACTGGTTGAGAAACAAACGTCGGTTGGTCAATCATCACTGGCTGTGATGTCGCCCCTTTCGATTGATCAGTAGGAGCCGCTTGTTGTGGTTGAGGTTCTTTTGCGACTTTCTCTTCCACTTTTTCTTTTGGTTGCGGATCTTTCTTTGCAACGGGTTTTGGTGGTTGAGGTTTTTTAACCGGTTCAGGTTTCTTTTGGACTGGTTTTTTCTTCACCGCTTCTTTTTTTACGATCGGCTTTTCTACCGTCTTTTTAATCGGCTCAGGCTTTGGTTTTGGCTTCGGAGGCTCAGGTTGTTTCTTTGGCTCCGGGTGCTTCTCTTCCACCACTTCTTGTGGCGTAGGAGCCGCTTGTACCGGTTTTGGCGCTGAGACTAAATTCAAGCTTACCGAGCTGGTGGGATTGCCTGCTGGCATTGCAAACACTTTTGTCTCTTGGGAGACAAAAAGAAGCGCTGCGTGCACCACTAAAGAGGCGCCACCGGCAATGGCATATCTTTTTACGTTCACGGGTAAATCTCGGTAGTAGGAATCATTATCAAGTGGGAAGATTATTGCTCGAAAAGGAAATAAGATCAATTATCAATTGCATTATCATTACGTGCAAATTATGATCTTTACAGTTTTTTTGAAATGAGCCTCAATCCTTTGTGTGGTGGGCTTTAAGTGAGTAAATATGAGCGTCGACATTTATAAATTTGACGAATCAATTCTCGGGAGTGACAGCCCCGATCCGCTGCGTTTTGCGTTTGTGAAAAAACACTCTGCGCACGCGGGTGGTAGCAGTATGCCTGTGCCACCGCCACAACAAGGTGAAATCCTGTCACGGATCACTTCTGAAACAACGCAAAAGAACAATAAGCGTTGCCTGTACATTCATGTGCCATTTTGTCGTGTGCGCTGCACTTTTTGTAACTTCTTCCAAAATGCTGCGAGCCGTAAGCTTGTTGATGAGTACTTTGAAGCGCTGATGAAAGAGCTGAAAGAAAAAGCAGCACTGCCATGGACACAAAGTGGCATTTTTCATGCGGTTTATATCGGTGGGGGCACGCCTACAGATTTATCTGCAGATCAGGTTCGTATTCTTGGTCAGGCAATTCATGACTATTTCCCTTTAGCCGCCGATTGTGAAATTACCCTAGAAGGACGTATTAACCGATTCTCGGACGAGCTGTATCAGGGAGCGCTAGACGGAGGTTTCAACCGTTTTTCATTTGGTGTGCAAAGCTTCAATACCAAAGTACGTCGTAGTGCTAAGCGTTTAGATGATCGTGAAGATGTCTTGAACCGCGTTGCTGAGCTCGCTAAAGAAGACAAAATTCCCGTCATTATAGATCTGCTATATGGCTTGCCTTATCAGACAAAGGAAGTGCTCGAACAAGATTTGCACGACTTTATGTCTACTGGTGCGCACGGTTTGGACCTATATCAACTGGTTGTTGGTGGGACAGCCCCAATGTTGAACCTAGTTGAGAAGGGTAAGATGCCGCCACCGGCAACCACGCCTGAAAAAGCTGGTATGTACGAGCTCGGTGCGAAATTCATGTCGAAACATCATATGAAGCAGCTCAGTGTAAACCATTGGGCGATCGATAACCGTGAACGCAGCTTATACAACAGCTTAGCGAAGACGTATGCAGAAGTGCTTCCGGTTGGTTGTGGTGCCGGCGGTAACATCGGTGGTTACGGCATGATGCAACATCGCACGCTAGACACTTATGTCAAAGCCGTCAATGAAGGGCAAAGCACCATCGCGATGATGATGAAACAGAGCCCGCTAGAGCCACTCTTTGCTGCGCTAAAGTCAGGTTTCGACCGTGGCATTGTTCAAGGGAACAAACTGACAAACTTCATGGGTGAAGACACCTTTAACTTCCTAATGCCGTTGTTCAAAGTATGGCACGACAAGGGCTTGGTCGAGCTTCAAGAGCGTAGCTTAGTGCTAACCCTTGCAGGGAGCTTCTGGGCTGTTTCTCTCGCACAGGCATGTATTCAGGTACTAACGTCGGAAATGAACGAAAACGTACCAAAAGTATCTAACATCTAAAAGAAATGGAAAAACCAATGGAATCAATTAAGCAACAGGTTGAAAGCCTACTAGAACAAGAACCGCAACTGCTACCTGCGGCGATGGCAGAGCGCCTTGGCGTATCGGAATTTGATGTGGTTGCAGCACTACCTCAAAAAATGGTAGCGGTGGCTCCGGGAGAGCAAGCTCAAAGCATTTTAGAAGGTCTTGTAGGCTTTGGTCCTGTAACGACGATTGTTCATTCTTTCGGCTCAATCTTTGAAGTGAAAGCACCGTTCCCGAAAGGCAAAGTGGCACGTGGTTACTACAACTTAATGGGCAAAGAAGGGGAGCTTCACGGTCACCTTAAACTGGATAACGTGAAAAACATCGCGCTAGTAAGTAAGCCGTTTATGGGGCGTGAAAGCCACTACTTTGGTTTCTTCTCTGAGTGCGGTAGCAACATCTTTAAGATCTACCTCGGTCGTAATGAAAAGCGCGAACTGATTGAAGAGCAAGTAACGGCATTTCGCGCAATGCAAGCTGAGTTCAATCAGTAGTTCCAACATAGAATTAATAATGTTAAATGCATACGACGCTTGCTCCATCCGCCAACAGGTGGGGTGGCGTCGTTTATCAAAGAATAACCGAGTTTAAATTCGGAAACACAAAACAAGTAAAGTTAGGTATCAAAATGGATCAGCAAGTTAAACAAGAGCGTTTACAAGGTCGTCTAGGACCAGAAATTAAGGAATTTCGTCAGGAGCGCCGTACGATTCAACTAGCAACAGTTGATGCAGAAGGTCGTCCAAACGTAAGTTACGCTCCATACGTACAAAACCAGGAAGGTTACTTCGTTCTTATTTCTCAGATTGCTCGTCACGCGCGCAATCTGCTTGAGAATCCAAACGTATCTTTGATGATGATTGAAGATGAGGATTCATCTAAGCAGTTGTTTGCTCGCAAGCGTCTAACGTTTGATGCGGTTGCGACAGTTGTAGAACGTGACTCTGAAATGTGGCAGCAAGTTGTTGGTCAAATGAAAGATCGTTTTGGTGAAATCATCGACGGTCTAAGCCAACTAGAAGACTTTGTTCTATTTAACCTAAAAGCAGAACAAGGTCTATTCGTAAAAGGTTTTGGTCAGGCTTACCAAGTGTCTGGTGATGATTTGGTTGATTTTGTTCACCTTCAAGAAGGTCACAAGAGAGTCGAAAAAGCGTAAGCTGGCTTTCTAACTTATGATCGTCTAAACGGATGTGAATGCCCAAAGGGAGTTAGGTTATAATGACTCCCTTTTTATTAGACCAAAAGTACAGAGAAAGAGCATGAGACCAGTAAGTAAGGAACTTGGCGAGATTTGTTACCCATTCATTTATGAAGACAGTCCGGTCTGCGATTTTGAAATTACGGCAGACGAGTTGTGCAGTCGAATTGGGCTTGTGCTATCGATGGAATTAGATGATTTTAGTCGCGACGTCCTAACTCGCATGCAGCCAAACGTGTACCATGTGAACGGCTCTATCCGCGGCAAGCTCGCAATCACAGAAGCGGAAGTTGATGAGTTAAAAGCTGATTACGACGCAATCAAAGCGCGCATTGACGGTGGTTTTAAGGGGTTTGTACTTCCCGGTGGTCACCCAACTTCCAGCCAATTACATTTGTGTCGCTGCCAAGCCAAGAAGGTCGTTCGCGCATTGGTTGCGGTAGAGCATTCAGGTAAGAAACAACCCGCCCCAATTTTGTTCCGCTATTCAAACCTGCTAGCTAACGTGCTTTACAGCTTGGCTTCCTATATCAATCACATTTATCAAGTGGAAGAAACGGAGTTTGTGTCTCGCAGCTACACGATGCCAAGTAAATAACGAGACAAACTAAAGTCGTTATGATGCCATCGCTTTTGCTTCTAGCTCTTTTGCACCGCGCAGCATAGCTTCAATCAATTCTCCTGCATTGAACTTCTCTAACGCTTCATGAGCGCCAACTTGGTGAGCTCGGTCAACACAAATCTCGCTAGAGAGAGAGGTGTGAAGAATACGGTAAGAGTTGTTCAGTGCGGAATCGTTTTGAACTTCAAATGCAAGTTCATAACCGTCCAATCCTGGCATTTCGATATCACTTACTAGAAGATCAATAGGGCGGTTTTCTTCTGCTTCTCGCTTCATTAAATCGAGTGCATCAGAGCCATTTTTGCAAATTTGATAAGGGATATTGATGCGATCCAACGCGTCACTTAACTGTTTGCGTGCAATCGAAGAGTCGTCAACTAAAAGGATACTCAAGGCTTTCAGGCGTTCACGCTCAATGTCTGTCAGCATAGGAATCTTAGTGTTTTCATATTGAGGGTAGATCTTCGAAAGCAGAAGCTCGACATCTAACATTTGGACGATTTTCTCTTCATAGCGAGTAATGCCAGTAACAAAGATGTTGTGACCTGCACTTTCTGGTGGCGTTTCAATTGCTTTCCAGTCACATTCGATGATTTTCTCGATACTTCGTACCATGAACGCAACCACCGTGCGCAAGCAATCTGTCACGATCAGATAGCAGTTTTTGTATTCCTCTTCTTGAATCGGACGGAATCCAATCGCTGCTGCCATATCAATCACTGGTACCGTTAAGTCACGAATCGTGACGGTCCCAATCACGTGGTGATGAGAATATGGAATCTTGGTCGTTGGCATGTAAGGAACAATTTCACGGACTTTAAGTGTGCCAATTGCGAAGTTCTGTTGCAGGGTGAGTTTAAACACCAACATGCCTTGAGATTGGTTCGCTTTACTTGCGACTTTTGCCATGAAAATAACCTTATCAATATCACTGATTTATGTAACTAATCTAATCTTATAAGGCGACAGCTTCAACCGTAGAGCGTGGAAAAATGAGCTTTTTAGGAAATAGAACAAATAAAGAGAGAAATAACGTTCAATAATGGGTAACTTTTCATCAACTTGTCCGCGAGTTCCGATCATTAATGGATGAAGATAGAGCCTGAATTTGAGAAATCATTGCGATATTAAAGCGTTTCGGTAAACTTGCGCCACCCGAACAGTGAGAGACAAACACATGGCAAATACAGCAGCCGCTTTACACATTCTGGTAAAGCACAAAGAACAAGCTGAAGACATCATTAAGCAACTTAAGAAAGGTGCTAAATTCCAGACGTTGGCAAAGAAATACTCAACTTGTCCATCTGGTAAACGTGGTGGCGACCTAGGTGAGTTTCGCCGTGGTCAAATGGTGCCACAGTTCGACAAAGTTTGCTTTTCAGGTGAGGTTCTAACTCCGCACCTAGTAAAAACTAAATTCGGCTGGCACGTTGTAAAGGTTCTTTACCGTACTTAGTTTGAATCGCATTTAAAAAGCACCTTGTTAGGTGCTTTTTTTGTGCCTAAAACGACTCGTTTTGTTACCTCTCTAACAATTAACCGTCATTCATATTGAATGTTGAACTGTCAATGATGTATTAAGTATGCATCTAGTTGTTTATTTTGGTGAAGAGCATGACTGTAAAAGACTTGAAGCACTTGGATGACCACGCACAACCGCAAAGCATTGCCTTTAATTATAAAAGAAATAAAGCAAAAGCTATTTTGACTCTAAAAGGGATTCTAGATGGAATTCATGCTGATAAGCACTTAAACCCTATTGAAGAAATCTATTTGAGAGCGTGGAAAGACAATGACATTTTCAACTTCAGAGATGGGGACTTCGTTGATATTCATGAGCAAATTGAAGACATTTTAGAAGATGGCGTGATATCAGCTTCCGAGTTGAAAGACATACAACAAATGCTTCAAGATATTCTCGACTATGGAGATTTAGAGGATGGAGGCTACGAGAGTACCGTTAATCATCTTCTTGGCTTTTTAAGTGGAATTAGCGCGGATGACACCATTTGTGATATGGAAATTGAACGCCTTTCGAGTTTACTTGAAAAAGATAAAACTCTATCAAGTATCTGGCCCGCTAATGCGATTAAAAAGAGATTAGATGCTATTTTAGCTGATGACTTGGTTGATGAAGACGAAAGGAAAGAACTGTTAGATCTAATAAAAGCAGTCTCTGGTCAATCAATGCTTGATACTGGCTTAGCTTATGGAATGACTGCCGATTTTTCCACTACGCAAGATGGTCGTTTGTGTATCAACGGTAAGCGAGTCTGTTTTACAGGTAAATTCTTGAGTGGTACTCGTAAAGTTCAAGAACAGCGAGCTAATGCTCTTGGTGCTGAAATAAAAGGGACCGTTTCAAAAAGTATAGATATTCTCGTATTAGGATCTATTGCTAGTAGGGATTGGCGCTTTACTAGTTACGGAAGAAAGATCGAATCCGCTCTCTCATTGCGAGACGAAGGAGTAAGCGTGGAAATTATTAACGAGGAACTATGGAATGCGTTAGTAGGCTGTTCAAATTAAGCTTTTACTGCATTCATAACGCTAGTGCTATATCTGACATGGTCTACTTTTACTAAAAGCCAAGCATCACTTGGCTTTTTCTTTAGCTAGTACTCATTGCATACTGAGTTCCTGAATTGAAGTCCTCTAACCGTAGCGATGATTGTTCTGGCTCTTCGACAAAGACAAAGATTTCACCGTCTTTCTTGAGGACCTTCACGCCCATTTGCGATAACTCTAGTGCTAATTGGAATGGGTTGACGTGATAAAAGTGTTCTACATAACTCCATAGTACATAGTTCGTCAGTATTTCCTGCTCACCAAATAACCCTTCTAATGCATATTGCAAAAAGATGTGCGCATCGATCATTGTCTCGCCCGAGTTGTTGGATATCGTGACGATGGCAATTTCATTTAGAGCATCCAGTACTTTCGAAACTTCGTCTTCAAGGTCTGGGTAGGTATCTTTGTTCCCTCTACGGACATTACGTTGAAAGGAGTGAGATTCGTCATTCTTGAACCCAAACGCATGACTTGCTTTGTATGAGAGGCGATACACTGTTGAAACAGAGGCTTCAAACTCTTTTAGCTTATTGAGCACCATCTGGTCGCCTGCTGGTACTTTGGTTGCCGCCAGTGCTTTTGCTTGTTGAACCCGCTGATAGACCTCTTCTCCTGCAGGTAAAATATCGAGACAAGAGGCTTGCTTTTCTGAGCTTGCTTTCCAAGCGCCAAATCGAATGACATCGTCAAGTTTGAACTTAGATAAATCCTCATCGGTTTCTATTTCTAACGTTTCATACCAGTGCTCGCGCCACATTTGCATTTCCTTCATGCGGTATGCTTTGTTGTACCTTAAATGGCAGTATATGTGGTACGAAAAACCAGTCAGAGCAAAAAACCAAGGCAGCCCTAGATATTGATAGTAATGAGATGAGTCACTAAAAATAAGACCGTAGATTAATAACCCGACAGAGGCAAATAGCGCTAGGATAAAGCAGATAAAATTAACGAGGAAAAACATATGTTGGTAATCGTTTTTATCATAAGTTTCTGCTTTAAAAGCAATCCAAGCCGCTACGACCATTCCAAAAATGCCTGCAGTAACCAGCTGAATGCAGATCGCGAATGTAACTCCCCAAAAAGACATGTTTTTCCTCATGCACTCAAAAATAAGCACAAATTGTTGCATATGTAATTTTAAAAGGTGACCACCCTATAACTAGGTGACGACGCGCTTCATAGTTTCATTGCTCTATGTATTGTTGTGTAGTTCTAAAGTGTTGAACTTGATGGATTCTTTTTCCATCTAAAGGGTGATTAAAGGGATAGGTTTCACTTTGAGCGTTTTATTATTCGCACCAACTGTGACGTAAGCAGCAGTTTCACTTTCTTAAATATTTGTTACATATGGTCTTGTTGCGCTCTTTTCTCTCATTCTTATTGAGAAAAGGCGTATTAGCTCGATTAAGCATGGGTTATGATGAGTTCAAAAAAGTATTTATAAAACAGATGCTTAGTGGTTCATGTTTTCATGTCTAGTTATCTCTATGGTGTTAAAGTGCTTTTAAACACACGTTTAACCCTTAACAAGGGATGAGCTACGCCTTGTTTTTCCCCCTAGCAGAAACACAAAAGGGGTGAGGGCGACGCGTCAATAGTTCTTATAATTTCGGCTATTAGATTCGCTCACGACGAATTTGAGTAACAATAGGTGAGCGAACGCGACGAGGAGAGAAACATGAGTGGCTTACAGGAAACACTATCAACAGGTGCAAATGTTATCTTGCACGCTTTTGATTGGAAGTATGCTGACATTGCCCAACGCGCATCGGAAATCAGCGAGCTAGGTTATGGCTCGGTGTTGGTTTCTCCACCGATGAAAAGCGCACAAGACGAACGCTGGTGGCAGCGTTACCAACCTCAAGATTATCGGGTTATCGACAATGCACTCGGTAACACAGTCGATTTCAAAAACATGATTGAAGCACTCAATCATGTAGGCGTACTGGTTTATGCCGATGTCGTTTTTAATCATATGGCGAACGAAGCGCACCTTCGTCCGGATCTACAGTATCCACGTCAAGGCGTGATGGACGACTACCAACAAAATGCGAGCAAGTATCAAGACCTGATTCTATTTGGCGATTTATCTGAGCCGCTATTTGACGAAAATGACTTTGTTGAAGCCTTTGGGATCAAAGATTGGAAAGACAAATGGCAAGTGCAAAACGGTCGAATCACTGGTGGTCCTACCGATCCTGGCTTACCAACTTTGCGTGTATGCAAGCACGTTGTTGAGCAGCAAAAAGCGTATTTAAAGGCGCTTAAGTCAATGGGTGTGAAAGGTTTCCGTATCGATGCTGCGAAGCATATGACCCTAGAGCACCTAAAGCTGGTTTGGACAGAAGAGATCACGCGAGATGTGCATATCTTTGGTGAGATCATCACCGATGGTGGCGCAACAGAAGAAGAGTATGAGCTGTTCTTGGAACCGTATTTGAAAGAGACACGATTGGGTGCATATGACTTTCCGTTGTTCTCAACCATCTTTAAGGCGTTCTCAAAGAAAGGCAGCTTTAAGTCTTTGATCGACCCGTACTGTTTTGGTCAAGCGTTGTCGAACCGTCGAGCCATTACTTTTGCCATCACTCACGATATTCCAAATAACGATGTGTTCTTGGATTTAGTCATGGATGAAGAGAATGAGTGGCTAGCGTATGCCTATATCCTAGGCCGCGATGGAGGTGTACCACTTGTTTACACAGATTTGGATACCAGTGGCATAAAGGGCGCAGATGGTCGACCAAGATGGCAAAATGCGTGGCAAGATGCGCGTATGGCGAAGATGGTAGCGTTCCATAACCTAGTGCATGGTGAACCGATGACGGTGCTTGAAGGTAACGACGATATGTTGGTGTTGCAACGTGGTGAAAAGGGCATCTTAGTGCTGAATAAATCTTCACGAGCGCAATCACTACAACTTACCTTGAATAAAGCCTTGGTAGACATGATGACAGGCGAAGAGATGCCTTGTACTGAAGAGATTAAAGTGGCAGCAAAATCGGCGATGCTGCTTGTAGAGAAATAATACCCCTTGAAGCGCAAACTGCTTTGGAGTTTGCGCTTCCTTTTCCTTTTTGTCGCTTGGGATTGAGTGCTTAGTCGATGAGCTTCGCGACGATTTTTCCGACCGTTCGTTGCTGACGAATACAGACTAGAGCTTGAGCGACGTTTTTTAGTTCTACCACTTCCAATTTTGGCACCATAACCTCTCCGCGTTCTAACATATGCGAGAATTCCACCCCAGCGTTAACCATAGAAGCAAAGCCTTGTTCACCATGAACATGCCCTGAGCCTAGACTCAACTGATGAAAAGTGAGCCCTTGCAGGAAAGCGCCTGGGTATTCTGTTGCGCGAGTTGTTCTTACTAGTTCAACCATTTCACCTTCAAAGCCAAGCACAGAGGCGCATAAGATGTCGTTGTCGCCACCAACGCAATCCAAAGATACTTCCACTCCTAAGTCTTCAGTAATTGACATAACTTGCTCACGTACATTCTCTTGTTTGTAGTCAATTACGTGTGTTGCACCCAACGAACGTACGAAATCATGGTTTGCAGCAGAGCTTGTGGTTATGATGGTTTCTACGCCGAAGAAGCGAGCTAACTGAATAGCAAAACTACCAACGCCACCAGAGCCGCCCGCAATAAAGATACTCTTACGGGTAGAAATGTTCAGCTTGTCGACAAGGGCTCGATAAGCCGTCCAACCTGCACATGGAGAAGCGGCTGCGATTTCTGGATCAACATCAGGATGCGTAACCAGCGTGCGCGAGTCCTGAATTGCGTATTCGGCAAAGCCACCGCTCATTCGACGCATGTTGCCATGGTAGAGTACGCGATCGCCCACCTGCCAACCTGATACCTTGTCGCCAATGGCAACGATTTCCCCCGAAACATCGAGACCACCAACGAATGTATCATCTATCCCGTCGACCATCTCGTGCCAAAGGTTTACTTTTGCATCGACAGGATTGAGCCCAACGGCATGAACTTTCACTAGTACATCGAAGCTGCCGTTTATCTCTGGCGTATCGATGTCAGTATAGGTAAAGGTATCTTGATCTTTTTGATAGGTGATTGCTTTCATTCGTTTCCCCAGAGGGTTTGGAACCCAGATTTATGCAGCCCAACAAAGTTAGAATAGTTGGAAATTTCCATGTTGTTCGATGCGTATTCCCACGCACCTTGAAGTCATTTCGATATGTTAGCCATCACATAAGTGAGCTAAAAATTATCATTTGTTTTGAATGTAATAAATTTCTGTAATCAGAGGTCTCTTAATGAGTGGCACGATTGGCGAGCAAGATGGCATCTTTTGCCAGTGTGTGGCGTGATTGGATTGCATAAACTGTGTCCATACCAACTACGCTGTGACCAACAGCGAATCAGTCAGAACATTAAGAGGACAAGCACATGGCAAATACAGCACTTATTACGGGCGCATCAGGTGGAATTGGTGAAGCGTTAGCACGTATCCACGCAGAGAAGGAGGGGGACTTAGTACTCGTCGCTCGCTCTCAAGATAAGCTCGAGGCGTTGGCAGCAGAACTTCGCGACAAACATAAGGTACAAGTTTTTGTCATTGCAGAAGATTTGACTGAAGCTGAATCTGCTTCACGTGTGTTTGAACAAACCGAAGCGCAAGGGTTGCAAATTGATATGCTCATTAACAACGCTGGCTTTGGTGGTCACGGAAAATTTCATGAACGTGATCTCGTGGCGGACCAAGCCATGATGCAACTTAATATGGTGACGTTAACCAATCTGACTCACTTGTATCTGCAAGGTATGGTGGCACGCAATCATGGTAAGATCTTAAATGTGTCATCAACGGCGTCGTTTATGCCAGGTCCATTGCAAGCGGTGTACTACGCAACTAAGGCTTATGTTACTTCGTTTACCCAAGCGATAGCAGAAGAGCTTAGAGACACCAACGTAACTGCCACAGCTTTGTGTCCGGGTGCGGTAGCGACGGGTTTTGTTGCCGCAGGGGATTTACAAGGAGTGGAAGTCTTCAAAAATGCTAAGTCTCCTCGTTCTGTTGCTGAGTGTGGCTATAGCGCTATGGAACAAGGCAAGTTGGTGGCCTTCAACGAAGGTGGTTTGAAGTTCATGCTTGAATGGATTGTGCCTTTCCTACCAAGAAAATTGGTGCTAAAAATATCGCGTCAAACCATGGAAAAAAGTGCTTAGGAATCAGATATGATCAAGCGAGCGAGTCAGTTCAGCGTACCTCAGAGTTGGAAAGTGCTGCTTAACGATATGGATATCGACCCGCAATTGGTGCTGGCATACGCCAAGTTACCTGTCGACTTATTCAATCGAGAAAAGGCAACGCTTAGCCCAGACGAGTACTTTCAGCTTTGGGTTGGGGTTGAGCAAGCCTCTGGTGAGCGCGAGATGCCGCTACTCCTCGCTGAACATATGTCGGTGGAGGGGTTTGATGCTCCAATTTTTGCCGCTATTTGCAGTCCGAACTTGAACACCGCACTCAAACGGATTCAGCAATATAAGCCGTTAATTGGACCTATGGTAATGACGCTGAACGTTACCGATAAAGAAACAAAACTCAGCATTAGTTGCTATGGCCAACGACAAGCGCTGCCTAAATCTTTGGCTTTGACAGAAGTGGTATTCTTTACTCAACTAGCACGTTTAGCGACGAGAAAGCGGATGCAACCGCTACAGGTTACGTTACCTGAGCGTCCCTATAACCTTGAGGAATACCAAGCTTACTTTGGTTGCCAGTTGGTCAAAGGTGATGGCGTAGAGGTGCGATTTAGCGCTGAAGATGCGGCACATCCGTTCGTGACGTCAAATGCGCAAATGTGGAGCTTTTTCGAGCAAGGCTTGAATCAGAAACTCATCGATCTCGATTCCAGCGCGTCAACCGTTGAACGTGTTCGAGCGGTCTTGATCGAGTCATTGCCTGCGGGGAACAGTACTATTGAAATGGTGGCAGACAAACTAGCAATGAGTAAACGTACATTGCAACGCAAGCTCACGGCCGAAACTGAAAGTTATCAATCCGTGTTACAAATGGTGAGAGCAGAGCTTGCTGATCACTATTTAGAGAAATCTCAAATGTCGCTGGCTGAAATATCGTTCTTGCTTGGTTTTCAAGAAGTGAACTCATTCATTCGAGCGTATAGCACTTGGAGGGGAGTCTCCCCTGGGCATTATCGAGAGCAGTGTCATTGAGTACAAAACGAATAGAAAGGAAAAGCGCCGAGCATGTCGGCGCTTTTTTGAATGGTGCTTTTGTCCACACACCTTTCAAGTTCTGTTTTTTTTAGATAATCAGAGCTATTTCACTAAGTGCTGACCCATTACGCCGTCGCCTTTTTCTAAGCGAGATGAAATGTCACCAAACAGATCCGGTAAGTCGGCTTTGATCGTGTAGTTATGACCGTCATTCAACTTGTTAAAGTCCACTGAGTACTGTGTGTAGCTGTCATCATATTGATAGCGTACGTTCATCACTTTTTGGTCTAAGTTGTACACCAAACCATAGATGGTCGCGTAGCCGCGCATTTCACCATTCACAGGGCGGTTTGCTGCATCCAATGGGATTTTGTAGGTCACACTGTCGAGTTTCGCAATGCCATTGGTGTAGCTACTTGGCTCTTTAAGCTGATCCTTCATATAGCTGTTCCAGATAAAGCGCTGAGCAGAGTTGATGTTACCCGGAATTGGGAACTCACCATTCACATCACTCTTCGCTTTTGGTTGCGCTTCTTGCCAGTTTTTCAAGTGTTGCGCGTACTCTGGGCTGTTAGTCATCACGTCATATTGTTTGCCATGATGCACTTGCCAAGCACCATTAATGTATTCCAATACGGCAGAATCGCCACTTGCATCTTCTAGTGAGTAATGTCCCTTCATTTCAATGCCATTGTGACTGAACTGTTGTATTTGGATTGAATCTAGGTGCTTCAATGCTTCATCAACGGATGCAAAACTATCGATCAGGTAAGCGACAAAGCGCGAGTTTTCAACTTGTTGTTTTCCCGCTTGTGGCGCGCCAGAGTTCTCTTCATCCAAGAACAATGCATTCGCCGCAAATCCTTTCTCGTTAAAGCCGTCAATAATGCCCACGCCGTAGATACTCACACCGATAGAAGCGTATTTCGATGTCCACGTAAGCGCATCGCCTTTATCGTATCCACGGTAGGTTTGACCTGCGTGGCGAACGTCAATAGTTGGCTGATTGGCTTCCATCCAATCCATGGTACGAGAGACAAATACACCGTGGTCTTGAGTCTCCCAAACCAAACGTGAACACGCATTTGCTGCGGTAGAGATGCTGCCGACTGCCATTGCGACTGATGCTGCTAGAAGTACTTTTTTTGCTAAAACCTTTCATTGAATTGCCCTCGTAACGTTTCAATACGAGGTCATTATTACGTGGAATATTCACCATGTAATCTCAGTTATGTTGCAAACTTTGCAACAAAAGAATGTCGGTTGAGCTAAGATAAACGGGTTTATTATTTGAGGATCTTCTAATGCCCAGAGCCAGTTTTGACCAACTTACTGCATTTGTTGCTGTCGCGGAGCATGGATCGTTTAGCCAAGCCGCAAGGGTAATCGGGAAAGACAGGGCGACGCTGCATCACCAAGTCAGCGATCTCGAAATTGATTGGGATGTGATCTTGTTTGAACGCAAAGGAAGAACACCAGTCTTGACGGAAGTAGGGGCGACGTTAGTTACTCAAGCCAAGCACATCCTTTACCAAATGCAGTCTTTAGAACTTTCTTGTGATAGCTACTCTCAAGGGGATGTTCCGGAAATAACGATTTGTCACGACATGTCGGTGCCGTGTGATGCCATCGCAGACATCGACCTGGCTCTGCGCAAGCAATACAAAAATACGGCGATTCATTGGTTACATCGCAGCCGAGATGAAGCGCTAGACATGCTTATGGCGAAACACGCGGATTTTGCGGTGGTACTTAACAGTGGTAAAGCGTTCCCAACTGAAGGGATGTCTTTTATAAACTTGGGCTATCCGAGGTTTACCTTCTATGCGCATCGGAAAAGCTCGATAGCGCAGAACCCCGTTGTGACTCTGCAGGACCTCGCATCACATCACCAATACATTGCAGAGAACTTCAGTACCAGTGCACTTGGCAATCAACAGGTGATGTCACCAAATATCTCCCGAATCAGCAACATTGATGTGTTGATGCGACTATTGAAAAATGATGGCTTTGCCTTGCTTCCTCATCATTTAGTGCAAGCTCATGATGAAAAGAGCGAATTTGTCCCTTTAAACATAGACTTTATGGCGAACGAAGGTCGTGCAGGTTATGTATTATTAAAGCGAGGCAATACGTTAAGCCCTGTGCATCAAAAGCTGGTGGCGTTGGTGACCGAATGGTTTGATAAGCAGGTTTAAAAACTGCTTAGCATTTATCGCAAGAAGAACCGTTTTGGTTGCAATCTGTCATGCGACCTTGTTTATCGAATGAGAAGCTACAACATTCCTCAAACAGCTTTTTCAATTCTACCCGTCCTTTTTGAACACGTGATTTGAGAGTCGAGTAGCTGATGCCTTGCTGTTCTGCGAGCTTCTTTTGGCTCATACCTTCAAGCTCAATAGAAGAGAGCAGTTGCGATTGCTCTTCTGGTAGCGCCTGCACAAACGGTGCAATGCACTTTGACAACTCTTGTTTAAGACTCGCTGCTTGTTCTTCAAACCACAGATCTTCAGCGATGAGGTCATTATCACGCTGGTTTCGTGCACGTTTGCGGTAGAAATCGATGATGGCGTTATTAGCGATTTGGAATAGCCATGACTTGATGCTCGATACATCACGAATATCCCCAAGATTCTGATAAGTCTTAAGCAAGATCTCTTGTTTGAGGTCGTCTACATCATCTTCATTACTGACTTTAGAGCGCAAGAAGGCGTGAATAGCGTGTTCGTATTCGCTCCAAATCGATTCAAGGTTAGCAGTTTTCATTGATACAACACTCGTCACGCAGGAAGCCAATAACCGTATCTAAACATTCATACTCAGCAACACAATACAAAGTACGACCTTCACGACGCTGACTGATTAATCCAGCTGAGGCAAGGCTCGAGATGTGATGAGAAAGAGTAGAAGCTGGAATGCCAAGTTTATCTTGTACGCCACCAACTGCGATACCTTCATAGCCCGCTTTAACCACCTCTTTATAGATACATAGACGGGTAGGGTGTCCTAGCTCTTTGAGCGCTTTTGCTACAGCTTCGAGTTCCATACTGACCTCTTGGAATGACTGACGATAAATACATTTCGATGATAGTGAAAGTGTAGATGAATAGCAAACAAGAAAATTTCAATATCTAATTTATTGATTAGTAAGGGTTAAATTTATATTTCGATATTTATCGAAATATAGTGGTTGACGCATCGATTTTTAATTCTATAATTCGAGAAAAATAGAAATGAAGAATTCAGCTTCATTAGGAAATTTACAGTTACTGATGTGACATCAGTAGGAGATAAAATATGAATCCAGAAATCATGACAATGGTCAAAGAAGCGCTTGATATGTTTGCGTTTCTTGCAACCGAACTAATCATTCTATTCCTAGCAATTAGCTATATCGTGGGTGTGTTGCAAGACTTTCTAACACCAGAAAAAATTCAGTCTATCCTGAGCTCTAAAAAGGGTAAGGGCTACTTTATTGCAGCGTTGCTAGGCTCGATTACGCCTTTCTGTTCATGTTCAACGATTCCTTTCTTAAAAGGATTGTTGCGTGCAAGGGCGGGTTTTGGACCAATGATGGTGTTCCTATTTGCAAGTCCACTGCTTAACCCAGTGATCATTGGCTTGTTTGTGGTGACCTTTGGTTGGAAAGTGGCAGTATTCTACTTTGCTATTGCGATGACAGTATCAGTAGTAGCAGGTTATGTACTTGAAAAACTTGGGTTTGAGCGCTACGTAAAACCAGAAGCATACGAAGCAGTAAGTTCTTCTTCATGCGGTACTTCTTGCGGTGACTCAAGCAAGAAAAAAGAAGAAGCGAAACCAGCATCTAGCTGTGGTACCAGCGCTTGTGGTGAACCAGCTCCAGTTGTGGCGAAAACATCTTGTTGTGGTGATGCGCCAAAAGCTGAACCTAAAGTGGAAGTATCTTGCTGTTCATCAGACGGTACTGCAACAGCGACGATTGTCGAAGAGAAGCAACCAAGCCGTTGGGTTCGTATTTGGCACTCAACTTGGAAAGACTTTAAACAAGTGTTCCCTTACCTAATGATGGGTATTGCGATTGGTTCATTCATCTATGGTTTCATCCCAACGGATCTGATTGCAGAATACGCAGGTGAAGCGAAGTGGTACGCGATTCCGGTAGCAGCAATCATTGGTATTCCATTGTACATCCGTGCAGAGGCAGTGATTCCACTAAGTGCGGCGTTAGTACAAAAAGGTATGGCATTGGGCTCAGTTATGGCATTGATCATTGGTAGCGCTGGCGCAAGTCTTACAGAAGTGATTTTGTTGAAATCTATCTTTAAGAACCAAATGATTGCAGCTTTCCTATTTGTCATCCTAAGTATGGCAATGGGCGCGGGTTACTTATACAGCTTTATCTTTGCTTAATAAAAGTTAGACGGGATAAGCACGATTACTTAAAAACAAAAATCCCCAAGTCATTCAGACTTGGGGATTTTTTATGTTTACCGGATGCGCCTGTCAGGGATAAGGAAACAAAAAGAGCCCATTTAAATACAGCGAAATGGGCTCTTTGTTTTCGGAAGAATGTTCATAGTCGAGGCTTAATTACTATAAGACAATGACTACGGGTTCTTCTGATTCTGCGATTGGCTCTCGCGTAGGATGTGAATATTCCGAGTTTTGAGTAAAGTCATCAGGACTGTTGCCATTTAAAGCGGCACACTCTTCGTCGGTAAGCCATCCAATAAACTCCGAATCTTGATCGAAGCACACTTCTTTGGGCGTAAACGCCGCAGACTGAAATGATAAAAGCATCAAAAGTGACGCAAAAAAGAGTTTTGACATGATTAAATATTCAACCAATTGTTTATTAATAGACGGATAATTATAATTATTGTGATGTTCGTTCACGTTTTTCCGGCTGAAATGATATTGATTGGTTATTTTATTGTCAATGTAACTGAATAAATATTTGCGATAACTATCAATAACTTTTATCGTTCGCCAAGTACTTCGAACTCGTCATAGGTCAGACGAGAAAGACCGTCAGCTTGGATCTCCCATAGTTCTTTATGCACCACACCAAACGCTTTGTTCATCGTCCAATCGGACGTCAGAATGTAACCTTGTTCGCTATCTTGTTCCCATTTCGTGTTGGTGTAGTCCACGCTGTTAAAACCTTGGTCCATGATGTTTTGCCAGAATGCTTGAATTGCTTCACGACCTTCAAATGTACCGAAAGGTTTGGCAACCATGATTGCATCTTCGGCGTATTGTGCTGCGCATCCTGCAGCGTCCTGATTATTAAAAGCGATTTGCCATGCTGAAATGCCTGCTTGAGCGTGTTCTAAAACTGATTGAGTCATCCTGAAATTCCTGTGTTTGGTGTTTGTTTATGTGGCAATCATAGAGGTAGAATTGAATTAGAAAAACAAACGAATAAGAACGGAATGTTCTGATAAATAGAACAATGAGGAAAAGTGATGAATAAGCTGCGTTTGATGTCTCTATTCGTTCATATTGTAGAGTGTGGGTCGATCTCCAAAGCCGCAGAGAAGTTAGAACTTTCTAAATCTGTACTGAGCTCTGCACTCAAACAACTTGAGGGGGAGTTGGATACGTGTTTACTTAAACGCACGACCAGAAAGCAAACGTTGACACACTCTGGTGAGCGCTTTTATCAGCAGTGCGCGAAAATGACGAAGCAAGCTGAAGAGGCGTGGCTAGAAGCAGCAGAGTTGAAGCAAACCCCAGTGGGAGTGATCACCGTGACGGCTCCCAACGCATTAATGCGCTCGATCGTATTACCTGCCTTAACGGCTGCTTTTGCCGATTATCCCGATGTGCATTTAAATTTGATCAGTGATGATAAACATGTCGATATCATTCAGCAGAATATTGACCTTGCGATCCGAGTTGGAGCGTCTGGTGATTCAAATATTAAACAGCGGAAAGTTGGGCAGTTTTGTGACGTATTGTGCCGCGCGAGAGGGGAGCAATCTGACATTGAAGATGCTTCTTATATCGCTCAACATTGGCAGGTCGAACCCATTGTTCATACGTTCTGTTTGGAGAAACAAGACCACCAAGTTCAATACCCAGTGAAGCATCGAGCGAACAGCGTGTTTGATGTGGTGAGTCTTTTAGAGATGGGATTGGGCTTTGGGGTTGTTCCTGATTTTATTCTGGACTCGAATCCACTCCTTGAACCAGTACCTAATGCACAAGCCTCAAAAGTGAATCCAATTTACGTATTACATCCTTATCATGCTCATGTGCCGATGTCTGTGACATTAGCGATTCAAGCAATTGAAGAACGTATTGAGCAAGTGATTACATGCAGAAGCTAAGAGTTTGACTCCATCAAAATTGAGAATGTAAGGAGCATTAATCCGCTGCATTTTTATTCGGGATCAATCTTCATCATTATTTCACCCCACGTTCAAAATCCCTCGTCTACACTGTTTGATGAGTTGTCAGTTGGCAGACCAAGGAGGCAGCCATGATTGCAGTTCATCGAGAGTATTGTTTATCGAATAGCCCAGATTTACACGCCCATGTTGAAGTCAATCCCGTCGGCAAATTGGAAGTCGAAATTGTCGAACTTCAAGAGCACCATACCACCGAGTTTGATGATCTTTCTTTTGAAAGCAGCGGTGCTCAAACTCGTATTTGTGGTAAAGAAGATACGGTCCCATGGCAGTTTAATCTTGCTAAGACCGATGCGTTAGAGCTTTCCCATTTAGTGGATGAAGCGAATGAAGAGTACGAGATCTTAATGAGTGATCTTATGTAACGCGGTTGTTTTTGGGGCAATAAAAAACCTCCCAGTGGGAGGTTTTCGCGTTTATTGAGCGTCTTCTTTTGGAAGGTGAAGTTCTTGAACATTTTCTTCGTTGAAGTCGTCCGCGTACCCTTTTGGTGGTGGTGTCCAACCACGTTCGGAACGCGAAAGTTTATCGTGACGATCCTTCTGCATTTCCTCAGCCATTTTTTCTTCTAGATGAATAAATAACTGACGGAAGTTATTGTCGTAACGTTCGCCTTCCGAATCATCTGCCCACGCTTCATAAAGCATGTCGGACTTACGATCTTCTACTCGTTTGTAAGTCGCTTTTTGTTGCTCAACGAAGAACGGATGAATCCCTAAAGACTTCATCACATGACCGCCCATTTCTAAAGCGGAGTGGTATGTTTCGGATTCAATGATGTCAGCACCCGCCTGTCGAAGCAGATAACCGTGACCACGGTCGAAAGCGCGCGCGATCACTTTCACTTTCGGATAGGTGTGCTTAACGTATTTGACCAATTCAACACTCGCTTCTTGGTTATCTATGGCAACCACAAGTGCTGCTGCGTGCTCAATGCCTGCCGTGTGCAACATATCTGGGCGCATAGCATCACCAAAGTAAGCGCGTGTGCCGATTTGGCGCATGTTATCTACTTGGCTTGCTTGGTGGTCTAATACGACCGTTTGAACGCCGTTAGAAACCAACAAGCGATTGATGATCTGACCAAAACGACCGATGCCCGCAATGATGACTGTGCCTTGTTCTTCAATGGTGTCACTTTCACGCTCATTCGATTCACTCTCGAAGCGAGGAAGAATAACCTTGTCGAATAAGATAAATAAGCCGGGTGTTAGGAACATAGAGATCGCAACGACTAATGCCAGTGTTTGCGAAAGTTCGAACGGAATGACGTGGTTTTGAACTGAGAAGCTCAGCAATACGAAGCCAAATTCACCCGCTTGCGCCAAGCTCAAGGTAAATAACCAACGGTTGCTCCCTTTGATACGGAAGATAAAAGCAAGGATAAAGAGAATCGCCGCTTTCAGGACCATTACGCCAAGCGTCAAGCCGATGATCAAACCAAAGTCGCTGAACAGCACAGAGAAGTCGATGCCAGCACCGACGGTAATGAAAAACAGACCAAGCAAGAGCCCTTTGAATGGCTCAATGTTTGATTCTAACTCGTGGCGGAATTCACTGTTCGCCAATACTACGCCTGCTAGGAAAGTACCTAGAGCAGGGGAGAGACCGACTAAGCTCATTAACGCAGCGATACCGATCACTAGCATCAATGCTGTAGCAGTAAAGATTTCACGTAATCCCGAGCTTGCTACGTAGCGGAACAGTGGACGACTTAAGAAATGCCCACCAACGACTACGATAGCGATGGAAGCCGTAATGACCATGCCGTACGCCCAGCCAGGAAGTCCAGCAACTAAGCTGAGCTCTTCGTGATGCTCCGCCGCAGATTGCGCTGCAGACTGTGCCTGCTCCACAAGTTCAGGGAGTGCCAATAGTGGAATGAACGCCAACATTGGAATAACGGCAATATCTTGGAAAAGCAGTACCGAGAATGCGTTTTGACCCCCTTCGGTTTTGGTTAACCCTTTTTCGCTAAAGGTTTGCAAAACAATCGCCGTGGATGAAAGCGCAAAAATCAGACCGATCGCTAATGCAATCGTCCATGGCTGACCAAAGTAAAGCGCAATCGCCATGATCAGTGCTGCTGTACCACCAACTTGGAGTCCACCTAAGCCCATTAAGCGATTACGCATCGCCCAGAGCATTTTGGGTTCAAGCTCCAAACCAACGAGGAACAGCATCATCACTACGCCAAATTCAGCAAAGTGTTGAATTGTCGTTGTTTCTTCACCAACTAAACCAATGATTGGACCAATAACCACACCGGCGATGAGATACCCAAGCACCGAGCCTAAGCCTAAACGTTTTGCTAAAGGAACGGCTATGACGGCGGCAATAAGGTAAACAAAGGCTTGTAAGAATATCCCTGTCATGACGCTTCCTTAATTAGTTGTGGTAGTGCGCTGTTAAGCTTGATAAGCGAAGCGGCGGCTTCAATGTCTAGCGTGTCGCTAACTAACGCATTGAGCAGTGTTTTGTAGCGTTCAACATGCTGATCGACTCGGTTTTCTTCTTGTGCAGTACGAGAACCAAATAGCGCGAGTGGTGCGATGTAATTCATCCCCGTGAGTGCTGACATTTGCTCGATTGGAGCAAGCAGCTCTCGAATGGTGAAATGGTTATAACCTTCAGCTTTGTACGCTTCCTCTTTACCGCCAGCAGATAACACGCAAAGTAGGGTTTTGCCATGAAGCTCTGTGCCTTCAGAGCCATAAGCAAAGCCATATTCCAACACGAGATCTTGCCACTCTTTTAAAATGGCTGGTGTGGAGTACCAGTACAATGGGAATTGAAAGATCACCACATCGTGGTCACGCAATCGCTGCTGTTCGCGGTCAATGTTGATATTGAAGTGCGGGTATTCTGCGTAGAGATCGACACAGGTCACGCCTTCAACGGTATTAGCTGCTTTAAAAAGAGGAGCATTCACTTCAGAGCGATGCTGGGAAGGATGCGCAAAGAGAATGAGGACTTTTTTATTTATCATGAGGATCCTTGCTAAGCGTCTAAACTATTTTTGCTATAAGAATGAAAGACTTTTAATTGCTGTAACAAACTGTAACTCATAAACCTTATCCTATCTACTTTAGGGATAGAACATCGAAAAGTTTAAAATCACTTTCAACGAAATGAAGATAATCTTAATTCGCGAAAGTGATACTTTTTCTATATGCAGTAGAGCGATTACACGAAGATTTTTCCCTGCATGCAAAGCACACCATCGCCCGAGACTTTTACCTGCTCTGCTTTAACCTCACAATGAAGAATGCCTCCGCGTGTGGAAGCTTGATACGCTACGAGAGAGGTTTTTCCTAGTTCTTCTGCCCACAAAGGTGCCAAGCCGGCATGAATTGATCCAGTTACTGGATCTTCATCACCGCCGTTAGCTGGCCAAAAGTAGCGTGAAACGAAATCATGCTCTTCTCCTTTTGCTGTGACGACAACATCATAAGGAGCAAGTGTTTTAAGCTGTTCGGATTGATATTGAACCTCGAGTATTTCGTCTTGGTTTTCGAGCACTACAAAGTACGCTTGTGGGCTCAATAACACGCGCTCTACTTTGCAGCTTAAGCCTTCAATCAGTGCTTGTGGAATATCGGAAATAGGTTGAGGGATTCGTAAAGGGAAGGTCATTTCGATCTTACCCAATGCGTTTTTTTCTACGCTGAGTGTTCCCACTTCTAACGTATGAAACTCGATTTTTTCCTGTACGCCTAATTTCTCAAACAACACCAGTGAAGCGGCGAGAGTGGCGTGACCGCAGAAATCGATTTCTGTCATTGGCGAGAACCAGCGAATCTCATATTGGTTTTCACCGACAGACTTGAGAAAAGCAGTTTCAGACAGGTTATTTTCAGTAGCAATGCTCTGCATGAGGTCTGGGGTTAACCATTCTTTTAATGGGACGACTGCAGCAGAGTTACCTTTAAACTGAGTGTCAGTAAATGCGTCGACGATATAAATATCTAATTCCATCCGTTCTTCCTTGTTCATTGGTAATGAGCTAACCAGATCAGTCTGTACTCGGTGTCGAGAAGCATTTAAGTGGCTATTTAACTTAAAGTGTCAAAAAATGGCTTAAACTGATTTAGTGTGATACTTATTGAAAGGTTGCTATCTCTATTCGGGAATACACTAATTCCGAACTTAAGAAATAGGAACATTATCATGAAAGCAATGACTAAATCTGTATTGGCACTCAGTTTGCTTACCATTGGTTCGGCTCAAGCGTTTGAGCTGTCGAGTAAAGATATTCAAGAAGGTCACCCAATGGCGAAGACTTTTGAATACAACAGTTGGGGATGTGATGGTGGAAACCATTCACCACAATTGATGTGGAAAGATGCACCGGCTGGTACAAAGAGCTTTGCTATCACGGCGTACGACCCAGATGCTCCAACAGGTAGTGGCTTTTGGCATTGGATTGCATTCAATATCCCGGCGTCAGTAAGTGAGTTACCTCGTGATGTTAATATTGCTAAATTGGGTGGTAAAGAATCTCGCATCGATTATGGAACGGTTGGTTTCGGTGGCGCATGTCCTCCAGAAGCTGACGGCATGCACCGTTACCAATTTACGGTTTGGGCACTGCCAACAGATAAACTGAATTTAGATGAAAATACACCAGCAGCTGTGGTTGGTTTCACACTGAATAGCATGGCGTTAGACAAAGCTAAGCTGACGGCGACTTACACCCGCTAAAGTGCAGCAGAAATTAGGGCGAGGGGAATCGATGAGCCACCAATATCAAGTCACGTTGTTTCGTGCAGAGCAGTTACAAAAACTGCGTAATGTGAGGATTCATTCCCCTAGTATTGTGCAGATCATCACGGGCAGTAAGCGTTTATTTTGGAAAGAGTCGGCACTGGATCTCTCTCATTCTGAATTACTGTTGTGTGAAGCCTCTGCATCGCTGAGCTTTGAGAACTTGCCACAGAAAGGAAAGTTCCTTTCGCGTATGTTCAGTTTCCACTGTTTGCCAACAGAGACCATGCTTGAACTTAGTATGAGCATTGGTGGAGAAGGCGAACAACCGACACTGTTGGCGGATAAAGCATTGGAAGATACGTTAAACGCCCTGTTTTCATTTGACCAGCAGTCGATGAGTCAAGAAACCCAGACCTTCTGGGTGATGGGGTTGTATCAACAACTCGCGGAACGAGGTGTTTTGCACCACTTGTTTGCCAGCGCTAATACCACATTCAGTCAAAAATTAAGCCGTTACTTATCACATTCACCTGGTGAAGAGCACTCACTAGAAGGGGTCGCTGAGCGCTTTGCAATGAGCCGAGCAACCATGATCAGAAAGCTCAAGCAAGAGGGAACGCAATACCGAGAAGTTCTCGCAGAAGTACGCTTAAATCATGCTCTGTATTTAATGCAAAACGGTCACTACAACGTTGCCATGTTGGCACAATTGTGTGGTTACCAATCCGAAGGACGCTTTAGCCAACGCTTCAAAGGGAAGTTTGGACTTACTCCAAGCGATTACATCAAAACGGTTGTTGTGAACTAAATCCGACGACAACATTCAGGTCACTTGAACCCTTGTTGCGGTGGGAGCGGGGTTAAATCGGTTGTAGCGAGTTCTGTTAAGAGTTGCTGAAGTAACTGTGCTGCGTGAACGTTCGCCCTGACTTTATCGGTGTCATTCAGCTTGCTGCTGTTTTCTTCATTCAAGTATTTAATCGTTTCTTGGGAAAGCTTGAGAACAGCATGCCACTTCAGTTTTTTATATTCTAAATTCATACCCAAACTCCTTTTGAATCTTCAATTTAGAACATTGTTTAACCCTCAAGTTAGCATATTAGAATTTGTTGAGCGCGTTATGCCTATTAACACAAACAAAAAACGCCTTTCACATTTATGAAAGGCGTTTTTGAGCGATGATTACGAGTTGTTATTTATAGTATTTCTGCTTCATTTTAAGCGCAACGTTCACCAGAGCAATCAATACGGGTACCTCGATAAGCGGACCAATTACACCTGCAAACGCTTGATCTGAGTTCAGACCGAATACTGCAATGGAAACTGCAATAGCAAGTTCGAAGTTGTTACCCGTTGCGGTGAAGGCAATTGATGCGTTCTTGTCGTAATCGATACCCATTTTCTTACCAACGAAGAAACTCACGAAGAACATCAATACGAAGTAGATTGCGAGCGGAATGGCCACTCGGAATACGTCCATTGGCAGTTCTAGAATCATTTCGCCTTTCAAGCTGAACATCAGCACGATCGTCGCCAGAAGGGCAATCAAAGTAATTGGTGAAATGCGCGGAATAAATACCTCGTTGTACCATTGTTCACCTTTTGCTGCGACCAGCCATTTACGGCTTAGGAAGCCTGCTAAAAATGGAATACCAAGGTAAATTAGCACGCTTTCAGCGATGTCCATCATTGAGATATCAACCACGAAACCTTCGTAACCAAAGACAGGTGGCAAGACAGTAATGAATAGCCATGCCATCACACTGTAAGTCACGATTTGGAATGCACTGTTCAACGCAACCAAAGCTGCACCGTATTCTTTGTTACCACCGCCAATGTCGTTCCACACCAATACCATCGCGATACAGCGAGCAAGACCGATAAGAATAATGCCGACCATGTACCCCGGATGATCACCTAGGAAAGTCAATGCAAGGATGAACATCAAAATAGGGCCGACAATCCAGTTCATGACCAAGGACAGCGTGATGGCTTTTTTGTCTTTAGTCACCGTGCCTAGTAGGTTGTAGTTCACTTTTGCGAGTGGTGGGTACATCATCAAAATCAAACCAATCGCTAACGGTACGTTTGTACTGCCAACAGACATTGACTCGTTCCACTCTGCAATTTGAGGGAATGCAGCGCCAATACCTACACCGATTGCCATTGCCACAAAAATCCAAACCGTTAGGTAACGGTCCAAGAAGCTCATTTTGTCGCTGGCACTATTTAAAACTTGAGTAGTCATAGTGTTCTCTTATTCGTTCATCGTCGAAAGGCGATAGTTAAAGGTATAGTTTATCTTTGTGCGCCGTACCAGCACACAAAGACAATTAGTTAAATAGTTTGGAAAAATCTAGATTGAATTGATCAAACGCGTCGCGCTGAATGCGGTAGCAAACCTTAGGAGGGTTTGGCTCTGCACTGATAAAGCCAGCCTGCTTAAGAATGCGTAAATGCTCTGAAACGGTAGATTGTGCAAGACCAAGCTCAGAGACCAAATCACTGTTTAGGCAACCGCCCATGGTATCAAGCGTATGCAGAATATGAAGGATGCGCAAACGAGCGGGATGTGACAGCGCCTTAGCTTGAGCCGCTAACGCTTGTTCCTTCTCAAGTTGCTGCTGTGTGGTCTCAAAAGCTACGCCGCAAGTTGTGTTGCATTTATCACTCATTGACAAGCCTTAATAGTTAATCGTCGAATTGCGATAAAGTGTACGCCTGCTCTATGTAAGATGCAAC
Organism: Vibrio harveyi NBRC 15634 = ATCC 14126 = KCTC 12724; assembly: GCF_001591145.1. Taxonomy (GTDB): domain Bacteria; phylum Pseudomonadota; class Gammaproteobacteria; order Enterobacterales; family Vibrionaceae; genus Vibrio; species Vibrio harveyi. The sequence continues at coordinate 59,469 of NZ_BCUF01000020.1, read as the reverse complement.
AATTCAATGGAAATTTAATCGGGAAATCACGATAAAGAAAAAGTTTAAGAAATATTTCCTTCAAAAACAGAGTTATATGAAAAATCTTAGTAGGTTACTAAAAGTTAACTAATTGCATTGTGGCTCTAGGTTACCATAATAAACCACATGAGGCGCACCACGGTTATCGCGTCATCTTGTGAACTTATTTAAAGGTAATCCCATGAGCAATGTACTGATCATCAATGCACACGAGCCATCTCCATACTCTGAAGGTCGTCTAAACGCTTCTCTTGTCGACAAAGCACAGACGCTTCTACAAGCAAAAGACCATGAGGTTCGCGTTGTGACAATGCAAGATGAAATCAACGTAGAGGAGCAACTCGCGCACTTTGAATGGGCTGATCGAGTGATCATCCAAAGCCCAATAAACTGGATGTCTGTGCCTTGGTCATTCAAAAAATACATGGATGACGTGTTTACTGCTGGCATGGGGGGCGCGCTATGTGCTTTCGATGGACGTAGTGCAGAGGACCCAAAGAAAAACTACGGTACGGGTGGTACTCAAACAAACAGCAAATACATGCTGTCACTGACATTCAATGCACCAAAAGAATCGTTTGATGATGAGAACGAATACTTATTCCAAGGTAAAAGTGTGGACGATTTAATGCTTCATATGCACGCTAACTTCCGCTTCTTTGGTATGGGTGCACTACCGACTTTTGCTTGCTATGACGTAATGAAGAATGGCGACACTGAAAATGATTTTGCTCGTTTCGAAGCGCATATAAACGAAAACTTCTAATTATCCTAGAGTAATCGATGAATTAAGGTGGACTGCTGTATGCGGTCCATTTTTATTTGTTTGCGGCGAGGGAATGTTTTTATTACTCTAAAGCACGAAATGTAACTAACGTACTTTTCGTTACCTAGATTAGGTGCGTATCTTGAGGTGAATCGTGGAAAGTAGAATCAGTGTGGATAACAAAGGTCGCAAGTCTGTGGCGAATGTGTGCTCAGAGCCGTGTGCTATTGAAAAAGGGATGCGCTTAATTGGTGGCAAATGGAAAGGTTCTCTGATTTATCACTTGAAAGATGGTCCAGTTCGTTTCAATGATTTAGCACGAATGCTTGGCGGCGCCAGTAAGAAGATGATTGACCAACGTTTAAAAGAGTTGGAAGCCGAAGGCATGGTAGTACGCCAAGTTATCAGTGACCGCCCAATAGCAGTCAGTTACGAGCTGACCGAATTTGGGCGTACGGCACTTAAGATCCTTGATGATTTGCGAATTTGGTCTGAAACACACCAAATTGAGTTACGAAAGTAATAGCCGAATAGTGGTTTAGCACTACGAATTCACCGTTTAAGCCAATAAAAATGCCAGCGTATTGCTGGCATTTTTTATGTCTGATTGTTGTCTAGCGAGAGGTGTTTAGTAATCTAACGTACCTCGGATAGGGTAGTTATTATCTGGATTACGGATCCAAGCTAAACCACGTGATAACGCCCCAAGTTCTGGTCGAACAAACGGGTTGTTTGAGATATCGACGACATGCAAGTTGCCATGTTCATTCACCACAAACAAACCGGGTTCTGCGAAATTGTGGTCGGTCTCTTGTTCTGAACGCGGTATGGAAATGTACAGACCCAACGTTTTCATTTGCTCTTCGGTGAGTCCGTAAGCAATAGGGAAGCTGATTTCGAGTTTCTCTAGGTGTCCTTCTAGCTGCTCTTTTGAATCGCCTGAAACTGCAAGAATATCAACGCCCGCTTCCGCGAAAGCTTGTTTGTATCCCTCTAACTCGTTGAGGTATTTGGTACACAGAGGACAGTGCTTACCACGATAAACGAATACAGCTTGCCAAGTCGCATCACCTTGCGGCTGACCTAATGTCACGCTTGAACCATCTAGCAAAGTTGCTTGAAGAGAAGGGAAATTGTCGCCCGCTTTAAGTTTTACTGAAGTTGCCATATTGACTCCTGAATCGGTCATTATCCATGAACCTCCTTTCTCAATAGCAGCTATTGGGTTGGAGATTTAAGCTTCAATGTAGACCCTGTTTCGAAGCATTTCAACTAGTTAACTTTTAGTAACCTAGTCGGAAATGGCAAGAATAAAAGATGGGAAAAGAAAAAGCAGAACTTAAAGATACAACGAAGTGGGGGTGTGGTATCAGGAGCTAAGTTCTGCTTGGTGTTGTTCTTTCCGTTATGACCAATTAAACAATTCGATCATGTAAGTCAGAGCTAAAACTTCAAGTTTGTTTTCTGATTGCGCTACGCGCTTTTGGAAATAAGCTGCCATGGTAGGCAACGTTTCAGTCGATTGAGTTGTGCTTCTACATCGCATGACATTTCCTCCTTGTTGCTGATGGATTCAGTATGCAAAGAAAAGAGGAGCTGAAAAAGAGAGTAGATTTCTGGTGTTTATTCCTAATTAGGTGCGGGAAGTGCGCTAAATCACCAATTTTTATTATCAGGGGAGCAAAAAGAGGAACAAAGTGATGGGAAGTTTTCTTATTTTCTACGGATGAAGTTGAGTAAAATAAACTTATACCCACTTATTGAGGGCGCTCGGTGTCTGATCTCAACTTGTTTCGTTATTACCAACGGCTTACTCCACTTGGCATTGGTGGTGAAGTCAAAACCACATTGCAGGAAGTTGCTGACTTGCTGTTTACTTCTCCTCGCCATGCACGCAGCTTGCTGTCTCAAATGCAGGAGCAAGAATGGTTGAGTTGGCAACCAAAAGCAGGGCGAAATCAACGTTCGACGCTTCTGTTAAATATTGAGCTGAGCGCACTAAAGGAAGGTCTCGCATTGGAGCGGATCAAACGAGGGAAATATGAAAAAGCGCTAGCGATCCTTGATGAAGACGAGGCGGCATTTGGTCGACTACTCAAGACCACATCAGGTGCATCCGTTCAAGAAGGTCGACTCAATATTCAGCTCACTTATAAACGCATGTTTGAACGTATTGTCCCGCACCAATTGCACCGCAGCAGTGAACGCTTTTTCTTGCGCCAAATTTATTGCTGCTTGGTATCGAGTGACTACTACGGTGTGGTGAAGCCAGAGCTGGCACACCATTGGCGATATGATGAGAAAAGCTATGAGTGGACGTTTTATCTTCGTCCGGGGCTAACATTCCACAATGGCACACCGATAAATGCCGATACAGTCGTTAGTCTTTTTGCCAAACTCAGTTCACTCGAACTGTATGAAAAAGAACTTGCCCATGTGGCAAACATTACTGCGCCAAATCCTCTAAAAGTGGTCTTTACCCTTAGTAAGCCAGACTTGGGGTTTGCAGGGCTAATCTCTGGTGTGAAATATGGCATTCAACCCGTTAGCCAAGTCAACGTTGCCAACAACAACTTGGTCGTTGGTAGTGGTCCGTTCTCTGTGATTGAGCACAGTGCTCATCGGTTAAAGCTGCAGGCGTTCGATGGTTATTACGCATGTCGAGTACTGACTGATATGGTGACGATCTGGATCGTCAATGACGAGAAGATGGAAAACCCATCCTTAGCCGCAAATCCCCCTCAAAAGCAGGTGGAAAAAGTCAGAGATGAGCTTTCTGAGAGCATGTGTGGGCATTATATGTCGACCCAAGATGCAGAGTCTGCACCTGCAAGCCAACATAGTCGCACAGAGGATGGATGTTTGTTCGCTCTGTTTAATCAGCATGCTAGGCATCCGCTTTCTCAGAGTCAACGTCGCTATATTGCCGAGTTAATCCAACCGGAGCGACTTACGGAGGTCATGCGCAAAGAAAATATTGTGTTTGGAAGCGTGCCTGCTTACAACTTGCTACCGAACTGGAAGCCTGTATTACGTCCGTTTGGTGAAGAGAGCAAACTACCAAAAAACATCACCATTGCCGGCTATAACTATACGGCATTGCGTCGATGCGCGCGTGCAATCGCGAGTCGTTTAGAGGGAACGGGAAGTAAGGTTGATATCGTCATGTACACCTACCGAGAGTTAAGTGAAAAAGCTCGAAATGGTACCCTTGATGAGACGTTAGTGATCACCAATATCAACTTGGATGACAATCGCCACGCTTCGGCGTTTACTAACTTTTTCAGCAACGTCGTATTACATCACACCTTGGGAGAAGAGAATGCCGAATGGTTGAATGAGCAACTAGAGAATGTACGTGGCTATACGGCGTTAGAGGATTATCTCAAAGCGTTAGAGCCGATCGCCTCAACATTGGTCAGTGAGTATTGGATAGCGCCTATGTTCCATCATACGCAAACTTTACGCTTTCAAGGTGTTCTAGAAGACGTTGCCCTAACCAACTGGGGCTGGCCGGATATTCGCTCGGTGTGGTCGGCAGATTAAAGTAAAAAAATCCCACCAATGTGCTTCGCTCGACACTGGTGGGTATGGTCAAAAGTCTTGGTGATGGAGTGGACCATGAATATTAACGGTAACGGTCTGCTCGTCTTCGAAAAGCGTCATCGAAGTGGAGCGTGACAAGGTGGTTATTGCTGACCACTGACAAAATCAGCGCAAACCTAGGTTAGGAGCGTGCTTACTGGATAACAGAAAGCTGCTATCCAATAAGCTGTCAGTTCATTTTGCCAATCAGTTAAAGGCGCGAGCTAAGGTACCCTGACCTTGGCAAACGTATTTCACTGAGTTGCTGCAGACGAATACCGATTCACCCGCTTTCAAAGTGATGTGATCGTCTTGGCTAGAAACCGAGATTTCCCCTTCAATACAAAACAAAATCTCTGCGCTACGCACGAATTGAGTCGTTGCAGTACCTTCAACTGCCATCACTTCAAAACCGAAATCATCCACCGGAATTGGGTAACTAAGCTTGCCTTGTTTATGTACGGGCGCGAGCTTGATTTGTTCTGGGTCAATCGCGTTGAAGATGGTGTTGTCGATAAGCTCAGGAACGTCGATGTACTTCGGTGTTAAGCCAGCGCGCAGCACGTTGTCTGAGTTCGCCATGATCTCCAAACCTGTCCCTTGAACGTAGGCGTGTGGTGTTTCTGCATGGAGGAACATCGCTTCGCCCGGAGCCAGTTCAATCGTGTTCAACATCAATGGCGAAAACAGACCAATATCGTCCGCGTAATGCTGACGGAAGTCTTGAATATAGCCATAGGCTTCTCGTGCCATGGCGGTTTTCGCAGGGCGCTCTAGGCTCGCGTAAAGCTCATTCAAAGCCTGTTGTTTGCGCTCGCTCTCTAACGACATAATTGCTGAGAAGAACACTTTAAGGCCTTCACTGTTTGGTGTGGCTTTCAGTGCGTTGATTTCTGTCTCTAGAGCAGAGATGTTCGCTTGCTCAAACAGAGATAAGATCTGCTCAATTGGACGGAAGCCGTTCATCGCTTTGTAAAATGTCAGCGCGTAAACCAACTCCGGTTTATGGTTTGGATCTTTGTAGTTACGGTTTGCAGCATTAAGCGGGATACCTTGTTCGTTTTCACGAGCAAAGCCCATTTCTGCTTTGTGCTTACTAGGGTGTACTTGGATAGACAGCGGCGTTTCAGCGGCAAGCACTTTAAATAGGAATGGCAGTTCACCAAAACGTGCAGCGGTGTAATCACCCAGCGATTGCGTTTTGTTTTGGTTGATGACTTCTGACAGCAGTTGTTTGGTGTCAGCAAGCTTTGAACAGCCGTTTGGATGAGCTCCCATCCAGATTTCTGCTTGTGGCTCGTTCGCTGGATTGTCGATGCCGAATAAATCATGAATCGACGTGTGGCTACCCCAAGCGTAGTTTTGAATCACATTGTCCAGTTTGAATAGAGCATGTTGCATGGCGATATTCTCTTGATTGGAACGAAAGAAGAGGAGAGGCTTGCTCCACAATTAGAGCAAGCCTGAGTCGGTTTGGACGGGTTATCTAGTTGATGACCTTATCCTGATAACCGGATTAGAACTTCACTTGGAAAGACTTAACCTGACACGGTTTCAGCGTGCCGAACGATGCTGCGTCTACCTCATTTGGTAGCACTTTCTCGTCTAGCTGTGTTTCTTTCCATGACGTTACTTCTGAAGCAAACGTCACTGTGTCGTTAATCACTTCGCTCTCTGATGGGTTGTAGACGCGCAGGATGAGTGCATCCTCGTCTTCCGCCTTCTTCAGTACGCTCAGTACCGCGCCTTCAAGCGATTTGTTTAGCAAGCTGTGCGTTAGCGGTAGGTTTTGCTCGCCTACGTTCAGCTTCATCGCGTTGTAAGGGATCTTGTTGTAGCATTGGATTGGAGTCACGTTGTCACGCGCTGCCGCCATTATGTTTGCTTCGATGTGGTTGCCCGCGAAACCGAATAGTGCGAACTCACAAACGATCTTGCCGCGTACTTGTGAATCTGGCGTCGGGATCTTGATACCAGATGGACGACCCGGACGAAGCAACAACTCTTCTTTACCCAATACGCCGATACCACGCAGAAGGGTTAGGGCGAATGTGTCACGCTCTTCATTGCCTTGGCTTGAAATTACTTCAAACTCACGCAGACCGTTGCTCATCAGCGCCATACCACCTTGTGCGTTCTCAACCGCAGCAAAGTTCATTAGCTGGTAAACTGGCACTGGTGCTTCTTTCCAGCCGTCTGCTTCCCAGTTCGCCATTTCTGGATCGTTCGTTGGGCGAGTGATCAAACCGAACTGGTTGTCCGCTACTACGGTCTCAGACACAAACGGCGTTGGCACCAATACGCGAACGCGGTGGTCGTCAGCTTGGTTATCCAGCTCCATGCGAACTTCAATACGGCGTGTACCTTGTTTTAGAACCACTTGGCAGTTCACGTCTAGGTAACCGTTTTGACCTGTGCGCTCTTCACGTTGTTGTAGATCCTCAGGCAAGTTCATGCGCAGTTTGATGGTTGCCACAGATTGGAAACCTTCGTGCTTCACATTCACTTCCGCGTCGAATTCGTCTGAGTACAGTAGCCACTCTTTACGCGAAGGTGAGTAGTCGTATTCGTCGCCATCGTCAGAGCCGTCTTCAATGCGCAGCGCTTGTTCGAAAAGGTGCTCTGTCTCTTTGTCGAAAATGTTCAGAGTGCCGTTTGCGTTGACGTTGATGCGGTAGAATTCGTTCTCCAGCAGGAACTCTTTCTGCTCCGCCACTTTTTTTGTGCCTTTCTCATTCGCTTGAATGTGTAGGGTAGTGAAGCCCATCGCTGGCACAGTGTGCTTGATTTGAATATCGTATTCGATGAACGGGTCGTAGTTACCGTAGTGAACGATTTGACGGTCAATCTTACCTGGGTCGATTACGCGTTGATCTTGGATGAAGTACTCAACTGGCGTGCCGTTTTCATCAAACAGGTTGAACTGTTCTGCACGAATAGTGATGGTGGTGTTTACCACTTCTTCACGAGCGTATGGCGATAGGTTGAATAGTGCTAGCTTGTCGCAACCTTCGCGTGCAGGCATGTGGTCAACAATCTTACGTTTGTAGAAGTTGATCAGGTTGGTCGCCATGTCGTCCGCAAGGATGTAACGGTTCAAGATCTCTGCGTGTACTTTGTCTGAACAGCAGCAGCCAATCGAGTCGTGAGCGTGGTTCTTCATGCTCTCTTTCCACATCTTCTCGATTAGACCGTGGTGGTATTCAAAACCTAGTGTCCATGCGATAGACGCTAATGGCTCAAGAATGTTGACGATCTTGTTTTCTACTTCTGCGTGGATCAGTTTGATATCCATACGCGTTGAAGAAATAGTACGGTGAACACGCATGTATTTACCGTCGTTGAACTCGCCTTTGATGGTATCAAGCTGATCGCGCTCGGCCTCAATACGCTCGAACACTTCTTCAAAGCGGCTCATTTTGAATTCTTTGTCTGGGTAGATTTCACGTAGCTTATCCATCACCTCGAAGATGTCTTTTTGGATAGGCATTTGGTCATGACCGTTTGGTAGCAGGATGTCTTTGGTTACCGACGGTTTTTCTAGCACTGGGAAGTACTTATCTAGACGTGCGCGCAGACCTTCTTCGTCTTGCGGTAGGTATTTACCAATCGCGTAGCCCAGTGGCAGTACTTGCGCAGAGACTTCGCTGCCATCGTTTGATTGCCACAAGAATTCGGTTTTATCTGTACCGTGACGCTCTGAACAACCACGCCAGAACATCGCGCGATTGATGCCAAAACCGTTGTAGATAGCTGGTAGCTGAGAGCTCATAGAGAATGAATCTGGCAGGTAACCAATCTTCATTGGCTCACCTAGCGCTAGACAGTCACGCAATCCGTAAAGCATGTTACGTACGATAGATTCGCCAGATACTTGCATCGTATCCGTTTGAGAGTACCAAGGGCCAACAATCAGTTTGCCAGCTTGTACTAGCTCACGTACGCGCTCTTTATTTTCTGGCTTGATTGCGAAGTAATCTTCCAGAACTGCGGTTTGACCGTCTAGAACGTAGTATTTGTAGTCTGGATCGTTTTCCAGACGAGTCATGATTTCTTCCATGTTGTTCACTAGCAGAATGCGAGACTCTTCTGTAGTGAAGTACCATTCACGATCCCAGTGCATGTGAGGAGTAATATGAACGCGAGATGTAGTCATAACTTTTACCGTCTTAGGCAATAATTGCCGTTAATTTGTTTTAAATTTGATTGTTTTCTATTCGTTTTTACGGCGTTTATGCTTGCCGACGAATATTTAGGGCGCAGAAATCCCACGCCCAAAGTTTGTGTTGAGCGAATCTATATACCCAAGTGATTTCAAACTGCAGGATTCAGAGCGTTGTCATTGATTCGAGTTCAAGGAAAACAATGCAGTGTAATAGCTCTCTATTTCCAAATTGTTTGAAGCAGAAATCGGGTCAATGACACGCTCCCAAAGGGCGAGTTGCCTTGGCATGTATACTTTGTTGCCGATTTTTGATTTAGACCCACTAGACCTTCAAATCGCCGCCGCGTCTACAAACCAAGTCATTCTCGCTGAACCAAGCAGCTTGAAGTTACTTGGGTATAAATAATTCGAATTAATGTTGAGCAGCAGCCTCAGTGACAAATTTGCCCTTTTTTACTGCGTGTGCTCGCCACATGATGAGAGTGATGGTCGAGATAGTGGCACCAATCAGCGCAGCGCCAAACCAGATTGCCGCAGCAGTGAATGCGCCCAGACCTGCATCGTGTAGTAGGAAGATTGAGAAGATACCAGCCCCCGGAGTCGATAGACCTACGCCAGCAGCACCCACCATTGCGCCTGTTACGACAGAGCCAAGTAGGAACGAGCCAATAACGCGGATTGGGTCTTCGATAGCCATCGGAATTGCACCTTCAGTGATGCCCGCTAGACCAAGCAACCAAGTCGATTTACCCGTCTCGATTTCGAAGTCTTTGAACAGACGAGGTGCAAGCATGGTTGAAGCCGTTACTGTGAACGCAGAGACCATTTTCACCGAACCGAAGATAGCGTATGGGCCGTAAACGCCGTTCGCCATTGCACCCAAACAGAATGCGTAAGCGGCTTTGTTGACTGGACCACCAAGGTCGAACGATACGAATAAACCAATTACTGCGCCTAGAAGTAGGGCGTTGGTGCCAGACATGCCGTTTAGCCAGTCCGTCAAACCTTGGTTTAGCCAAGCAACAGGTTTACCGATAACGAACAGCATCAATGAACCAGCAACCAAAGTACCGATAACCGGGTATAGGTAGAAGGTAAGGAAGCCGTTGAACGCTGGGTTCAGACGTACGTTTTCTTTTACCCAGCGCATGACGTAACCAGCAATCAAACCACCGACAACACCGCCAAGGAAGCCTGAGCCGATAAGGTTCGCAGCGATACCTGCGGCAAAACCTGGACCAAGTGCTGGTTTATCTGCCAGTGAGTAAGCGGTGTATGCCGCCAGTACAGGAACCATCAATGTACCCAGTAGACCACCACCTAGCTTGCGGTACATCCACAGCCAAGATCCTTCTTCTGCATACAAATCTTGTAGGTTGAACATTTGAGCTAATAGCACGGCAACAGCAAGTACGGTACCGCCAGCAACGATAAGAGGAACGGCGTAAGAGATACCTGATAGCAGTGCTTGTTTTAGTTCAGTTTTAAGTGGTAGCTTCTTCGGTTTGTCGTTGGTCGCAACTGCAGCACCAGCGCTTCGACCTGCTTTACCTGCTTCAACCGCTTCGTTAAGAATGCGCTCAGAGTGTTTGATTGGCTCAGCAACTGGCACTTCTACACGAGGAATACCATCAAAACGCTCTAACTCTTTGATTGCCACTTCAGCCGCGAAAACGACCGCTGTTGCACTGTTGAGCTGTTCAGCAGTCAGACGATCTTCAATGCCGTTTGCGCCTTGCTTTTCAACATGCACGTTGTAACCCAGCTTCTTACCTGTCTTCTCTAGGTATTCTGCTGCCATGTAGGTGTGCGCAATACCCGCTGGGCAAGCGGTCACACAAACGATGGTTGGTGCATTTGTATCTAATTGGTCTTGTTTTTCTTCTTGCTCTGCTTGACCATCAAGCAAAGCGAAAATTTGTTCTACATTTGTAGCATTGAGTACCGCTTCACGAACATCGTCATCCACTAGCGTTGTGGTCAGTTCGGTCAACAAGTGCATGTGTGTTGAACCTGCTTCTGCATTTGGAATTGCGATTAGGAAGATCAGGTTTACGTCTTCGTCTTCATCCAGACCTTGCCACTTTAAGTCTTGTTTTAGTGTGGCTACGGCAAACGCCGCCTCTTTTACTGCATCTGTCTTACCGTGCGGTACTGCTAAGCCTTCGCCTAGCGCCGTCGGACCTTGCTCTTCGCGAGCAAACACTGCTTGTAGGTATTCTTCCTTGTTATGCAGTTTGCCTTCCTGGTTTAGCTGGTCGGCAAGTGCACGAATCGCTGCGTCACGACTTTCAAACGTCGTTTGTAGGTTTATCAGCGATGGGTTTGTAAGAGAGGTTAATTTCATAACTTTTGTCCCATTGTCACATTCGACATTGTTGTGCATTCAACAATGATGTGAATAATACCTTTTAAATACAAATGATCCGTGATCAGGATCGCAGTTGAATTAAAATATGTATTATTGTTGTATTGTTTTGGCTTGTTTTTGTATGCCGATATGCGAACAAGTGCTTGTCATGTTGACCTGAATTCGTATTATAGAGTCTATAAACCAAGTCTTTCTTGCAATGATAGTTCACTCTGGTGCGTTCGGTTCTTGAGTTGTCTCAAACAAGCTCACTTGAACGATCATTTGTATTGTTTTTATAGAGGTAAACATGGCAAGACTGCCAATGTATCGCCAGATTGCAGATGCGATTCGTGAAAAGATCAGCGATGGCGAATACGAAGTAGGAACCGCTCTTCCTACCGAAGCCCAGTTACGCGAGGAATTCTCTTGTAGCCGAGTCACGGTTCGCCAAGCGTTAAAATTGCTGATTGAAAATGGTGAACTGGAAAGCGTGCAGGGTAGCGGTACCTATGTGAAAGAGAACAAGGTTAACTACGATATTTACCAGCAGACCAGCTTTGCAGAAAAGTGGGCGCATTTAAATGCGGTGACGCACAGTGACGTGGTTGCGTTCGAGATCACCAAAGCTTCATTAACTATGGCTGAAGCTCTGAACATTAATGAGGACGACAAAATCTTTTACGTGAAGCGTGTTCGTTATCTTGATAACAACCCAATTACAGTAGAAGAAACCTGGCTACCAACAGAGATGTTCCCTGATCTCACCTACCAAGTGATGCAAGGCTCTAAGTATCACTTTATCGAGAAAGAGAAGGGCATGGTGATTGATCGCAGCGAACAAGAAATCATCCCGGTATTGCCGCCGCAAGACATTGCAGACTTGTTAGACATCGACCCAGCACAACCGATCATTGAGAAGCGCACACGTGGTTTCTTACAAGGTGATGTGGTGTTTGAATACAGCCGCAACTATTTTAAATCGACCGACTATAAGTTTACGCTGGTGGCGAAACGTCATAAGTCGTAAGTGCGATACAACTCACTTCTTCTCAAACCCGCCACTCGGCGGGTTTTCTGTATCTGCTATTCACTATCTACTTGCTATTCATTATTTGCTGAAACTAAGCAACGTTTCGATTTCTTTTCGCAAACAAGTGTGATGATTGTCCCTGTTCGAAACGTGTTGGCACCGAATCAGTGGAAAATGAAGTTTGAATTTAATCACGATAAATAGTGAGTCAAGAGTCGTAATGTGATCAAGTTATATTATTGGTAAATTTTAGAAATGTTTGGATTGGTGCGTGGGTTCAAACTATGCCTATTGACATGTTGCTTAAAGAAAATTTGTTGCTAATTTTCTTTGTCTATTTTTGAACTACGTTGATTAAAACAAATTGACAGCTATTTAATTGTGATTTGTTGCACAAAAGGAGCGTGGTTGCGTGGTTTAGCTACTCTTATTGATAATTAACCCATCGAAACCGAACTGTTGATAGGGTTTAAAAATGCTGTATGAATTAATCGACCACGAACTAGTAGATGTTATTAATGACCGCGCTTACCAATGGCAAGACGCAGTTAAAAAGACAACGCAATACCTAGAAGACAAAGGTTACGTTTCTCAGCAATACGCGGATGCCATCATCCAATCGACCGAAGAAAATGGTCCTTACTATGTGTTGTGCCCAGGACTGGCAATGCCACATGCTCGTCCAGAAACCGGTGTGCTAAAAACGGGCTTGGGCATTCATATCTTCCCTTCACCAGTTGATTTTGGTTCGGACCTTGGTCCTGCCAATATTCTTATTACCCTAGCTGCAAAAGACTCTGATACCCACATTGAGGTGATTCAAGCGTTAAGCGAGATGTTTGTGGACGAAGAGAACATTGCAAAGCTGGCACAAGCCTCATCTAAGGAGCAAGTGCTAGACATAATAAAAGCATACTAAAAAGGAATATAACGTGAAACCAAACATGCGAGCCAATGTGCAAGCCTTCGGGGGTCATTTGACCGCCATGGTGCTGCCAAATATCGGAGCCTTTATCGCTTGGGGCTTTATTACTGCACTCTTTATTCCAACGGGTTGGATGCCAAACGAAGCATTTGGTGAACTTGTTGGTCCAATGATCACTTACTTATTGCCGCTGTTAATTGGATATACGGGCGGTCAGATTGTTGGTGACAAACGCGGAGCGGTTGCTGGTGCCATCGGTACCATGGGCGTTATTGTTGGTGCTGACATTCCAATGTTTGTCGGCGCAATGATTATGGGTCCGCTCAGCGCTTGGGTTGTGGTGCAAATGGATAAACGAATCCAACATCGCATCCCTTCGGGCTTTGAGATGGTGGTGAACAACTTCTCATTGGGTATTGTGGGCATGATTTTATGTCTATTCGCCTATGAGATTGTTGGTCCTGCAGTAACGGCGGCTAACTTATTCGTTAAATCGGGCATTGAAGCTTTGGTTGCAACGGGATTCCTTCCTTTGCTTGCGATCATCAATGAACCAGCGAAAGTGCTGTTCCTTAACAATGCCATCGACCAAGGGATTTACTACCCGTTAGGTCTGCAGGCAGCAGCTGAAACAGGCAAATCTATCTTCTTTATGGTGGCATCTAACCCAGGTCCGGGTCTTGGTATGCTGTTGGCTTACGCGAAGTTTGGTCAAGGTCTGTCTAAACGTTCTGCGCCAAGTGCCATCATCATTCACTTCTTTGGTGGTATTCACGAGCTGTACTTCCCGTACGTGCTAATGAAGCCAATTATGATTGTGGCAATGATTGCAGGTGCGGCGACTGGTATCGCAACCTTCAACCTACTGGATGCAGGTTTGGTAGCAGGTCCAAGTCCAGGCTCAATCTTCTCTTACCTAGCTCTTACTCCAAAAGGCAGTTTCCTAGCGACCATCGCAGGTGTCACAACAGCAACAATAGTTTCCTTCCTTGTCGCAAGTGCGATTCTGAAGATGAGCAAAGCAGAAAACAAAGAAGACGAGTTTGAACAGTCTGTCTCTGAGATGAAAGACATGAAAGCGGAAGGTGCAATTAAACCTGCAACGCAACAAGTAAACAAACCAATTTCATTTGTCGCATTTGCTTGTGACGCTGGTATGGGCTCAAGCGCGATGGGGGCTTCAACCTTCAAGCGCAAGTTAGTACAAGCCGGGATTGATATTGAAGTGAAGAACTTTGCCATCGAAAAAGTGCCAAGTGAGGCCGACATTGTCGTGACACACGAAAGTTTAGAAAGCCGCGCAGTAAACGCAACAGGCTTGCCTGTCGTGACAATTAAGAACTTTCTTAATGACCCAGCGCTTGACGAGCTGATGGATAAGATTAAGCAACAAACGGTCGCGACTGAGCAACCAGCCTAACAATGCAGTATGGGGTGGAACATTCCGCCCCATGTAGGAGAGAAATCATGGTACAAACAACGGCAGCAGTTATCTGTGGCGAGAAAGATGTTCAACTAAGAACTTTTGATTTGCCAAACATTTCAGCCGATGAACTTCTGGTTAAAAACATTTCAAACAGCATCTGCCTTTCCACTTACAAAGCGGCATTGCTAGGCAGCAAACACAAACGCGTACCTGAGAACATTGATGAAGTGCCGGTGATGACGGGCCATGAGTACGCCGGTGTGATTGTTGAAGTCGGTGAGAACCTAAAAGACCAATACAGAGCAGGCGATTACTTTGTTCTGCAACCTGCAATGGGTCTGCCTACTGGTTACTCGGCAGGCTACAGCTATGAGACTTTTGGCGGCAACGCAACGTATTCCATCATTCCTAAAATCGCTATCGACTTAGGTTGCGTTTTGCCTTACCACGGTGACTACTTTGCAGATGCGTCTTTGGCTGAGCCAATGTCATGCATCATCGGTGCTTACCATGCTAGTTACCACACTAAACAATACGTGTACGAGCACGATATGGGCATCAAAGAGGGGGGGGCGTTAGCGCTGTTAGCTTGTGCTGGTCCAATGGGCATTGGCGCTATTGATTACGCGATTAACGGACCAGTGAAGCCAAAATTGATCGTGGTGACGGACATCGACGCCGCACGTTTAGACCGAGCAGAGTGCTTAATTCCGGTTGAGAAAGCAAAAGAGCAAGGCGTTGAGCTGCATTACGTGAATACAGCCCAAGTTGATGATCCTGTCACTTATTTGAAAGCGCTTAACGACGGCAAAGGCTACGATGACGTGATGGTATACGCAGCAGTATCGCAAGTATTAGAGCAAGCCGACGAGCTGTTGGGTAACGACGGCTGCTTGAACTTCTTCGCAGGACCTACCGATAAGAAATTTAAAGTACCGTTTAACTTCTACAATGTGCATTACGAGTCAACGCATATTGTGGGCACGTCTGGTGGCTCAACTGGCGACATGGTGGAGTCTATCGACTTGTCTTCACAAGGTAAGATCAATCCATCGTTCATGATCACACACGTTGGTGGTCTGCAAGCTGCGCCACATACGATTTTGAATCAGTTGGATATTCCGGGTGGTAAAAAGTTGATTTACCCGCATATTGACCTGCCGTTGACCGCGATTGATGACTTTTTATCGTTGGCAGACCAAGACCCGTTCTTCGTCGAATTAGACGCAATTTTGAACGCAAACAACTATGTGTGGAATGCTCATGCAGAAAAAGCGTTACTTGAGTTTTATGACGTGAGCTTAACGGTTTAGTTGCAACGAATTTGTGTGGTAGCCTCTGTGCTGCCACATAATGGAGAGGTCATAAGACGTTGTCACGTGAAGATGAATTACTGGAGAAGCTGGACGAGTGCGAAAATGCCACTGCGTTTCTTCAGGTTTCTAACAAAATAATTAACCTCAAGTTAAAAGCACTGCTTCCGAAAGTGTTCGTTCAAGACGACCTCGTGAAGGAGTATGCTGTGGATCCTTTATTGAAAGAAGATGGTCCGTTAGCAACAACCGATGTGGTGTCTAAGTTGATGTTTGCAATGGGCAAGATCTCACTGGAAACTTACGCTGACATTGGGTTGTACGATCAGGTGTTGGAGTTCGCGGTCACTCAGTCGGAAAAGGTCGAGTTTGCCGATGACGTGATTTACGACTTCATCAAAAACCAATCAGTACTCTCTTCCCAGCAAGACAGCTTTTATCTTGAGTCGATCAATCAGCTTAAGTTCTCTTCGTTTGAGTCCTTTTCACAAATGAGATACGAAGCCCTCATCAAAACAGTATTAAAGCTGTCGTGTGAAATGTTGATAGAAAGAATCGAAGGGGAGATAAATCAATAAGGGTTCACCATGAAAGTGAATTTAAACGTCAGTGGTTTTGAGACCGAAGCTACCTTTCCTGAAGCCGACGTAAAGCGAATCCATCAACCTCTTATCGAAAAGTTTACCCGCCTTTATCACGAGAAGCAGGAGCGTATTGTTGTGTTCTTGTGCGCCCCTCCGGGTAGTGGAAAGTCTACGCTAGCAGCCTTTTGGGAATATTTATCAGAACAAGATGAAAACCAAGAGCCACTTCAGGTTCTGCCTTTTGATGGTTTTCACTACCCGAATGAAATCCTCGACAGCAACACCATTGAGCGTAATGGTGAACGTGTTCCACTGCGCAGCATTAAAGGCTCTTACGAGACGTTCAATCTCACGGAGCTTATCGACAAACTGAAACAACTGAAAGTGAAAGACAGTAAGTGGCCTTACTACGACCGCAACTTACATGACCCAGTTGATGATGCCATTCAAGTTAATCGCAACATTGTCGTTGTTGAAGGCAACTGGCTGCTGCTTGATGAACCAGTATGGAAAGAACTGCATCGTTTGGCAGATTTTACGGTGTTTATTGATACCCAAGCGGAGTTTCTACAAGATCGTTTGGTCAATCGTAAAATCCGCGGCGGTACAGACCCAGAAGCGGCATTGGAGTTCTATTTACGTTCTGATGCGGTCAACGTTGATAAAGTTCTGAATCATTCGGTTCCTGCTGACTTATCTTTGTTCCTTAATCAAAACGGCTCGTTCGAAATTCGATAGTTCGTCCACAATCTCAGGAGGTTACCATGGATATCGTGATTGATAGCCACACCCATACTATTGCCAGTGGACACGCTTATAGCACAATTTTAGAGAATGCGTTGGCTGCCAAGAATAAGGGGCTAAAACTTCTTTGTACCACCGATCATGCTCCTGAGATGCCAGGCGCCCCTCACTACTGGCATTTCAATAATCAAAGAATTTTGCCCCGCTTTTTACATGAGGTTGGTATTCTTCGTGGCGTCGAAGCCAACACGCTGAATGTGAAGGGGGAGATCGATTTACCGCCTTCTTCTGATCAACATCTTGATTGGGTGATAGCGAGCTTTCATGAACCCGTGTTTAAGCCTGCATCGGAAGTTGAGCATACCGCCGCTCTTATTAATGCAATCAAAAGTGGCAGAGTGGATGTTCTCGGTCACTTAGGTAACCCGAATTACCCATTCGATATGGAGCAGGTTCTGCGTTGTGCAAAAGAGCACAATGTCGCGGTAGAAGTAAACAATACGTCTTTGACAGGTAAAAGCCGTAAGGGCAGTGATAGTCGCTGTGACCGTATTGTGGAGCTAGGTAAAGAAATTGGCGTTTACTTCACCACAGGATCGGATGCTCACTTCAGTGAAGAGATTTCCAAGTTAGAGTTGGCCATTGCTTTGCTGGAAAAACATGGTGTTGAAGAAGAGAAAATACTCACTACATCAACGAGCCGGTTCTTGAACTTCTTACTGCTGAGGGGCAAGGCGAAAATTCCAGAGTTCGAAGCGCTGTATTGAGAAGCGATTGATCCAAATGGTTATCGGCTAAGCAACATAAACCCGCAGCGTGCGGGTTTTGTTTGTTTAGGATGAAACAAAAAGCACTACAACGGAGGCTCTACCACAACAAATTTGCGCTCGGCTCTGAGTGGTGCAAACCAAGTATTTTTATATTTGAAATAACTTTGCCCGTTAACGACGACAGTTTCTTTAGTGTGAGGCAGCGAGTCTACGATTTCACCAAGTTTATAGTGGCTTGGCTCAGGCTTTGGCGCTGGTGGTATTGGACTCACTCTTGCTGTGTTTGAGCTTAATGATGGCGAAACGATCTGCCTTGAAGGCGGAGTATCATTGGTCGTCGATGACGTTATCACACGGTCATCGCGCAATATGGTGTAGTTACCACTTGGTGGATAACGAACGTACACATAGCGGACACCATCACGACGGTAATAGGAATCTTGAACAATGGCATAAGTAATACCAGCGAAGACAGCAAAGGTCGCAATGTCTACTAAATCACTGTGATAATAATAGTAACGTCCACGATAAGGTGGATACCAATATCCCGGTCTTACATAGATAAACGACGAATGATAACGAGGTGGTCTCACGACATAATGAGGTCGATGATAGTAGGGTGGTCGGTAGTAAGGCGGACGGTAATGGTGCGGTGGCTTAATGGGACGGTAAGGGCGGTTTACTGGGCGTAAATCGTGTTTGTTACCCGGTTGAGTTATCGGTTTTACTGCTGGTTTCACCTGTGACTGTGCAGAAAGGTTTGTTGACCCAACCAAGCAGAGAATGGTGGTGGCGATTACCCAGATGCTTCTCATAGTATATTCCCCCATAATTTGGAGTATCGAAGCGCTAGTCTTTAAGTTTAGCTCACCATAACTGTGTTTGATTCATGCGTCTAGAGCACTACTTTTGGGATGTCTTAGTTTTTTGCTCTAGCACTAAGAAGATAAGCTTGGTCAGCATAGACTGTGCTTCCGGGGGAAGTAATCTTGCCGCAGACGCAACGTCTTCTGCAGAAATGTTATCAACACCTCTTGCATCCAATGCGATGTCTAAATCGGTCAGGTTTAATGCACGCAAAATTGAACGGTATTGTGAGAGTTTTAAATCAGATTCGCCTCGCTCTATTCGCTGATACGTCTTTTCACTCATTCCGGCAATTTTTGCCATTTGTTCGCGTGACACGCCTTTCATTTTGCGTCGCCTAATCAGAACTTCAATCAACGGGTCTACTTGCATCGCTCCTCCTTAGTGGACAGTTTTGTCCTGAAGCACGCAATAACCGGACCAGTTTAACCACCCCATATTTACCCGAATGGATATAGTGATAAGAATGACGTTCCACAAAAAAATAACGTGAATTCAGTCAGTTTCAGAAAATGGAAAAATATCAGTTTTATAAATCAATTTCTGGCGAAGTTAATATTCGCAAAATGCAACGCATTTTAGATCAACTTCTTGATGAAATTCGCAATCGTAGCCGGGATACAAGATTAGATGTTACTTGGCTAACGCGAGAATCCCAAAAGCGATTGATGAACTATAAAGAGCTGTTTTTACACCGCTGTGATATTGAACAACAGGAGTTGGTTCAATCATATGAACACTTGAGTTTGATGGAACGTTCGGTTGCTGATTTGGGGATTGCTGTGCTGACATACATTATTGATGCGCTAGACAAGGAGATGTAATGCGTTGAAGGTTTGGTTCGTTTAACAAAATACGGACGAGCGAAATCCCACAAAGGCGTTTGTGTGAAATAAAAGCACTTGGAATAATTAACGAAAGGATAAAAATGCTGGGGAACCAAACCCAGCATTCGGAACACTCATTTACCTATATTTTCGAACCGTAAATCAGTGTTTAGAGGTATGTGAACCGAAACATGTCGATACGGAGCGAATAATAACGATATTGCTGAATCTAGGCTATGTTCCGGGTTTCTAACACCTTCCAACAAAGTGTACATTTTCATGTACACCTCAAAAATTGAGTGCTATCGCTCACTTTCGATTCTTTATAACGACAAAAGGCTAAATAATCGGCGGTTTTACAACATATCTGTTGCATCAACTGATAGTTGTTAAAATATATGGCTATAAGATGGAGCTTTTGCTTTTCAATCGTCCTATTTATGCCTTACAATCCTTTCGAACCAAATCCATTCAGCAGAGAATGGGATTGACGAAAAAGGATGCGCTGATTTTGCTTCGAACCCAAAGTGAGACGTTCCGTTAATCAAACTCTGCCCGGAAATGATTCCCTACCCCCTTTATATGCTCAGACAGGATAGATCCGTCTTGAGTCTAGGCTTTTTGCATCCTGAATTCCGGCTTCGCGCTGAGTTCTGGGGGCTGTAAGGTAGGGCGTTTCCGTAGATCGTACTTCGAACCAAAGTACGATAAGTCACAATAAAACGGATTAAATTTAGAGGTATTAACCGTGAACCTAAAACTTGTCGGCAGCTCCCTGATCGTAGCAGGTACTGCTCTTGGCGCTGGTATGCTTGCCATACCAATGGTGCTTGCTCAATTTGGCCTTCTTTGGGGCACTCTCCTTATGCTGTTCATTTGGGCAGGTACAACTTACGCTGCACTTCTTCTATTAGAAGCAAGCTGCAAAGTAGGTGGTGGTGTCAGCATGAATGCAATCGCTCGCGAAACCCTTGGTAAAGGTGGTCAGCTTGTTACTAATGGTCTTTTGTATGCACTACTTGTTTGTCTGCTAATGGCTTACATTATTGGTGCGGGTGACTTGGTACAAAAAGTCACCACGTCAATGGGACTACCACTTTCTACGATTTCTAGCCAAGTTGGCTTTACTGTGCTGGTTGGTCTTATCGTATCAGCGGGTACTGGTGTGGTGGATAAGCTAAACCGTGGCTTGTTCATCGGTATGATTGTCGCGCTCATTCTAACGCTATTCTCTCTTGCGCCAAATGTGTCATTTGAAGGTCTAAGTGAAGTGGTAAATGCAGACAAAATGGCATTGATCAAACAGAGCTCAGTTCTATTCACCAGCTTCGGCTTTATGGTGGTGATTCCTTCTTTAGTGACCTACAACAAAGAAGCAAGTAAGAATCAACTGCGCAACATGATCATTGTTGGCTCTACGATTCCTCTTGTGTGCTACCTACTTTGGTTGTTTGCAGTCGTGGGTAACCTACCTCCACACGAGCTTATTCAATTCTCTAACGTATCTGAGTTGATCTCTGTACTTGGTCAACAATATTCGGGTCTAGAATTCATTCTATCGATGTTCACTGGTCTGGCGCTTCTAACGTCTTTCTTGGGTGTGGCAATGGCGTTGTATGACCAAAATGCGGACCTTCTTAAAGCTAGCAAGCCTGTGGTATTTGTGACAACGTTCATCCTACCGCTGCTTGGTGCCGTGTTTGCTCCAGAACACTTTCTCGCAATCCTAAGCTACGCAGGTATTATCCTCGTGTTCTTAGCAGTTTTTGTCCCACTATCAATGACGATGAAAGTACGTCGTGTGCCTGTGGATGATGACAATGTGTACGAAGCAGGTGGCGGTGCGATGGGCATGAGCGTGATCTTCCTATTTGGTTGTTTCCTGTTGTTTGCACAAGCGGTGTAGTATCCACTGATTGATTGACGCTTAAGCGACTCAAATTTTAAAAAGCCGTTTGCCTCGTGGGGTAAACGGCTTTTTTATGCCTTTTGGCGAGTGATACATCTGTAGCTCTTATCGGATTGGCCTTGGCTTGATAAATCGTGATGATATTTGACCATGGGATGAAATTGTCTCGCTAGCGCCTGACAAGAGCGATTGCATCTCTTTTTATCATAACGCCCAAGTTATTAAGAAAAGGGGAATTGAGTGTCGAAGCGACTTTCTCTTACCATGATTGGAATGATGCTTTCGTTAGGAGTGTTCAGCGCTGATGTTTCCGCGCATCCAAAGCATCATCATAATAAACACGGTCATCATCACCATAAACATAAACATAAACACAAGCATAAAAAGGTCGTCGTGGTGAAGCACAAACGACCAAAACATTATTATTATCACTACAAGCGTATTCCACCGCGCAGTACGTATATCCAGATCGGGAACTTTACCTACCTGAAGGTGGATGAGCACTATTACAAGCGTTCAAAAGATCGTTATGTTCATGTGGTGTTGTAATCGATAAAAAAACAGCGAGCACTGTGCTCGCTGTTTTGCATTTGTAAGTAAGAGAAGTGTTACACCGTAAAGCGGTTAAGGATTTCGTCTTGTTTACGAACGTCTTCATTCTGCGCTTGCATTGCATCGTTGGTGCGGTTTGCAGAGTCAGCAACTTGAGTCGATAGATCTTTGATGTTGACCGTGTTGTTGTTGATCTCTTCTGCTACCAAGCTTTGCTCTTCAGCTGCCGAAGCAATCTGCAAGTTCATATCCGAGATACGTTGAATCGCATCGCGGATGCGTTGCAGAGCGTCATTTGCGTGTCCTGCTTTTTCTACCGCTTCTACTGCGCTGCCTTTGCTTTGGTGCATTGCGCTTGCAACAGAAGATGCGCCTGATTGCAATTGCTCAATCATGCTGCGAATTTCGGTCGTAGACTCTTGAGTACGTTGTGCAAGAGTACGTACTTCATCGGCTACCACTGCGAAGCCACGACCAGATTCACCTGCACGCGCCGCTTCGATTGCCGCATTCAGTGCAAGTAGGTTCGTTTGGTCTGCAATATCGTTGATAACTTTAAGAATAGTCTCAATGTTAGCTGTCGCAGACTCTAAACCTTGAACTTCTTCAACCGCTTGATCGATGCTGTCAGAAAGTAGGTTAATCGTTTCTGTCGACTCATTTACGATAGAGGAGCCTTGCATGGTCGCTTCATCCGCTTCTTTCGCTGCACTTGCTGCGCCTTGCGCGTTGTTAGCTACTTCGGTTGCCGTTACTGACATTTCGTGCATAGCTGTTGCAAGTTGCTCTAGCTCTTGAAGTTGAGTCTGAATCGCAGACGCAGAGTCACGTGCACCTTCAGCAGTAATTTGCGTTCCGCTGAGGATCTGATCAGAGATACTCTTCGATTCGATGATCTGGTGCTGCAAGTTCTCCATAAAGGTATTGAAACCTTTTGCTAGTTCAGAGAATTCTTGATCGGTATTGGTGTCCAAACGCTGCGTTAAATCGCCTTTGCCTGATGCGACGGCTTGGATTGCTGTGTTTAGCTCATCAAGAGGGCGCATCAAGGTACGGATAAGGATAGTCAGTGCGATGATAGAGGCAATCACGGCAATCAATGAGTAGATGATTGCACTATTACGCAGCTTACCTACTGCAGAATACGCAATGCTTTCGTCGACAAGCGCGCCTACATACCAATTTTCACCCGCAATGTGCGACAGGCTCGCCATGTATTTGTTGCCGTTAATCTCAATGTGTTGAGCGCCAGGTTTGATCTCGACTTGTGGCAAGTAGCTCGATAGCTTCTCACCATTGTATTTCGCTTCTGGGTGAGCAATCGTCGTGCCGTCTGCAGTAACGAGGAAGAGGTAGCCGGCATCAAATAGATTGACTTGGTTTACCAAGTCAGAAAGGGTGGTCAGCTCCATATCGTAGAACATCGCTGCTAGGAATCGACCGGCTTCGCGAACTGGCGTACCGATAGAAATAATGACCTTCTTAGAAGAGACATCAACATAAGGGTCAGTGACGATAAGTTTGCCCTGTGCTTTTGCAGAGACAAACCAAGGGCGAACACGAGGATCATAGTCGGCACCAGCTTCCCAGCCGTCATCGTTTTCGATTAAGGAACCATCGTGGTCGTATGCGTACCCGATTGCCAAGAAGCTTGATTTTGGCATTGGCTTTTCTAGTACATCTTTTACGTAATCGTGATCGCTTGGATTAATTTCCAAGATCTCGGTCATCGATTGAGCAAGATCTTTCTTCGCGTTCATTTCGGACTCTACAGTGTTCCCCACACTGGAGAGAATTTCGTTCACACTCGTATCAATGTTTTCTTCGATCTGCGAACGGATAGTCATAACCTGTTGTGTCGACAGCAATGCCACAGTAACAAGCAGTAAAATAGAAGAGGCAGTTACAACCTTATGTCTGAATTTCATACTTTTCCCTCTCGAGTCTCCCGGCTGGTTTACTCTGCTTTCACCTCTTCTTCCCTGGGTGATTTCGGCAGATGTGAACACAGAATTGTGTTTGTTATTTTGTTTATCGACAGATTTATCAGAAACCTGAAGGCTATTTACGGCTTTTATTGTCGAAACGGGATAAAAAGCCTAGATGAATTTAAAAGTTGTGACTTTGATCTGAATTGTTGGACTTCGTCATTAAACTGTTAAAAACATAAGAATGGTATCACTGAGCCTTATAGAAACAAGTCTTATCTTGGGTGTCTAACTAATTTAAATAGATGAATTTGAAATGATATTTATAAGTTATGTATCAAAAATGAGACGTAAAGAAAGCGAGGGTAGAACCAAAGAATATGGTAAATATGAGCTAAGAAAACAAACTGATGTTACAAATACAAAAAAGGCCCCGACAGAGCGGAGCCTTTATTAATTGCATCAAATTTAGAAAATAAGATGAGCTACACCTGCAATGACTGGTAGCGTAATCAGCGTGCGTAGAATGAAGATTACGAACAGTTCTACGATGTTCACTGGAATCTTACTACCTAGAAGCAGAGCGCCCACTTCTGACATGTAGATAAGCTGAGTTACTGACATTGCTGCAATTACAAAGCGAGTCATTTCGTTATCGATAGATGCCGCTAGGATTGCTGGGATAAACATATCTGCAAAACCAACAACGATAGTTTGAGACGCTGCTGCTGCCTCAGGGATTTGTAGCAACTCTAGGTAAGGGATAAATGGTTGACCTAGGATCTCAAATACAGACGTGTATTCTGCAATGATTAATGCCACGGTACCAAGGCCCATAACCACAGGAAGTACGCCAAACACCATGTCGATTGCGTTATGTACGCCTTCTTTAAATACCGACTGTACAGAAGTCACTTGACCAGCGCGTTTTAGCGCAAGATCCATACCCCAAGAAAAAGTCGTGTGACCAGCAGGTACTGCGTCCGCATCTTTTTTCGGTTCGCTGCCATCCATGTAACGGTCTTTCTTTAGGCTCAATGGTGGTAGGCGAGGGATGATAATTGCTGCAATAACGCCAGCTAGACAGATTGCGCCGTAGAAAGGCAGGAATAGGTGCTCTAGTTGAACCTGAGCAAGGACAACCAAACTAAAGGTAATCGATACTGCTGAGAAAGTCGTACCTACAACCGCAGCTTCACGTTGAGTGTAGAAGTTGTTTTCGTATTGTTTACTGGTTAGTAGGATACCCACACTACCATCACCCAACCAAGAAGCCATACAGTCGATCGCGCTACGACCTGGCAAGTTGAAGACTGGGCGCATTACTTTACTTAGTAGGGCTCCGAACAGTTCTAATAGACCAAAGTTAAGTAATAAAGGCAGCAATAGACCTGCGAAAATAAATACCGCGAATAGCGTTGGTAGCAGACCTGTAAGAACAAGACCGCCTGTGTTTTCTTCCCAAATTGCTTTTGGACCCACTTGGAAGAACGTCATCAGCACCGCTGCACCACCAATTAGGCGAACCAATAACCAAAGTGGAGACGGATTAAATAGACCGTTCAAGAAACCGTTACGTAGGATTGCTGCTGGCTTGAAAATTTTGCAAAGAACAGAAGCTAGCGCCATGAAAGCAACAATAGCGGTTACGATAGCAATTAAAGTATCGCCAAGAACTGCAGGAATGACTTTTGCCATTACCGCGACAGGGATTGTCAGACCACCATCGTAAGAGATTGGTGCCATGAAAAGTAGAAGACCGATTAGGGATGGGATGAAGAACATCCAAAAGTTGCCCTTAGGCGCTTCAGCAGCATTAGTGTTGTTATGCATTGTTTGTCTCGTGTTACTACTAGTCAATACTCGCCATATTCCATGACATAAATATTCACTAAACATCCGTATTTAATCACAGTGTGCGGAGATTACCCGCAAACTGCATCCATTGCAATACTATTCATTAAATACATCTAGTTATTCAGCCGTTTTTTCGGCTAAAAGTACTAAACCTAGAATCTTGTATATGAATTTGTTGCTCGTGTTAGAAAATTGTAGCACGTAAGCTGCTCAGTGCAGAGTGTTAAGGGGTACAGTGTGACTAGAGCAATAAAAAGCCTAGCAAATGTGATTGGGATCTCAAGCCAATGACAGCGTTTTCTGCCAGTAGATAGGGTTTATAGGCTAACCGAGTGACAAGAGAGATAAGACGGTTTAAGTCGAATGCTTAAACCGTCATTAAAAACTAGACGGTTTGGTTGCGGCTCTGCAAGTAGAGGTAACTCCAATATGCAATGGCAATTATAAAAGCTAACAGAGCCGGGAAGGCTAATGCGTACAGCTCGTAAACGTTAAATAAACCTGCACCAGCTGTACCGCCTAATAAGAAGCCAAGGAAGATAAAGATAAACAGCTTGGCTTTACGTCGGTCAAACTGACGTCCTCGCAAGCTCTCTCCAATCATAATACCGAGGTCAGTAATAATACCGGTCATGTGAGTGGTTCGGACGACAGCTCCGCTGAATGTTGTGATCATCGCATTTTGTAAGCCGCAAGCGGCAGAGGCAAGGTATTGACCATAAACATTACCCTGTACCAGAAAGCCCAAGCTGAGCAACAGCAGGCTACCCTCTATGCAAAGAGCTACACCATAGCGACGACCAAGCTTGAGCGCGCTGCTTTCGATAAAGAATCCACTAAATGCAGAGCCAATCAAAAAGCTAAATACAATAAGGAGCAGGTGAATGGTTGTATCCACACCTGTTAGCAAGCTGTTCCCTAGCTGAGTTACGGTTCCGGAAAGATGCGTTATCGCTTGATGTTGAAAGCCGAGAAGACCCACGGCATTGACGCAACCTGCGAGAAGAGCAAGCAGAAAAGCGCCATATTCCACCCAACGAGGAAGTCTGGAAATCACAATAAAGCCTCACCAAATGTTAGGAGCAGATTATAGCGCTCGTGGCGCGGAACGAAAGTACTTACGCGATTACTTGGTTGATCATTCTCAATAAAGTCTCAACTATTGTTGAGCAAACTCAAATGTTGAGAGAGTTCAAATTCTGCATAACAAATATTTATCTAACGTGTTCCATGGTGCAATCAAAGCTGACCCATCCCTGTTTTCTTTGCTCATAAATGGAAATAGTGGGTTGTGGAAACTCTTTATTGTTAAACAATCCCATTGGGATCACCACGTAGTCTGGGGCGTCTGAAAGCAGTAAGCGCATTGTTGTACCGCATGCCGGGCAAAATTCGTAATGCACTTGATTTCCTGAATCGGCGATACGAGTATAACTGGTGGTATCGCCATCTAATATTACTTGGCCTTTGTGAAAACGAGCTTGAACACCAAACACACTCCCCGTGCGCTTTTGACATTCGAAACAGTGGCAAATAGAAGTGCGAATGGGCTCCGCCGTGCAACGCAGTTGGACTAAGCCACAGGCACACTCGCATGTGTGGGTGATTTTTGTCATCGTTATTACCTATTGGTTGCCCACCAAACAGTTTAGTTTAATTTTGAAACACTTGAGTCAAAATGAACGGATAGGCAGAGCGGTCTTCGCTCTATAAATGGTATATACTCCGAACATAATTCAGAGAACAAGAACACAAGGAAGTCTTCATGACTCGTAAGAGAATCCTACCTATTCCCCTCATTCTCCTGATCCCAATCGTACTGTTAGCTGTGGTTATTATTGCGGGCATTTACCGGTTTAGCCTTTCTGATGATGAGATCATGGCAAAGTTTCCTCAAGCGCAGGCACAATCTAATTCAATCGTAGCGGAAGTACTGGGTATTCAGTCACGAAATCCGTGGACTGTTCAAGTTCCAGAGCAGGGTGCGGTGACTTTTCTTGATGAGTGGGATAAAGAGCATGGTTTTTTAAAAGGTCAGTATGATGCTGGTGCAACAAAAGGCGAGGTACTGGTACCTACCGAGTTTATTGCGCAGCGTAACGTAAGTGAGACCCCTTGGATTGTGGCTCCTGTGATCGTGACAACACAAGGTTCTGGGGCGTTTTACTACATCGGTTTATTTAAGTTTGATGCTGTACCAAGCCGTGTTGTATTGCTTAACAGCGTTTTCATTGGTGATCGAATCAAGATGTCTTCATTGAAATGGAACAGCGATACACAAATTTCGCTTTCATATCTTCAACATGGAGAAGATCAAGCGATGGCAGAACAACCAAATCAATTGATTACAACCACTCTTAAACGTGTAGGTAATAACTTACATATGCAACAGTAATGAATTTTTTTGTCTTCTGTAAAAAATAAGTGTTTTCTGCGCTAGATCTCGTAATTTCATAGTGATTTCTTATGCGGGAATGCATAAGCTATGAGCCTTGTTATAAAGGAGATAGTAATTCCCGTGTCTACAAATGAAATTACAACAAGACGGTTGCCGAATCTGACAAGTCGTAAAGCGCTACTGTTGTACTCCTTGCCAGTATTAGTTGCGATTGGTGTTTCCAACTCTCTCAAAGAGTCTTCCCTTACTAAAACCATCGCCCTTAACTTGCCTGAATCGCGAGTTGTAGAAAATATTCTTGAGGCGACAACAGCAGAAGTTGTCTCTCCCCCAAATTTTGAATACCAAATCCAAGCAGGTGACAACCTAAGCTCCATTTTTAGCCAACTGGGCTTCGGCTACAGTTCGTTGATGAAAGTGATGGAGACGGATTTGAACTTCCTTGCTCTTGATACTTTAAAACCCGGCAACACATTGCGTTTTTGGCGTGATGAGTCGACGGGTGAATTGGAAAAGATGGAGCTTCAATTTTCTATCGCCGACAAAGTCGTTTATCGTCGTAATGCTGATGGCAGCTACGATTTCTCGGACATCTCAATCCCAGGTGTTTGGCATCAAGAACCTTTAGTTGGCGTGATTCATGGTAGTTTCTCGTCATCAGCAAATCGTTTGGGCTTGAGCTCAGCGGAAATCAGCCAAGTGGTGAACCTACTAAAAGAGCAGGTTAACTTCGGTAAAGACTTACGCGCAGGTGACCGGTTCGAAGTGGTTCGTCGTTCTCAAAGTATTGATGGCGTGCCGACTGGCAAGAACGAAATCGAAGCAATTAAGATCTACAACCGTGGTCGTGAAGTGACTGCTTATCTTCATACCGACGGTCAATTCTATAACGCGAAAGGTGAGAGCCTACAGCGTGCCTTCCAACGTTACCCTGTTAGTCGAGGCTGGCGTATCAGCTCAGGCTTTAACCCGAAACGTCTTCATCCTGTAACGGGTCGAGTTGCACCTCATAACGGTACTGACTGGGCTGTGCCTATCGGTACACCAGTAGAAGCAACGGGGGATGGCACGGTTATTATGACACGTAAACACCCATATGCGGGTAACTACGTAGTGATTGAGCACGGCAGTAAGTACAAGACGCGCTATCTGCACCTAAGTAAGATCCTCGTGAAGAAAGGTCAGAAAGTTTCTCGTGGTCAACGTATTGGCTTATCGGGTAAAACGGGACGTGTAACAGGTCCGCACCTTCACTACGAATTGATCGAATACGGTCGTCCTGTTAATGCAATGCGAGCGAAGATCCCGATGGCAAGCTCTGTGCCTAAAAAGGAAATGGCGAGCTTTATTGCTACTCGAGACGAGATGGACAAACTGCTTAAAGACAAAGAACAAGCCGTTTTATAAATCACAAAAAAGACCAAACATTGTTTGGTCTTTTTTTATGCGCTTTTCATCTGCTTTTCGTTGATGATGCCAATTAGCTCGTCAACATTGTGTGGTCTCGAATAAAAATAACCTTGAATATGGTGGCAACCCATTTCAATGAGCTTTTGCAAGGCTCTGTCATCCTCAACCCCCTCAGCAATAAGATCAACCTCAAGCAACTGAGCCAGTTGAGCGATCAGCAAAACGACTTGTTCTGACGTCGTATTTGAGAGCATGTTGCGTACAAATGTCGCGTCGATTTTGATGCTATCGATAGGGTAGTTGTGAATGTAGTTTAAGCTTGAGTAGCCTGTGCCGAAATCATCTAATGCGACCTTAAAGCCTAGATAGCGTAACGAATTCAATACCATCTGTTCTCGACCACTTTGTGACAGCAAGACTGTCTCTGTAAGCTCGATAACAAAGTCTGTAGCTTGGTGATGGTATTTTTCTAGAATCCGAGTAAGGAAGTTCATGTAGCGATTAGAATCAATAAGTTCATGAGCTGAACAGTTAATTGAAAGCTTGACGGTGTAACCCAGTTGTCGTTCTAAGTTTTGTTTTGCGCGGCAGGCGAGTTCCACGATGCGCTCGCCTAGCTCAATGATTAACCCTGATTGTTCGGCGGCTTCAATAAATTCCACTGGCGAGACGTTGCCATAAACGCTGCTGTTCCAACGCGCGAGGATTTCAAAGTAGTCCCAACGGTCACTGGTGATGTCAACAATTGGCTGGACTACGACATAAAGCTCTTCATTTTCATCAATGCTTAAACGAAGCTGCTCACGCAGTGCTTCAATCAGTTGTGTCTGGCGATGGTAAAGTGCACTTAAGTGGGTGTCGTAATGTTGAATACGGGTATCTCGGCGTTTTTTACAGTCTTTTAGCGCAAGGCTCGCATTCAGTATTAAGTCATCACTATTTAGCATATGCACAGGCGCTCTCGCGATCCCGATACTGACAGTGAAAGAAATACGATTGGATTTGTCTGAATAGCCTGCTTCGATTTTATCGAGGATTTCTTGGCAGACGCTAACAGGATCTTCGTCATAGGTAATAAAAGCAAACTCGTCACCTGCGACTCGAAACGCATTGTTGGGCGAGGTTAAGCTTTGTTGAATCGCATTTGCAGTGAACTTAATGATTTGGTCACCGATGTAGTTACCGTTGATGTCATTGATGGATTTAAAGTTGTCGATATCTAGATACGCAAGACTAAAAGGGCGAGTTGCCTGCTGAGTTAAGGTCTCCAACGTATCAGCTAAACAACTGCGATTGAGCAGCCCTGTTAGATTGTCATGAGAGACTTCGTAACTGAGTTGGTTGAGAAGTTTGTCTGAGCGTTCACTGATCCACTTTTCTCGCAAACTATGGATGATGATGTTTGCATAAAAACGGTGATGGAAGATGATTTCTTCGGCTTCAGCTTCACTGATGGAGTGAGTAAATGTTGACACTAAGATGCCTAACACTTCACCTGTATGTGTTTTTAAAGGAAGTCCGATATACGCTTGAATGCCAGCGTCCTGAAACATTTGGTCTTCAGGAAATAGCTTGTAAACTTCATCTTGATAGAAGATGAGTTCGCCAATGTCTTGTGCGACTTGCTCACAAGGAGTGCCTTCTAATCCGTAACACATGCTGTCTGCGATGGTTCCGCCACTAGAGTTGGAAAGCGTCACCGCACAATGTTGTAGGTGTGCTATCTCAACTACGCAAGTACAGTAGCTTTGAAATTGCTGATGGAGCTCAAGCGTTACTCTGTCGAGTAGTGCGCTACCATTGAGCTTTAGAATTTCATCAAGTAACTG
This sequence comes from Vibrio harveyi NBRC 15634 = ATCC 14126 = KCTC 12724, assembly GCF_001591145.1. Lineage (GTDB taxonomy): Bacteria > Pseudomonadota > Gammaproteobacteria > Enterobacterales > Vibrionaceae > Vibrio > Vibrio harveyi. The sequence continues at coordinate 28,210 of NZ_BCUF01000020.1, read as the reverse complement.
GATACTTTTTTGTTCATGATCCATTGAACATTTCACCCGACGTTGTGTTTACCCATATCGTGTTTGTGTTGGCTTTATTACACGATCTTTTCTCATTTAATCGATATGCATCACGTTAACTATTGTTTACTTCAGGTGATTTTTCAAACTCAAGATACGTTTTATTGGTGATTTTCAACCATAGGGTGAGGTGCTAGGGGAGCTAACTCTCATCAAAGTGGTAGTCGCTTTGGAGAAGGCTAGTTACTCTCTAGTACTTGAAGCACCAGAGAGTCAAAAGTTTAGGCACGTTTCTCTTCTTCTAAGCGCGTTTTTAGATAGTCGAGAAACAGTTGAGTTCGGGTGTGTTGATAGTCCAGCTTTGGGTAGTAGGCATATACAGTCGCTTCATCAGCGGTCACTTCCGGAAGAATGGGTACTAAAGCGCCGGATTTTAGGTCTTCTTTGATCATCACGTTGTTAGACAGCAAGATTCCCATGCCTCGTTTAGCACCATGGAAGAGGGCTTCTGGGTTCGTCGTGGCGAAATTTCCCGATAGGCTGACACGTTTTCCACGATTGGTCTTGATTTCTCGTACTGGTTTCTCACCCCAGATTAAAACGTTATGCTGCGACAATTCTTCGATTGTTTTTGGTGTACCGTGTTTCTCTAGATAACTTGGCGCAGCATAAAACTGAGCTTTGTGCTCGAACAATGGGCTGGCTTTAAAGCTGAGGGAATTGAGTTGCTCCAACTCACGGCTGATAAACAAATCTAGGCTAAGTTCTGGTATCTGACCTGGTAGCGTGGTGATCAACTGAAGTTTAATATCAGGGTATTTTTCAAGAAAATCATCAAGATAATGTACTAAAAATTTAGAGCCTACCGCCAAAGTCGCACCAATTTTAAGTAGTCCTGCTGGTGACTGGTTAACAGAGCGGGTTTCATCTAAAACGGATTGCCAAGAGTCGAGTTGGACTTTGGCTCGTTCATAAAACAAAGCGCCTGCTTCAGTTTGGCTGATCGAGCGAGTGGTTCGCTTTAATAATTGAACACCAATCTTGTCCTCTAACCATTGGATACGTTTACTGATGGCGGAGCTGGTGGTGTTGAGTTTTCTCGCCGCTGCGTTAAAGCTACCTTCCTCGACTACGCGAATATAGCTATTAACGCTCTGAATCCAATCCATCTTATTCCATCCTCAGGGGAAATAATCCCTTTCCATTTTGGTTTATTATCATCTTTGAGTATCAAATATACACTGTCTGTCGTGAAACTGTCATGATGTAAGGAGGGTATATTGCATAAAACACCATTATTGTTGGCGATGATGATCATCGCGACTGGTCAAGTAGGCGTCAGTATCTATCTTCCCTCTTTGCCTTTGATTGGTCACGATTTGAATCTTCCTCAGCATACGATTCAAAACTTGGTTACGCTGTTTCTTGTCGGATTTGGTGTCTCACAGCTAATTTATGGTCCTTTATCCGACGCAATTGGTCGCCGTCCTGTATTTATCTTGGGACAAAGTGTGTATCTCGCCGGAACCATCATCTGTATTGCCTTTGCGGACCACATTTTTGCACTTGAGACCGGACGTCTACTACAAGGTCTTGGGGCTGGGAGTGCCTCTGTTCTTGGGCGCTCTGTGTTGCGAGATAGCTATGATGGAGCGCAGCTCACCAAGGCGTTGTCATACATCTCGGTGACTGCTTCTGTGATGCCGATTGTTGCGCCTTTGTTTGGTGGATGGATTGCTTATCACATTAGTTGGCATGCGGTTTTTGTCTTCGTTCTTATTTATCTTACGGCGATCTTTACCCTTGGCTTTATTGTGCTGCATGAAACGTTGCCATACCCCAAACGCCGCTTTGAGCCAAAGCGTGTGATGCGCAATTACTTTGAGTTGTTGACCAACAAACAAGTAATAGGCAGCGCAAGCTACAACTGGTTGAGTTACTTATCAGCTTTGGTGACACTGTCTCTCTATCCGTTCTTAATGCAACAAGAGCTTGGTCTCACTGCTGCCGATTACGGTACCTTGATGATTGTGCCTTCGGCAGGTTTATTGATGGGGAGTTTAGTTCTCAACATCATCAATGCTCGATACAAAGAGCAACAGATCCTTTTGATGAGTTTTGTCATTGTTGCCTTTTCAGGAGTGATGCTTCTTATATTGCCGTTTACAGCGACATCTTTGCTCATTGCCTTTACGTGTTTGAGCTTCGCGCAAGGCATGTCTTTCCCTGTTTCGATCAGTTTACTGCTATCGCCTCATAAACAACAGGCAGGTGCGGTATCTGCATTGTCGGGTTCTATTCAGATGTGTTTAGCAGGGTTATTTGGCGGCTATTTGGTAGAAACTTGGGTAACAACTCAACATCAACTCGGCGTCTTTTATATTTCGATTGCAGTGATTTCTTGCTTGGTGCTGGTGGTTGGACAGTTCCGTACCCCTTCTGGTGGTTTAGTCCAACCAGAGCGTTCTTAGTTGAATGTGGTTGCAAGGGCATGTTGTCCTCTCTAAAATGCGCAACCAATTATTGTGTCGTTATCTACACTCGGTTAATAGTGGCATATCGACAACACCCGTTCATTGTTAGGTGAAATCATGCAACAAAACGAATTTGAAGCTCTACTGAAAGAAATCGGTCAACAAGAAAACCTACCTCAAGCGCTAGAGCTATTAAAAGCATCTGAGGAAGAAGTCGCTCAGGCTGCTGAATCGCTAACAGGTCAATTCGGTCTTGCTGAAGTAGAAGGTGAAAAACGTATTTACCACATTACGGTTCAAGCAGATGAGTCTGGTGAAGAGAAAGAGTTCGTTGAGCATGTAATGAATGAAGGTGACCACCTGATCAAGTTTGCGGCTTGGTTCTTCGAGACTTTCTTTGAAATTAAACCGAAAGACACCTACAAAGCAGCAGGTAAAACATACCAGCAACCTAAACGTTAATTACGTTTCTTATTCGCTAGGATAAAAATCTTTGTAATTAAATTACAGAATAAATGTGACTCATGTCTTGTTTTGTGGTTCATGTGGTGTAAAATTACAACACAAACCAGTTAATTGCTTCTTAGGAGAAGGTCATGGGTTACGAACTTGGTGGTGTTTACTTTGGTCAAATGATGGCTAAAGACGCGATGCACAAAGCGCTTTACGGTAAAGCGAAGAAGAAAAAGCCTTCTATGTTTGCTCGCGTAATGAAAAAACTAGCGAATTAATAAGAAAAGCCCCGATGTCATATCGGGGCTTTTTGCATTCTGGCTCTGGGTATCTCAATCGATATATTTAAGCCGTTTGACTTGGGATCTCGACAACGTTATCTGGCACGCTATCTAATCCTTTCTCAGCCAACCACTTTTCCAGATTATCCGCGCCTCCAATGTACTTACCGTCTAACCATATTTGTGGCACGGTCACTGGTGTTTTTTCACCAATGATGGCTTTCACTTCAGGGATCATACGATATAGGGCTGCGCTGTCTTTCACTACATCGTGATATTTGTAGTCAACGCCAGCTTCATCAAGCAACTTTTTCGCTTTAACACAGTAAGGGCATGTCGCCTTACCATAAACGATGTTGCCTTTAAGCTGATCTCGCTTGGTCCATTCAGCAATGACAGATTGAACAAGCACGCCTCGGTTTAGCGCTTCCCCTTGGCTGACGACTTTGCCTTCAACGACTAGGATAGGGGCATGCCATGCTCCAAGTTTTAATGGCTCCCACCAATGAGACAACCAATCTTTCACTTCTAGCTCGACTGGCACATCTGCTAATTCATTTTCAAATGTGTCAGCAAGAATATCTTTGGTTAATGTACATTCCCCGCATGGGATATTGACTTTGAATGGTCCCCAACTGCCGGCCCAACGATACAATGTAATTTTGATTGGCTGTGTCATAAGATGCTCCTCATTTCCTTTCCTGAAAATATAGAACTCAAAACCGAGAAATTTCTTTCAAATTACTTTCTTTTTTCGCTTCCCAATGAGTAATGAAAGCAATGGAGCCGATAATGATTGCAGCACCAAGCCATAGTCGACCTGGTGGCACCCAGTTGAATACTAGCCAGCCTGCAAAGACATTTAAGGGCAGTTTCGCGTGGTCGAATGGTTGTACAAACGATGCATCAGCGACAGCGTAAGCTTTGACTACTGCCCACTGGGCTAGTGCCGTAAGTATGCCTGCGGCGATTAAGATTCCCCAAATGTTCCAGCCTTCAGGCATTGCAAATGTAGGTGCCGCCAGCAAAATATTAAAGGGCGTGATCAAGAGCAGTAAGTAAACCACCATGGTTGATGGTGGATCGTTCACCGACAGCTTTTTCACCATTAAAGAATAAGATGCCCAGAAAAAAGCCGCGCCGACAGGCAGTAACATTGCCCAGGTAAAAGAGTCTGACCAAGGCTCAAGAATGATCATTGCGCCAATAAAGCCAGTAAGCGTTGCGATCCAACGAGCAACACCTACTTTTTCCTTCAGAATTAAACCTGAACCTACCGTTGCAAACAACGGTGAAGTCATAAGCAAAGCGATGCCTTGCCAGATAGGAACCGGATAAGCGAGAGCCCATAACCAAAGCTGGATACCGATAACCGCCAAGAAGATGCGCAATGCATGCCACCCAAAGTGGTTAGTACGTAGAGACTGACGAATTCCTAATGTTCGCAGATACGGCAAGATAGCGAAAAAGGCGATAGCGTATTGGAAGAGTGCAAATGTCGTGGATGACACACCAAAGTGAATACTTGCGATTTGAGCAAAGCTATTAACGATGGCAAAAGCCAAGCCTGCGGTAAGCATCCAAGATGCTCCTTGGACAGGATGATGATTCAATTGGATATTTCCGGTTTTAAACAATAGATAGGATCATACGTTCTAATGTTGGGGTAGCCAATAAAAAAATGCCTCCCAGAGGGAGGCGACATTACCAATTCAAAGGACGTGCCTACCGAAGTAGGTACAAAGAACGAGAAGCACAAACGCTGCCATGCATTTGCTCGTTTTTAATATTGCAGCTAGTGTGCCAACTTTTAACGTGTTGATTTTTAAAGGGTGAGAAGGGCGCGTCTAACGGCTACTAGAGGAATTGCACTAACTTCGGGAGTAAATGCATTAAAAGAGGGCAGTTAGGTTTAAGTAGAAAAGCTGTCGGTCTTATCTCAATAAATAGAAAATGACCGACACGGAGTGCCGGTCAAAAACTTGCTGCGATGCTGGCTTGGGTAGAAGCCGCAGTTAGAAGTCGTAGCGTACGCCAAGGCGAAGTGTATCTTCGCCTTCGGTTACTTTACCTTCCGCGTCTTTCGCTTCATCAAGTTGGTTCATGTAGTAAGAAAGGTAAGTGCGGAAGTTGCTATTCAGTTTGTAGTATCCCACAAGCTCAAAACCTTCAACTGCATCGTACTTTGCAGCGCCATTTGGATCGTTTTCTTGGAAAGTGTAAAGACCAGCGACGGTAAACTTACTTGCGATCTTGTAGCTTGCAACTAGCTCATAAGCGGTAAAGTCTTCAGAATCTGTCAGTGCACCTTGTGAGTACGTACCTGCAAGGTAGAGGTTATCCAGTGAGTAAGCGATACCACCAAGGATTTGGTCTTCTGAATTGTCTTTGTCTACATCACCGCCTGAGTATGCAAGACCTAGGTCAAGACCGATTGGTAGAGAGTAAAGACCAGAAATGCCGTATTTATCTTGGCTATCCTCGGAGTTAGCTTGGTAAGTGGCTTGAACTTGTAGAGCATCGAATTCACCACGGTAAGCGAAAACGCTATCTTGCTTATCCGAAGATGAGTCAATGACTTGCTGAACGCCAGAAAACTCGGTGATATCCGTCATGTCTGAGATGATAACGGCAGCCATGTCTTGACGACCTACAGAGAAGCTACCTGCATCTGCACTTACTCCTGCGTACATGTAGCGGTTTTTAAATTCGCTCTTACCGGTTTTTTGTTCCGCTTCGTAAACACCAAATGCAGACAGACCGTTACCGATGTCAGCCTTACCTTTTAGGTTTAGACGCGCACGTGACTTATCTTCCATAGAACCGTCTACTTCAGCACCGCCTGAACCAATAAAGTCACCACGAAACTCGACGCGACCGCCAACCTTCAATTCAGTGCCGCCATCTTTGTACACTGTCGCCGCAAAAGATGGTGCTGATACCAATGCTGTTAACACTGCAGTAGTTAGTGCTGCCTTTTTCATTTTCTTATTACCCTAGTTGTAATCGATGAGCTTTCTTGCTCGATGTATTGATGACGCTAAGGTAAACCGAGAAAATTAAAGATAGATTTCTATTAAGTTATGATTTGTTTGCATATTTATTTCAAATGTATGAATGCCTTCTTATTTATGAAAATAAGAGAAAAAGGGGGTTTTATGTTTTTTCATGTTTTTCTAATGACTACCGAACGACATACTTTTAAAAAAGATCCTAATCATTTTTTTCTTCTCGAATTGTAATTCAAGATTTCATGTTTGAATTTTCATTGTTTGTTTTAACAATGATTTAGCTGGATTTTTTGTTGTTACATGTAAACATTTGTTTCCAATTTGGGTGTATTTTTCAGAATTTGTATAAAGAAAAAAGGTAAACGTTTGCGATTTTTCTTTTTTATTACATCTTTTCACTCTGCTCTGGGGAACTTCTGAAATACATTGATTGGCAGTTGTTAATCAAAAGTGACGCACATTGGTGGAGAAGATGCCCCAATCTACTTTTGTATAAAACTGACTTATAAACTAATGAATAAATACATGGATTTTATAATGAACAAAAAATTCCTAGCAGCAGCGATCGCAGCAGCAACATTCGGTACACAAGCAGTAGCAGTGGAGCTTTACAACAACGATGGCACAACGTTCTCTGTTGGCGGTCACGTATCTATTAACGTGAACGGTTCAGAGCAAGGTGACACTGATGTAGGTACTAACTCTCCACGTATCAACTTCACAGCAACTCAGGATCTAGGCAACGGCTTTACTGCTGACGCTCGCGGTGAATGGGCTCTTAACTACCTAGATGGTGGTGACGAAACATTTACTACTCGTCTTGGTTACCTAGGTCTAACTCACGATGTTTACGGTCGTGCAGTTGGTGGTACTCAGTGGGCACCTTACTACGATGTAGCTGGCGTTGCTGATATGCCAATCGCGTTTGCGAACGACTTTATCTACGACGATCACGGTAACCTAGGTACAGGTCGTGCGGACAAGATGCTTTCTTACCGTAACGCTATCGAACTAGGTGAAGCGGGCTCTATTGGTTTTGGTCTAGGTTGGCAAGGTAGCAACGATCAATCAAGCGTAGATGAAGTAATTGTTGATGACGGTAGTGGCAACCCAATTTACGAAACTCAGTACGCTGGTAACAACTACGGTGACCGCGTACAACTTGCTCTTACTTACTCAGTGCTAGGGGCAAAAGTAGGCTACACCTACAACACTGGTGACATCACTGCATCTGCCGCTGCACCAAAGAAAGAAACGGCTGAATCACACCTAGTATCTGCATCTTACGGTTCTTACGGTCAAGGTCTATACGTTGCTGCAGTATACGGTTCAAATGAATACATGAACTTTAACGGTTCACAACGTCTAGTTGAGAGCGATGCGTACGAAGCGCTACTAGCTTACGCACTTCCAAGCAGCCTAAACCTAAGTATCAACTACGAAATGGTTGAAGGTAAAGCAACTAAAGCTAGCTCAACTGAAACAGCTCGTGAAGAGATGGCGGTACAAGCTGAATACAACTTCACTCCTAAGTTTGTTGGCTACGCTGGTTACCAGTTCGACCTAAACGATGCAAACGATCGTAAAACAGATGACAAATGGGCACTTGGTGCTCGTTACTACCTATAATAGTAACCTGTCCTAGTTACTATGGAAGCCAGCTTCGTGCTGGCTTTTTTTTGTCTGTGGTTCTTGCCTTGTCGAAGTTCAATTTAGTGATGATTCACTCAAAACGGGCTGAATGTCTTGTTTTTAACACCTCGAAACGAGAACTAGTGTCAACAACGTAACGTGTTGGATTATTATGCGTTTTTTGTTTTGCAGGGAAGAGCAATGAGCGTCGTTCAGGTTGAAGAGAAGAAAATCAAAGTCGGCAAAGTTCTGTGTGTCGGGCGTAATTACGTTGAGCATATTCAAGAGCTAGATAATGCCGTACCAGAGCAAATGGTAGTGTTCAATAAACCGGCGACTTCCGTTTCAACCAAACTCACCTCATTCCATCAAGAGCCTTTGCATTACGAAGCCGAAATCTGCTTTGTGATCAAAAACGGTCAATACTGCGCGGTTGGGCTCGGCTTAGATCTGACCAAACGCGGTTTACAATCTAACCTCAAAGAAAAAGGATTACCTTGGGAACGTGCCAAAGCGTTTGATGGCTCAGCGGTATTCAGCCGTTTCCGTTCTCTTCAAGGTGTCGATATTGACGATCTCAACTTAGAGCTTTTGATTAACTGTGTTCATGTTCAAAAAGGGCATGTTAAGCAAATGCTTTACCCACCGATGAACATTCTCGATGAGTTGAAGAGCTACACAACGCTAGAAGATGGCGATATCGTGATGACAGGGACACCAAAGGGCGTGGGTGAAGTGCATCAAGGCGATGTCTTCCTTGGACGTTTGAAGTGTGGAGACATCACCTTATTAGAGATTGAATGGTTGGCTGTTTAGTCGCGAGCTTATAGCCAAATTCGAAGCAGTAAAAACGCGACCATACTTACGATGGTGGTGAGCAATACATTCTTTGTGAGGTATGCAATCGCAGCAGCTAATAGGGCAGCCAATAGAAATGGGTTTTGCCATGTGACGCTCAGTTCACCTTCTGGCATAAACACGATAGGAGCCCAGATCGCGGTGAGCACGGCAGGGCTTGCGTAGCTTAATATCTTTTGAGTTCTTACCCCCAATTTAAGCGGCAATTTTGGTTCGAGAAATAGATAACGGCTAGTGAATACCAAGGCTGTCATGGCTAAGATAGACAAAAAGATCATTGGCGTTCCTCCGGTGTATTCTCAATGTTTGAGGCTTTCGTCGTAAACTGTTCGACCAAATAGCCCGTCAACATGGCGAGAATACTCGCGAACATCAAGCTTCCTTCCACTTGGTAATAATTCAGCGTCACTGAGCTAACTAATGCTACCAATACACTGCATAGCACGGGAATGCTTTTTATCGTTGGCACCACAATCGCGATAAAGGTGGCAGCAACGGCAAATTCCAATCCGATCTCATTCAATTCAGGTATCAAACTGCCAGCGACGATGCCAGCAAGTGTTGCGAAGTTCCAAAATAAGTAGAAGCTTAATCCAGCGCCAAGGGCGTACCATCGATCAAATTGCTTATCGGATTGGTGCCCGACGATGGCAAATAGCTCATCAGTGAGTAAGAAGCCAAGTGAAAGACGCCACTTTAAGGGCAATGGCGAAATTTTACTGCGCATCGAAACACTATAAAGAAAATGGCGGGAGGTAATGAAAAAGGTCGTCAGCAACATGGTGGTTAAGCCTGCACCAGCTTTAATCATGCCCATGGCAACAAGTTGTGCGGAGCCAGCAAACAGAATGGCGGAAAGCGCCTGACCTTCCAGCGGGTGTAAGCCAGTATCGATGGCAAATGAGCCCGCAAGTAATCCCCAAGGCAGTACGGCGATGCTTAATGGCATCATTGCGATGGTACCTTGTAAAAAGAGTGAGAATTTTGAGTCTTGATGAGTTGGCAAAGTAGTATCCATAACTTCAACTTGAATAGAAAAACATGCTGTTAAGGTAGGCTGACCTAAGCATGCTGCCTTGTACAAAATTGCTAACAGTGCTTGATGTACTGCCCGGGCGTTACCCCCATGGCTTTTTTAAAATGACGATGCAAGTGGCTTTGGTCGTGAAAACCACATTCTTGAGCAACATCGGAAATCTTTTGTCCTAGCTTGAGCAGCTTTTTCGCCATTCTTAGCCTTTGTTGAATCTGAAACGCGTGCGGCGGAAAGCCAAACTGCTTTTGAAACTCACGCAACAGGTGGAAGGGGCTCAACCCTGCTAACTTCGCAAGTTCTTCTAAAGAGACATCGGTTTGAGAAAAGTCTTCAAGAAATTCTTTGACCAGGTGCAATTGCCTTTGCGCTTTTGTCGTATCTTTAAGGGGAGCTCGATGTGTACTGTGCTTGCTGGCAAGTTTGATCAGTGTGCCGTAGACAAGTGTCTCTCTTAATAAGCGGTTATCGGATTTCTCGAGAGTATCGAACACTAATCGCAGTTGATTCGCGAGCTCTGGATCGTAAACGACGGGCTGCGGGAAGTAGGGCTGAGCGACATTGGGTGCGCCAAGTTCTTCCCCAAGCGTTTGAAACTGCTCAGGTACGGGATACATGGCTTTGTATTCCCAGCCACCTTCTGACGCTGAGTGACCATTATGCACCTCATCAGCGTTTACAAGAATGATACTGTCTTGCGGTGCAATGTGGTTGCCACCGGTACGAAAGAATTGCTGTGCGCCTTTTTCAATCACACCAATGGTGTAGCCTTCATGGCTATGGCGAGAGAAGTTTTGTTTTTCGTATTTTGCATCGAGCAGCTCTAACCCGCCCAACTCTTGAGCAATCTTAAAAGTCGCGATTTCCTTATTCTTTTCTTTCATCTCGGTCCAAATAGCTCAAGCGTAAACAGTAGCACCACATCATTTGGAGTCTACCGGATCCATCCTGCTTATTTTTGTACAAAATTGCTATTGGTATTAAAAATAAACATCAAAAAGGTTAATTGTTTTTAAATTGAGCATTAAACCTTTTGTATTTTCTGAATATTGCTTCGTGGAAAGATATTTGGTCTGGTTGTTATCTATTCATTGGTATAAGATCCGCCGCCTGTTTTAGAAAGCCAGTTCCACCATGATCGATTTATCTGTACTCCCTGTTTATCTCACTGCTGTTGTAGCACTTCTTTTGTTACCTGGACCTGACATGCTGCTGATTGCCAGCTCTAGCATGAGCTATGGTAAGAAAGTTGGTCTGTTTGCGAGCTTGGGCAACGCGACATCCGGTGTGATCTTAACCTTATTGGCAGCAATGGGCGTGTCGACCTTGATTGCCATGAGCCCAATCGCGTTAAAAGTGCTTCATCTACTGGGGGGCGCGTACTTGCTCAAAATGGGCTGGGACTGTCTACGAGCGGACGCTTCTGTTGCACCAGAACTTGACCAGAAAAACAAGATGGCATCGACTTACTATCAACGCGCTTTGATGAGTAATCTGCTGAACCCGAAAGCCTTGGTGTTTTTCGTGATGTTTTTACCTCAGTTTGTCTCTAGCAACATTACCGCATCGTCAGGTGAGCAAATGCTCGCGCTTGGTTTGCTGCTAAACGTATTAGGCTTGCTATTCAATATTTTGTTAGTTGCATTGGCGGGGACATTAGGCAAAGGGTTGCTGGAAAACGATAAATTCCGCATGTACCAAGGTAAGCTAATGGGCTTGGTGTTCGTTATCCTTGCGGTGTGGATGCTCAGTAGCTTCGTGATGTAGTGTGTAGGAACAATCAGATTTTTGAACAAAAGCCAGCACTCGCTGGCTTTTTGTTTTAGTATCACTCTGATTTCCAAGGAGTGGCAGTATGAAACTTGAATTTAAACTCAATCCAGAACAAAACGATCTCGATTTTATCCGTGATGGCATCCGAGCTTATAACAACATGCATCTACCGGATGGGGACGTAGACGCCATTGGCTGTTTTGCTCGTAATGACGAGGGTAAGGTTGTTGGCGGACTCACGGGAGAAATGTTTAATAACACCGTGTTTGTTGAATACCTGTGGGTTGATGCAGAGGCACGCACTTCGGGATTAGGAAGCAAGCTGTTCGCTCTACTGGAAGAGCAAGTGAAACCGCGTGGAGTCACGCATTTGTATCTCGATACCTATAGCTTTCAAGCGCTCGATTTTTACTTGAAATTGGGTTTTGAAAAAGTCGGGCAATATTCAGGCTACCCAGCAGCAGGCATTGATAAACATTTCCTGCAAAAACAGATTGCTTGAGTTGGTTTGAATTGCATAAAAAAGAGGCGCTCGATGCGCCTCTTTTGCTATTTGTAGCTGTCAAAGAATCGATGTTTCAAACTCGAATTACAAGCTTTGTTGATGCGCTTCGATAAGTGCGTTCATTTTCGCTTCCGCTGCTTGGTTAGCTTGCGCGTAATCCATCTCTGCCGGGAACTCGCTGATCACTTCGTAGTAACACTTCAACTTCGGCTCAGTACCAGAAGGGCGAACAATCACACGTGATTTGTCTTCTAAGTGGTAAACCAGTACGTCACTTGCTGGCAAGTTAATCGCTTCTGTTGGACCATCGGTCACAAAGCGAAGTGATGACTTCAGATCTTCAATCACTTCGATACGTTTACCCGCAATCTCTTTCGGTGGGTTTGCGCGAAGTTTGTCACCGATTGGTGGTGATTTAGGGTCAAGTGCAATGCTGCGCTGCGCGTTGAAGTAGAAACCGTGTTGGCGGTATAGTTCTTCTAACTTATCCCACAGCGTTTTGCCTTGTGCTTTCAATTTACCTGTCAATTGAGAGAAAGCGACCAGTGCTGACAAACCATCTTTATCCCATACCTTATTACCTACTGTGTAGCCTAGTGCTTCTTCGTAAGCGAATAGGAATGGGTTCGCTTCAGTTTCTTGTGTCATTGCTACGTTAGTTAGCCATTTAAAGCCAGTTAACGTTTGGTAGTATTCTGCGCCGTGTGCTTTCGCAATACTGCTCAATAGACGAGAAGACACAATGGTATTCCCAACAAGCGCATTTGGTTGACCTTGCAGTAAGTAGTCACCAAACAATGAACCCACTTGGTCACCTGTTAGCATCTGATATTCGCCATCTGGGCGTTTTACAGCCACAGCAAAACGGTCTGCATCAGGATCGTTCGCGCAAGCAATGTCCGCATCGACAGATTTACCCAGTGCCATCACCATGTCCATTGCGCCTGCTTCTTCAGGATTCGGGAAGTTTACGGTAGGGAACGTACCGTCCGGTTCACGCTGTTCTGGAACGCTTGCGACTTTTTTAAAGCCAGCGTCTGCGAGCAACGTTTCTGCCATGTCCGCACCGACACCGTGCATTGCCGTGTAAACAATCGAGATATTTGTGTTGCTGTCCGGTGTTAGCAGGGCATTGTCGTTCATTGTTTTGCGATAGGTTTGGTAGTACTCGTCTTCAAGCCAAACTAACAAACCTTTTTGTTTTGCATCGTCCAGTGACATCAGAGGAAGCGGTTTTGTTGTTGCTTCATCGATTTTTGCAGCAATACCAGAATCGTGCGGTGGAATGATTTGCGCGCCATTTTCCCAGTACACTTTAAAGCCGTTATACTCAGGCGGGTTATGGCTTGCGGTAACAACCACAGCTGCTGCTGCATTTAATTCACGAACACCAAAAGCAACAATTGGCGTTGCTGCTACTTTATAGGTTAGGTAAACCTTGATGCCCAAAGCAGTAAGTACAGAAGCTGTATCGTGTGCGAACTGTTTAGAATCTGGGCGACCATCGTAGCCAATAACAACACCGCGAGATGATGCGTCTTTCACTTGTTCAATCAGATAGTGACCGAGACCTGTTGCCGTCTCTTGAATCACTAAACGGTTCATGCGATTTGGACCCGCACCGACTTTACCGCGCAGACCTGCAGTACCAAATGCTAAGCGTGAACCAAATCGATCTGTCAGTTCTTGTTCGTTATTTGTATCGACTAGGTGTTGAAGCTCTTCACGAGTTTTTGGATCTGGGTCTCGTGCTAGCCATTGAGTAATTTGTGCTGTCATATTCGTCTTTCCTTAGTAGGGGGAGCCTACTTGTTTAGACACTTCTTTGCTTAAAAGCGTCCCAATGTTTTCTTTTAATTAATGTAAATGATTCTCAATTACATTTCAAAGAGGGCAATCGATAAACCGAATTTATTTTTCAGTCTGTACGGAATTTATTCACAGTTAATTTCTTGAAGAACTATTGAACTATAACTAGCCTTTTAACATAAATATAACAAAGAGTGCTGAAATCGTAGTTTTTGTGATTTTTCGTAAATTTGTTCGATATTTGCATCGGGAAGCAAGGAAGCTCGCGCAAGCGCAGCGGCTGAGCAGAGGAGAGATCTTTTGAAAAGATTAGCAACTACTCTAGCCTTATTAACGAATGTGATTTTTATCACGTTTTCTTCGTCCAGTTGGTCAGAGCAGAGTGATTACAACATGACGCGAGGTGTTACGGGGATCAGTGAGCAAGTGTATGAATTACATATGCTGATCTTCTACATTTGTTGCGCTATCGCTTTTGTTGTATTCGGTGTGATGTTCTATTCCATCTTCAAACATCGCAAGTCAAAAGGGGCAGTTGCCGCTAATTTCCACGAAAGCACTAAAGTGGAGATCATCTGGACCGTTATTCCGGTCATTATTCTTATCGCTATGGCGATTCCTGCGACCAAAACGCTGGTGGCGATGGAAGACACCAGCCAATCTGACCTTACTGTGAAGATCACCGGCTCTCAATGGAAGTGGCACTACAGTTATTTCGGCGAGGATGTCGAATTTTTCAGCCTACTTGCTACCAGCCAGAAAGAAATCGATGGCATCGAAGCGAAAGGGGCGCACTACTTGCTCGAAGTGGATAACCCGCTGGTTTTGCCTATCAACCGTAAAGTTCGCTTCTTAATGACTTCTGATGACGTAATTCACTCTTGGTGGGTACCTGATTTCGCTGTTAAGAAAGATACGATCCCTGGTTTCATTAATGAGGCTTGGACCAAGATTGATGAACCGGGTGTATATCGTGGTCAGTGCGCGGAGCTTTGTGGTCGAGCGCATGGTTTCATGCCAGTTGTTGTTCATGCGATGGCGGAAGATGATTTCGACCAGTGGATGGCAGACAAGAAACAAGAAATTGCCTTACAAAAGGCGGCTGCCCAAGAAGCATTGACGCAAGACCGTTCAATGGAAGATTTGATGGGACAAGGCGAGTCGGTTTACACCGCGCGTTGTGCTGTGTGCCATCAAGCGAACGGCGAAGGCATTCCGGGCGCGTTCCCGGCAATCAAAGGCAGCGAGATAGCCAAAGGTCCGGTTGTTGCTCACATCGATGTATTGGTGAACGGTCGAGCTGGCACCGCCATGCAAGCTTTTGCTAACCAACTAAGCGATCAAGAAATTGCCGCTGTAATTACCTATCAACGTAATGCTTGGGGAAATGATACTGGCGATACCGTTCAAGCATCCGATGTTAACGCCTTTAAGGCACAAGACAGTGCCAAGGAGGAAATATGAGTAAGCCAATTGAAAAAGCGGTGAAGTCTGCTCCTGCTGAAGCGCAAACTACTGCAAACACGACCATTGCGATTGAAGACGACCACGATCATCATCACGCACCAAAAGGGCTAGCGCGTTGGCTTTATTCCACCAGCCATAAAGACATCGGTACGCTTTATTTATGGTTTAGCTTTGCTATGTTCCTCACTGGCGGTGCGATGGCGATGATCATCCGTGCTGAGCTATTCCAACCGGGTCTGCAATTGGTGGACCCTCAGTTCTTTAACCAAATGACGACCGTACATGGACTAGTGATGGTGTTTGGTGCCGTCATGCCAGCGTTTACTGGTTTAGCCAACTGGATGATTCCAATGATGATTGGCGCTCCAGATATGGCTTTACCACGGATGAACAACTTGAGTTTTTGGATCTTACCTTTTGCGTTCCTCATTTTGATCGGCTCTTTGTTCTTACCGGGTGGTGGTCCTGATTTCGGTTGGACTTTTTATGCGCCGCTTTCCACAACTTATGGTCCTGATAGTACGGCGTTGTTTGTTTTCTCAGTCCATATCATGGGTATCAGTTCCATTATGGGTGCCATCAACGTTATCGTGACTATCGTAAACATGCGTGCACCAGGCATGACTTGGTTCAAGCTACCAATGTTTGTTTGGACTTGGTTAATCACGGCGTTCTTGTTGATCGCGGTTATGCCCGTATTAGCCGGTGCGGTCACCATGGTTCTGACCGACAAATACTTTGGTACAAGTTTCTTTGATGCCGCTGGTGGCGGTGACCCTGTGATGTTCCAACACATCTTCTGGTTCTTTGGTCACCCTGAGGTATACATCATGATCCTGCCTTCGTTCGGGATTATCTCGGCAATCATTCCGGCTTTCAGTGGCAAGAAACTGTTCGGCTATCATTCGATGGTTTACGCAACCTGCAGTATTGCACTACTGTCATTCCTAGTGTGGGCACACCATATGTTTACGACGGGGATGCCAGTATTCGCCGAACTCTTCTTTATGTACTGCACCATGTTGATTGCAGTGCCAACTGGCGTGAAAGTATTTAACTGGGTGGCGACTATGTGGCGGGGCGCAATGACGTTTGAGACACCGATGTTGTTTGCCATTGCTTTTATTGTCTTATTTACAATAGGTGGCTTCTCAGGCTTGATGTTGGCGATTGTACCTGCGGATTTCCAATACCATGACACTTACTTTGTTGTTGCGCATTTCCATTATGTCTTGGTATCCGGTGCGGTGTTTTCGATTATGGCAGCGGCGTATTACTGGCTACCGAAGTGGACAGGCAATATGTATGACCACAAGCTGAGTCTATGGCACTTCTGGTGTTCAATCATTTCGGTCAATGTGTTGTTCTTCCCAATGCATTTCTTGGGCTTAGCAGGGATGCCAAGACGCATTCCTGATTACGCTATCCAGTTTGCCGACGTTAACCAAATCGTATCGATAGGTGGCTTTGCCTTCGGTCTGTCTCAATTGATCTTTCTGTGGCTAGTCATCAAATGTATTCGTGGTGGTGAAAAAGCAACGGCAAAACCTTGGGAACGTGCAGAGGGTTTAGAGTGGACGGTACCTAGCCCAGCCCCACATCATACATTCACAACTCCGCCAAAAGTCGATTAACCGAAGAGTGAGGTGAGTGAGATGCCAAGTAATTCATCCAATAAGAGACTCACTATCAAGTTGCTGCTAGCGACAGCGCTGATGTTCGGCTTCGGTTTTGCTCTTGTGCCACTCTACGACATCATGTGCGATGCATTGGGCATTAATGGTAAAACCAGTGATGTGGCCGCAATTCAACCGACGGGTATGCAGGCGGATATTACCAGAACGATTCGTGTGGAATTTATGGCGCACGTTAGCCCGGACATGCCTTGGGAGTTCAAACCAAAAGTCGTTTTTATGGATGTTCACCCTGGTGAAGTGATTCAAACCGAATATCTTGCTTTTAATCAGAGCGGTGAAGATTTGGTAGGGCAAGCTGTGCCATCCGTATCGCCGGGTACTGGTGCAGCTTACTTCAATAAAATCGAGTGTTTTTGCTTTAATCAACAGCCATTGGAAGGTAAGCAGCAAGCGAGTATGCCTTTGATTTTCTACATTGAGCCGGATGTGCCGGATTCAATTCATACGTTGACCTTGTCTTACACACTCTACAAATTTCCTCCTCAATCGGGCGAGTCTTCAACAGCTAGCCTCTCAGGGAGCGAGAAACAGACCTTAACGCCGCAAACCAAAGCGCGTCTGTAAGGAGAGAACTTATGAGTAACAAGCCTGAGACCTATTATGTTCCCGCACAAAGCAGTTGGCCAATCGTAGGAGCTTTTGCGCTGTTCCTCGTTGCTGTCGGTGCCGGAATGACCGTTCAAGGTACTCAAAGTGATGGTGCAGTTGGTACGTTAGGCGGCATCATTCTCGCCATTGGTATGTTGTTTTTGCTCTATATGCTGGCAGGGTGGTTCAGCAACGTCATCACAGAGTCTCTTACCGGAAAGTACAGTGCGCAAATTACGCGTTCATTTCGACAAGGGATGAGCTGGTTCATCTTTTCGGAAGTGATGTTCTTTGGTGCTTTTTTTGGTGCTCTTTTCTACGCAAGAATGATTTCCGTGCCTTGGTTAGGTGGTGCAGATAATAACTTAATGACACATGAGGTATTGTGGCCGAGTTTCGAAGCAATCTGGCCACTCACCACCACGCCGGGTGGTGATACGACCCAAGCAATGCCTTGGCAGGGTATCCCATTAACCAACACCATCTTGCTGCTATTGTCATCGATTACATTACATATGGCACACATCAGTTTAGAGCAAGATAAACGAACTGCACTGATTGTCTGGTTGGAAATCACCATCGTCTTGGCGGGCTTCTTCCTCTATTACCAAGCCGTTGAATATGCACACGCTTATCAAGATATTGGGCTGACGTTGCAGTCCGGTATTTACGGTAATACCTTCTTTATGCTCACGGGCTTTCACGGTTTGCACGTTTGTCTCGGTACCATTTTCCTCATTGTGCTGTTATTCCGCATCGCCAAGGACCACTTTTCTCCGAAAGACCATTTCGCATTCCAAGCTGGCAGTTGGTATTGGCACTTCGTTGACGTGGTTTGGCTATGCTTATTTGTTTTCGTTTATGTGCTGTAAAGCTAGTAAGGACGAGGATTTGGGGCTATCCATCCTGCCCCTAACGCTACGAGAAGGAGAATCACGACTAACGCAGAAAACATGACACGACGACCGAGATAGTGGCTCATTGGTTTGCCTTTCTTCGATGAATCCTCTGGGTCTTCGCGAACCATTTCGATAAGCGCTTTTGCGAGGTTAAAGATGATGAAAAGCAGCAAAAGGACAAGCGTTAACTTAAACAGAAATACGGTGGACATGGCACCTCCGGTTTCGTCGTCGATATTATCGAAATGGGTTTGGGTTGCTGTCTTTTTAACTGTGGCTGTGTTTTCTCTGTTGGTCAAACTGGGCTTTTGGCAATTGGAACGTGGTAATGAAAAGCAGCGTTTGGAACAAGCGATTTTAGCAAGGGAAAATACCTCTTATCAGGACATATCTGAAGTACTGGAAAAGAACGATTGGCGAGAAGAAAGTGTTATAGGGATTAAAGTAAAAGCAAATGTGACGCCTGAATCACTCCCAATTATTTTATTAGATAACCAGACCTATCAGGGTGAAGTGGGTTACCTAGCGTTTCAAATCGTATCGATGTCTCATGATCCTGCGACTCTGACGCTGCTTGAACTTGGATTTGTGAAGGGGAAAAGATCCAGAGCCGTACTTCCGAAGGTTGAATATCTGACAACGCCATATGACATCACAGGGCGTTTGTATCGTAAATCTACTAATCCACTAAGTTCAGACCTAATGGCTGAAATGGGCGATACGATAAGAGTGCAAAACCTCAACATTAATCAACTTAGCCAACTGCTTAATATTGAGTTAATGCCTACGGTCATTCAACCTGACAATCTAACGCAATGGTCTTACCCATTTCCTTGGAATCCCTTACCGTTAACCAGTGCAAAGCACTTTGGTTATTCTTTTCAATGGTTTGCTATGTCTGGCGTATTTTTGTTTATCACAATCCTGATTTTTATTCGTTGGATTCGACAACCACGCTCACAAGGAGGTGAGAAATGACAAATGCAGTCACGAAAGGACGAATTGTATTGGTGTCTCTGATTTGTCTATTTGCGCTCCCCGCGATTATTGCCAAGGTTGTATTGAGTCAAGGTTGGTACGAAACGGGGGTAACCAATCGAGGTGAATTGGTTGAGCCATATATCACGCTCGAACAATTAGGTCAGCCATCACCATTAGACGAAAAAGGTTGGCAATTAGCGTACGTGTTGCCTCCGGAGTGTAAAGAACAGTGCCAACAACAAATACATTTGATGCAACAAAGCCACATTGCATTAGGTAAATATCAGGAGCGTGTGGTGCCAGTTATCTGGACTTCGGAAGAGACCAATAATGTTGCCCAGAGCATTGTGGTGATGCAAATGAATGATTCGTTGTCATCGAGAGTGAAAGCAGGGCAGATGTTGATCGTCGACCCTCTCGGGCAACTAGTTATGTCCTATACGCCAGAAGCCAACGAGGATTTGGTGCGGTTAAGTAAAGATGTATTGGCGGACTTACGAAAGCTATTGAAGTTATCACGCGTAGGCTAGGGAGAGTGCAATATGACGTTAAGTCGTTTGGTTAAGTTCAGCCTGTGTCTTACTCTTGTAGTCATTATGTTGGGAGCATATACACGCTTGGCTGATGCGGGGTTGGGATGTCCAGATTGGCCTGGTTGCTATGGTCAGTTATTTGTACCCCAAACTGAAGCTGAAGTTACTAAGGCAAATGCTCTGTTTCCGGAGCGAGCAGTGGAGCAAGGAAAAGCGTGGTTAGAGATGATTCATCGTTACTTCGCTGGAACTTTAGGCTTAGTCATTCTGATGATGGCAATCATGGCGGTGAGAGCAGAGCGAGTTGATCCGACAATTCCGGTTTTGCTTTGCGTTCTTGTTTTGGGCCAAGCGGCATTAGGAATGTGGACGGTAACGTTAAAGCTGATGCCAGTGATCGTTATGCTTCATCTACTTGGCGGCTTTACGTTGCTTGCACTTCAAGCGCTGTTCTACTGCCAATTACAATCTAAAAACAGCCTCTACTTTTCTCCTTCTTCCAAGAGCGTGAGAACGTTCTCTTTGATGGCTTTTGGTGTGGTGTTGTTGCAGGTGTTGCTTGGCGGATGGACATCATCAAATTATGCCGCATTAATGTGTACCACTTTGCCAATATGTGAAGGTAACTGGACAAGCTATTTGTCTTGGAAAGAGGCATTTTCGTTTTGGCAGACAGGTTTTGATAACTATGAGTTCGGTGTCCTAGATTACCCTGCCAGAATGACTATTCATGTGAGCCACCGTATTGGTGCCATTATTACCGCATGCGTGGTGTTGATTTACTGCATCTTACTATTAAAACAAGATTCACATCATTCCCAACGCCTCGGTATCTGGATTGGATTCACCTTGGTATGTCAGATCTTATTGGGCGTGAGTAACGTTGTGTTCCAGCTCCCTATTTATGTTGCGGTGGCACACAACCTCGGTGCTGCCATTATGCTTACACTTATTTGCGTTAGTCAGTTCTACCTATGGCAGGGTAAAGCTTGTTGGGGTCATCAAGCGAAAGGAGTTCGCTATGAGTAAAGAGATCGCGCTACCTCTAGAAAGTGGTAAGAGAAAGATTGGGTCAACCTATTTAAAACTAACAAAGCCAAAAGTCGTCGCTCTTATGTTAATTACGGCTATTGTTGGGATGAGCTTAGCTCCGGTTGCTGACTTTCCTTGGTTACAAGCTGCCATTGGTCTTACTGGTATCGGCCTAATGGCAGGCTCTGCTGCAGCGTTTAATCACCTGATTGATCGCCGTATTGATGCGCGAATGGCTCGCACGCACAAGCGACCTTTGCCTTCCGGTGATACTAACCCTTTGTCTGTTGCGATTTTTGCTACTGCTCTGGGGGGAATTGGGTTTGTGTTGCTTCATGCATTGGTCAACCCACTGACGGCATGGATGACCTTCTTAAGCTTGTTAGGTTATGCGGTGGTTTATACCATGTATCTTAAGCGAGCAACCCCGCAGAATATTGTGATTGCAGGGATTGCAGGCGCAATGCCGCCACTACTCGGTTGGACGGCGGTAACTGGAGAGTTACACGCGCATGCTTGGCTATTGGTAATGATTATTTTTATTTGGACGCCGCCACATTTCTGGGCGCTCGCAATTCACCGTGTCGAAGACTATCGCAAAGTGGATATCCCAATGCTTCCAGTCACTCATGGCATTGAGTACACCAAGACATCAATTCTTTTGTATACGATTCTACTCACGCTTGTCTGTATTTTGCCTGTGCTGGTGGGGATGGTCGGCTCTGTATATTTATTCTCTTCATTGCTCCTCAATGCTGGCTTTATGTATCACGCGTGGAAGTTAAAGTTTTCACCGGAATTAAATAGCGCAATGGAAACGTTTAAATTCTCCATCTATCACTTATTGGCGCTGTTTGTTGCGTTATTGGTGGATCACTATATTGGTGTGTTTTTATGATCTAGAGCCACACAAGGGCAAGCTCACAACTGCACCGAACTCCGGTGCAGTTTTTGTTTGTACGGCGCAATACTAGGGTCTGCTGCTGTCGTTCCCAATAATGTTTATACCCCAGTCAACTCGTCCTTCGGGAGCGTGTGATTGACCCGATTACTGTGTCAAACAACATGGAAAGAACCGGCTATGACACGACCTTGTTTTCCTTACTTACTTTCGGTAATCAAGGGAGCGATGACAATGCTCTGAATTCGGCGTCGTGGAATCATTTGGGTATATTGGTTTTGGAACCAAGAGCGATGAACTATGAGTCTTTGAGAAAACTGCTACTTTTCACCAAACTTGAAATCAAATATTTAATCGAGCGTACCATCAGGTCGCCTTTAGTATAAGAGTCGGAACCAGATAGGATGGAGAAGGGCGAACAGAGAAACTGAATGAGTTTGATAAAGAGTGAAGGGTAAAGCTGAAGCAAACAAAAAGGGATGCCGAAGCACCCCTTAGACTAGATTAGAGCGGGAACTCTTATTCTGGTTGTACCAATTCTTCGTATTGGAACTCAGGTACGACAACTTCAACACGACGGTTCTTCTCGCGACCTTCGTGAGTGCTGTTGTCTGCAACTGGGTTTTCTTCACCCATACCAGTAACTGTGAAGCGGTCTGCATCGATGCCTGCTGCGATTAGGTAATCCGCAACAGATTGAGCACGACGCTCAGACAGTTTTTGGTTGTAAGCTGCTGGACCAGAGCTATCTGTGTAACCAGTGATTTCAACTTGAGCTTGTGGGTACTCGTTCAAGAAGTTTACGAAGTTGTCTAGACGCTCAGATACTGAATCAGTTAGCTTCGCACTGTCGAATTCAAACGTACCTGTACCGTACTCTTCTTTGTGCGTCTTCGTCATCATTACTGGTTCTGGCTCCGCAACCACTTCTTCTGTTACTACTGCTGCAACAACAGGTGCTGCTGCGAACTTGTAGTTAACACCGATACCAAAGAAGTTTGCATCCATATCATCTAGGACATCATCAGAGATATCTTGGTAACGTTGGTATTCAGCACGAACACTCCAGTTTCTATCGATAGTGTATTCAGCACCAAGCGAGCCTGTAGGAACGAAATCTTTTTCGTCACCCGAAATCATGTAAGCACCACCGATTTTCGCGAATAGGTTCCACGTATCGTTTAGATGCCAGTTGAATTTAGGCGCAAGCGTTAATGCCCAAAGATCACCGTCGATCGTATTTACTGTATTAGCCCCTGACTTGAAATTAGCTTCGTAGTCACCTAAGTAATCAACACCGTACTCAAGGCCAATGATATCGGTAAAGTCGTAACCGATGTGCATTCCGGCACCGAAAGCATCATCATCACAAGGGCTGTTTAAATAGCAAGCATCATCTAGCGTAGTCATGCCCACTTTGCCCCCGATATACATTTCAGCTTGAGCAGAGTTAATTAAACCACCAGCTACCACTGCTGCTACTGCAATTGCTACTTTGTTCATAATGTTTCCTTGTATTGATTGCATATTAGTTTCTACTTTGTTTTTACAACTTGAGTAAAACTAGGTAGTTATAAGAAATTAGTTTAATAAGAAATAAGTTTAATATTCATTTAAATTAACATCAAGCAACAATATCTTAGATCTTGCTACACTTTTCGTCGCCAAATACCTCACAAACTTCTGATATTTCTTACATTGTAGACAAGATTTTCAAAGTTACAGGAAAATATATGATAATTTTGAACTTTCCGTGTACATAAAAATTTACGCTGTGTTTTGTTTTGAACGTTAGTAGTTAATTTGCATTTTTTTAAAAAAAGTGATTGCAAGCGGTCGGCGAAGTCGATAAGTTACTTGCATTGACACGATTAAATGAGCCCACAGCCCTTACTATTGCTTGCTTTGTGAACAATGTTGCAGTGAGTAAAGTTTGGGCAAAATAGTGGGACTTGGATAGTAATTAGGAAGTAGAAGTAATGTTTCAAACTGATGATGTAAGAATTAATAAAGTAAAAGAGCTATTGCCACCTGTTGCAGTGCTTGAAAAATTTCCGGCGACCGAAACTGCTTCCACAACTACTTTTGAATGTCGTAACGCCATCCACAATATTCTTGAAGGTAAAGACGATCGCCTACTAGTGATTGTTGGTCCATGTTCTATTCATGACCCAGAGGCGGCGGTAGAGTACGGTAAAAAACTGAAAGTACTTCGTGATGAACTCGGTGAGCAACTAGAAGTTGTGATGCGCGTTTACTTTGAAAAACCACGTACTACGGTAGGTTGGAAAGGTCTGATTAATGACCCATACCTAAACGATACTTACAAACTTAACGACGGTCTTCGCATTGGACGTAAGCTTCTGCTTGATCTAACTGATATGGGGCTTCCAACGGCAAGCGAGTTTCTAGATATGATCACGCCGCAATACGTTGCCGACCTGATCAGTTGGGGGGCGATTGGTGCTCGTACAACAGAGTCTCAGGTTCACCGTGAGCTTGCGTCTGGTCTGTCTTGCCCTGTTGGCTTTAAAAACGGTACAGATGGCAACATCAAGATCGCAAGTGATGCAATCCGTTCGGCAAGCGCATCTCACCATTTCTTGTCAGTCACTAAGTACGGTCATTCTGCTATCGTTGAAACGGCAGGTAACCCTGATTGCCACATTATTCTGCGTGGTGGTAAGGAGCCAAACTATAGCGCATCTCATGTAGGTCAAATTAAGGATGAGCTGGATGCTGCCGGTCTGCCTAAGAAAGTGATGATCGACTTCAGCCACGCGAACAGCTCTAAGCAATTTAAACGCCAAATGTTAGTTTCTGATGATGTGTCAGAGCAAATTTCTGGCGGTGAAGATGCTATTTTCGGTGTGATGATTGAGTCGCATCTTGTTGAAGGTCGTCAAGACTTGGTTGATGGCAAAGTTTCAACTTACGGTCAATCGATTACTGATGCATGTATCGGCTGGGAAGATACGGAAACAGTTCTACGTCAGCTATCCGACGCAGTAAAAGCGCGTCGTGCCAAATAAAAATTGAGCGAATAACACTCACAAAAAGCCAGCTTCTCGCTGGCTTTTTTAGTTTAAGTAGAGAGTAGTTAGCTATGTCATGGCTTAACCTGTCGCACATAACCCATGTGTTTTAGCCTTAAATCCGTTAAGGTGTCTGGGTAGATTAAAAAACACTCAAGGAATGAGATGAATAGAAACGTCTGGCTATTATCACTTTGCCAAGCCTTATTGATGACGGGAAACATACTTCTGATTTCTGTCATTGCGCTTATCGGTAAACAAATTGCGCCTTCTTCAAGCATGATCACTTTGCCAGTAGCGTTGCAGTTTCTCGGATTAATGTCTGCGACGATCCCGGCGTCCTTAATTATGGGAAAGCTGGGACGCCGTCTGGGTTTTAGCTTAGGTAACATCATAGGTATAGCTGGAGCGTCGTTGGCAACCTATGCGCTATCTCTGCAAAACTTTACTTTGTTTTGTGCTTCCACCTTTTTGCTAGGGGTAGGGATTGGCTTTGGTACTTTATATCGATTTGCTGCGATAGAAGTGTGTGATGAATCAGCACGGCATCGAGCGATCTCGATTTCTATGGCAGGTGGCGTGCTAGCTGCCGTTTTGGGACCAAACCTCGCTATCTATTCGCAAAAGTGGTCGACAGATGGGTTTTATATTAGTGCTTTTGCTGTACTCATTGTCTTGTATATAACGGCATTAGTTTTACTACAGACGATACGATTTCCAGCGGCGCATACGCAAAATTGCTATGCAAAACCAGACTCTCTCAAGAACATTATTTATCGTCCTAACTTTATGATTGCGGTGTTAGCAGCGATGGTTGCCTATGCCGTGATGAATATACTAATGACAGCGACACCGTTAGCCATGATTGGCTGTGGGTTTGATTTCACAAGAGCTGCTGGGGTTATTGAATGGCATGTATTGGGCATGTTTGTGCCTGCTTTTTTTACTGGTCGGTTAATTGAACTATTCGGTGCAAAGAAAATGATTTTAGCTGGTGGTGTGCTGTTCATCGCGTGCATAGCAATTAACATGCATGGGTTATCTATATGGCACTTCAGTACGGCGTTGATCTTACTTGGTGTTGGATGGAATTTTATGTTCATTGCCGCAACCAGTTTGTTTAGTCAGAGCTATGAAGTGAAAAATAAAAGCAAAGCGCAGGCGTTCAACGAGTTCTTCGTATTTAGTTGCGTCACCATTACTGCACTTTTGTCTGGTTGGTTGGAGTCGACAGTAGGGTGGCAAAATTTGAATTTGTACGTCTTACCTTTTGTCTTATTGGTGATGGCAATCTTTATTGTTAAAACGAATAATAATTCTGAATCTCAAATTGCATAAACTGAGTTCAAAATTTTATAAGACCCAGCTATTAAGGCTGGGTCTTTTTTGTCTATCAGCTCACACCCCGTAACATTATTGATTAATTATTGTTATCTAAGTGAGTTTTTTGGGCTTTAAATGTCGCATCGGTAAGATTTTTTCTCTAGCATTTTGTAATAAATATAACAATCGTGTATATATCCTGTCGCAATTTAATAAAAACTATAGAAGTCTCATCTATGTCAGCCTCAACTTCCAATAAAGCTCAAGAAAACCTCGTAGGAGATTCTGACGAACTGGTCTCCACCACCGATCTCAAAGGTGTTATCACTTATTGCAATGATGCGTTTTGCAGAATTGCTGAATACAGTCACGATGAACTGCTCGGACAAAACCACAATATCGTTCGCCACGGAGATATGCCCAAAGCCGCTTTTGGTGATATGTGGGCTCGCCTAAAACAAGGTAAAGCGTGGCGCGGAATTGTAAAAAACAGTACGAAGTCGGGTGGTTACTATTGGGTCGATGCTTACGTAACTCCAATTTATGAAGGCCATCAAGTTGTGGGTTATCAATCGGTTCGTGTTAAGCCCAAGCGAGAGTGGGTGGATATCGCTTCTAAAGCGTACCAAGGGCTTCTAAAAGCAGAGAAATCCGGTCGAGCGTGGGCGTTGAAGTTAAATGACACCTTGCGCTATGCAATTCTTCTTGGTGCGTTAGTAGCACCAGTAACGAGCTTGGCTCTGTCACTTGAAGGTCCTCTTGCTTGGTTAACGACATTGTTACCGGCAGGTGTTTTAGCTGTTCTCTTCCGCCAGGAACTTGTTGATACGCCTCTGCAATTTAAAAGGTTACAAGCGCAGTACGACAGTGTAAGTCGTCTGGTGTATTCCGGAAATAAACCATTCTCGATTGCAGATTTCCATATCAAGATGCTCTCTGCCCGTATTCGCACCGTGTTAGGACGTATGACGGACTCAGCTCTGCCTTTACAAAGTTGCGCGGAAGAGCTTAGCAGCACGACGGCAGAAGTTTCATCAGCGCTAACTCAGCAGAACATAGACATTCGGCAAGTTCGCGATGCGACAGAGTCGATGGAAGCGTCTGCAAATTCAGTTTCATCCAGCACTAACGACGCGCATCTACTGATAGACGATACGCTGCAGTCATGTCTGATGGCGAAAGAGACCATCGACCAAACTCATACCAACTTAGCGCAACTTAGCTTACAAGCTGAGAAAGCGACGGAAACGACCTATCAATTGAGCGATCAAGCGCAAAAGGTAAGCCAATTAATGGAAGAGATTGGCGGGATTGCCGACCAAACTAATCTGCTAGCACTTAATGCTGCAATTGAAGCTGCGCGAGCGGGTGAACAAGGTCGTGGTTTTGCTGTTGTTGCTGATGAAGTAAGAGCGCTCTCAGGGCGTACTTCGAATGCGACTGAGCAAATTAAAGCATCCATTGAAACCATGCTTACAACGATTCAAGGTTGGCAGAAAGACATTATTGCCAACAAAGAACAAACGGACACTTGTTCAAATGTTGCAGAGCAAAGTGCATTGCGATTATCTGAAGTCGAGCAGATGATGCAAACCATGAGTGGTTTGATGGTGAATGTCGCGGACTCTGCTAATAAGCAGTTGCAGCTTTCTAGCGACGTAAATCAGCACATTCATTCTATTGCTTCGACAGCAGAGCAGAACTTAGCGGCAACACATTCTGTAGAGCAAAACAGTAAGCAGTTGAAAGAGCAAGTCCAAGATTTCTATCGACTAGCTATTCAGTTTGAAGAGAAGTGATTCCAACCAGTTAGCTGAATCGTTGTTGAAAAATGATTAGATAAAATAAAGCCCCGCCGAAGCGGGGCTTTTCAGTTTTCAAATTCGCAATAGAGAAAACTGATAATACTAAGCGATTAAGCTAGC
>NZ_BCUF01000019.1 GCF_001591145.1 Vibrio harveyi NBRC 15634 = ATCC 14126 = KCTC 12724 | reverse complement strand
GGTTACTTGGGTATAAACATCAGCAAGTTCTAACCTATAACCAATAATTCGGTTGGCTCCTTTCGTTTATGCTTTTAAAGCACTAAGAATTTCCATACAATCGGAGAAAATGTTCAGCCCTCTATGGAGCCATAATGAGCGACGTAAAACACTGTAAACTATTAATTCTTGGTTCTGGTCCAGCAGGTTACACCGCAGCAGTCTACGCAGCGCGTGCCAATCTAAACCCTGTGCTTGTGACGGGAATGCAGCAAGGTGGTCAGCTAACGACCACAACAGAAGTTGAAAACTGGCCTGGTGATGCAGAAGGTCTTACTGGTCCTGGTTTGATGGAACGCATGAAAGAGCACGCAGAACGATTCGAAACAGAAATCGTGTTCGATCACATTAACGAAGTGGAATTGTCTCAACGTCCATTCCGTCTAAAAGGTGACTCTGGTGAGTACACTTGTGATGCGTTAATTATTTCTACCGGCGCATCAGCAAAATACCTAGGTCTTGAATCTGAAGAAGCGTTCAAAGGCCGTGGTGTATCGGCATGTGCAACCTGTGATGGTTTCTTCTACCGTAATCAAAAAGTAGCGGTAGTGGGTGGTGGTAACACAGCGGTAGAAGAAGCGCTTTACCTATCAAACATTGCCTCTGAAGTTCACCTGATCCACCGTCGCGACTCATTCCGCGCTGAAAAGATCCTCGTGAAGCGTCTGATGGATAAAGTAGAAAGCGGTAACATCATTCTTCATACTGATCGCACTCTAGATGAAGTGCTAGGTGACGACATGGGCGTTACTGGCGTTCGTATCAAAGATGTGAACAGCGGTGCGACCGAAGATCTCGAAGTAATGGGCGCATTCATCGCAATCGGTCACCAACCAAATACACAGATCTTTGAAGGTCAGGTAGACATGAAAGATGGTTACATCATCGTTCAATCTGGTCTTGAAGGAAACGCAACACAAACCAGCATTAAAGGTGTGTTCGCAGCGGGTGATGTGATGGATCATAACTACCGTCAAGCTATTACCTCTGCAGGTACTGGTTGTATGGCTGCACTGGATGCAGAACGTTTCCTAGACGCACTTACTGACAAATAACTTTTCACATTTGTGTCATATCCTTAAAGCCCAGCGGTATTCCCGCTGGGTTTTCTTTTGTATACTACCGCCTCATTAAAACAATTATCATTAAGCCTTCACGATGGATAAGAAAAAGCAAAGCAGCTTGAATAAGTGGCTTAAGCAACAAAGTAAGTTAGCCAAGCGCTGGCTGATGGTTGCGATAGGCCTAGGCGTACTATCAAGCGTGTTTTTATTGGCTCAAGCAGCCCTGCTCGCCTCCATTCTCCACCAGTTAATCATTGAGCATGTCGACAAAAGTGAACTTGTTTGGCACTTCGTCGGATTAGGTGTCACCGTTGTTGGTCGCGCGGCCTGTACTTGGGGACGCGAAATTGCGGGATACCGTTGTGGTGAACAAATCCGCGTTTATATTCGTCAACTGATTCTCGATAAAGTCCACCAACTTGGTCCTGCTTACATCAAAGGCAAGCCAGCGGGCAGTTGGGCAACTCTGATTTTAGAGCAAGTAGAAGATATGCAAGATTTCTTCTCTCGCTACCTTCCACAAATGTCGTTGTCTGTATTGGTGCCTTTCATCATTCTGGTGGTGGTCTTCCCTATTAACTGGGCAGCGGGTTTAATTTTCCTAGTAACTGCGCCATTGGTTCCAATGTTTATGGCCTTGGTTGGTATGAAAGCCGCTGACGCAAACCGCAAGAACTTCAAAGCACTACAACGTCTTTCTGGGCATTTCTACGACCGCTTACAAGCGATGACAACGATTCGTTTGTTCGATCGCACTAAGTCAGAAACCGAGACATTAAAAGGGGCATCAGAAGTCTTCCGTACACGTACGATGGATGTCTTGAAGATTGCCTTTCTATCTTCTGCCGTGCTTGAGTTCTTCACTTCGATTTCAATTGCGATTACTGCGGTATACTTCGGTTTCAGCTACATCGGTGAACTGAACTTCGGCTATTACGGCGCTGGCGTAACCCTCTTCGCCGGTTTGTTTATTCTGATCCTTGCGCCTGAATTCTATCAACCACTGCGCGATCTAGGCACTTTCTATCATGCGAAGCAGCAAGCAGTCGGTGCAGCAGAAAGCATCGTTGAGTTCTTAGAGCTAGACGTTGACCAAGTGAAAGACGGCAATAAAGTCGTTGAGCAAAACGCAGCGATTCACATCGAAGCCAGTGACCTTGTTATCTTCAGTCCAGAAGGCAAACAACTCGTCGGTCCCCTAACCTTCTCTTTAGACGCCAACCAAAGCACGGCATTAGTTGGCCCTAGTGGTGCAGGTAAAACCAGCTTAGTGAACACCATCCTTGGTTTTATGCCATACAAGGGCAGTCTGAAAGTTAACGGTTGTGAACTATCTGAGCTGGACTTGTCTACATGGCGAAAAGCCATCAGTTGGATTGGGCAAAACCCGATGCTTTTACACGGCAGCATTCGTGACAACGTCACCTTGGGCAAGCAAGATATTCAAGACCAACAAGTCCATTCAGTACTCAACGACTCTCACGCCGCAGAGTTTGTTGAAATGCATGGCTTGGATTACCAAATTTCTGACCGCTCCGGTGGTCTATCTGTTGGTCAGGCACAGCGTCTTGCACTTGCGCGTGCGATGCTACAAAACGGGCGTTTTTGGTTACTCGATGAGCCAACCGCCAGCTTGGATGCTCGGAGCGAGAAACTTGTGATGGAAGGCATCGGTAAATACACCGAATCCACCACTAACTTGATGATCACTCACCAATTGGCACCACTGCAAAATGTGTCTCAGATTTTGGTGATGCAAGAAGGTCAAATTGTCCAACGTGGTGATTACGAAACTCTGGCATCTCAAGATGGTTTATTTAAAGAAATGTTGGCTGCCAACCTAGCTCAACGTGAATCAGACAAGGGGAACTTAGATGCGTGATTTACTCCCTTATCTAAAACTGTATAAAAAGCACTGGTTTGGTTTGTCGCTGGGTATGCTACTGGCTTTCCTAACACTGGCCGCTTCCATTGGTCTGCTAACCTTATCAGGCTGGTTTATTTCGGCTGCTGCTGTGGCAGGATTGACCATAGCTCGCGAGACCTTTAACTACATGTTGCCTGGCGCAGGTGTTCGTGGTGCGGCAATGGCACGTACGGCAGGTCGTTGGGGTGAACGAGTGGTTAGCCACAATGCGACCTTCAAGCTACTAACGGATCTACGTATCTTCTTCTTCAAGAAGCTTGCGCCGTTGATCCCCGGTCGTGTTTCGACTTTGCGTGATGCAGACTTACTAAACCGTCTAGTGGCGGATGTAGATGCAATGGATCATGTTTATTTGCGTCTTATCAGCCCTGTGATTGTTGGCGTATTCGGCATCTTGTCGCTAACCGCAGTGCTTGCTTTCTTTGACTGGCATCTTGCCCTATTGCTTGGCGGTATTCTAACGGTAATGCTGTTAGTGTGGCCGGTACTGTTCTACAAACTGGGTAAGCATAACGGCGAACATCTGACACAAAATAAAGCACAGCTACGCGTGGCAACATTAGACTGGTTGCAAGGTTACAGCGAACTAAGCTTATTCGGCGCAGAAGAGCGCTACCGCAATGTGATTCTTGAGAAGCAAAAACAACTGCTATCCAACCAGTTTGTCAACGCGAACCTAACGGGCATGGCGTCTGGCCTGCTGATGCTAGCGAATGGTTTAACGCTCGTTGCGATGCTGTGGTTTGCTGCGGATGGCGTTGGTGGTCGTGCGCCAGATCCTTGGATTGCGCTGTTCGCATTTGCCACCATGGCGAGCTTTGAAATTCTGATGCCAATCGCCGGTGCTTTCCAATACCTAGGTCAAACACTGACTTCAGCACGTCGATTAAACGAAATCACGCTAGCTGAACCAGACGTTATCTTCCCTGAACGTTCTAAACGCGAAGATAAGCCGTTAGATATTGAGTTCAGTAAGGTAGATTTCACCTACCCTGATGGTCAGCAAAAAGTACTGAAAGATCTAACGCTATCACTGCCACTGGGCTCGAAAACGGCGATTGTTGGTCAAACTGGTTCAGGTAAATCAACACTTATTCAATTGCTTTGTCGCTACTGGGATGTAAACCAGGGGCAAGTGAGCATCGGTGGCGCACCTCTGCAAGATTGGAGTGAATCTGATCTGCGCGCGGCAATCACAGTAGTAAGCCAACGTGTTGATGTTCTTAATGGCACATTGCGTGACAACCTGCTGCTTGCAGCCCCTGAAGCCACGGACGAGCAGCTAGCTGATATTCTGACCAAAGTGGACTTGGCGAATCTCTTAGAAGAGCCAGGATTGAACGCTTGGTTAGGTGATGGCGGACGTCAACTGTCTGGTGGTGAAAAGCGTCGAATTGGTATTGCGCGCGCTCTATTGCGTGATGCCCCAATCCTGCTTCTTGATGAACCAACTGAAGGTCTAGACAAACGCACAGAGCAAACGGTAATGGCACTGTTCAAAGAGCACTTTGCGAACAAAACCGTGGTATTTATCACCCACCGTTTAATTGAGCTAGAGAGTATGGACAAAATCTGTCTGATGGAGCAAGGCGAGATCATCGAACAAGGTAGCCACCAAGCGCTACTAGCTGAGAAAGGTCGTTACCACCAGCTATTACAATCTCTGTAGTCTGGAATTAACATAAACAAAGGGCTCATCCATTGATGAGCCCTTTTTTATACCAATCACAGTAAGCAAGTGTTCAGAGTTAACGCAGGAAAAACGCTTGAGAACAAGGCTAAAATTTTCTATAAGTAGTTACTCTACAATTAACTTACTTTGAAACGAAAAGTAAACAAAGTTATCAAGTGTTATAACCAGCTCGAATGACCAGTTATTTGCTACGATTGGTATTACTCTCGCAGTTCCCAAAGCAAGAGCAAACTCGATTATCGACCAGATTTCGCAAGGTACGCCGACATTTCAGTCTCTGGCACCATGCCGCCACCCGTCGCCCAAACTAGGTGAATGGCGTTCTTCATCTTATCTTCACTAAATTGCATTCGAGCTTGGTAAACTTGGTCTTGTGAAACGTGAACTGCTCCCATCATGCCCGCCAACGCAGAAGGCTCTAAACGAATGTCTTCTTGTTCACTTAGCTCACCTAGATGATGGTACATGCGCTCATCCGTCATGGTGTAGTAACCATCAAGCAGTCTTTCCATTGCTCGTCCCACAAAACCAGACGCACGCCCTACCGCTAGACCATCAGCGGCAGTAATGTTGTCGATACCAAGATCTTGCACCGCGATGTCATCATGTAAGCCAGTATGCACCCCAAGCAGCATACACGGAGAGTGTGTCGGCTCCGCGAAGATACAATGAACGTGGTCACCAAATGCCATCTTCAAGCCAAACGCCACACCACCAGGGCCACCGCCCACCCCACAAGGTAGGTAAACGAACAGAGGGTGCTCCGCGTCAACGATGATACCCATATCATCAAACTGTTGCTTCAAGCGTTCGCCTGCAACGGAATAACCTAAGAACAAGGTCTGAGAGTTCTCATCATCAATAAAGAAGCAAGTTGGATCTTTCTCCGCTTCTTTGCGTCCCTGCTCTACAGCAACACCGTAATCTTGCTCGTACTCCACCACGTTTACGCCATGAGAACGCAGCTTGTTTTTCTTCCACTCTCGTGCATCCGCTGACATATGAACCGATACCGAGAAGCCAAGTTTTGCACTCATGATGCCGATAGACATACCTAGATTCCCTGTCGAACCTACGGCAATGCTGTACTGCTGAAAGAACTGACGAAACTCTTCACTGAACAATTTGCTGTAATCATCACTTTCACTTAGAAGCCCAGCTTCAATCGCCAACTTCTCTGCATGTGTTAGTACTTCATAGATGCCACCACGCGCCTTTATTGATCCTGAAATAGGCAAATGACTGTCTTTTTTAAGCATCAAACGTCCAAGAATTTGAGTGCCATATTGCGCTTCCAAGCAGGACTTCATCTTGTCGATGTC
The DNA here is from genome assembly GCF_001591145.1 of Vibrio harveyi NBRC 15634 = ATCC 14126 = KCTC 12724. GTDB lineage: Bacteria > Pseudomonadota > Gammaproteobacteria > Enterobacterales > Vibrionaceae > Vibrio > Vibrio harveyi. The sequence goes on along the minus strand of NZ_BCUF01000019.1, from coordinate 86,791 downwards.
AACAACGTTCGATTCAATAATTCCGTTAGAAGCCGCCGTTTCTGGGAAGGCTTTCATTAAGTATGGAGCAAAGCATTTTAGTCGTTCACTCGCGTCTTTGATGTTGGCAGCACCTAAACCAACGTACGGCAGACCTTCTTCAAGTGTGGTGATATTTGGGTTGAACCAAACCACCTCTTCTAACCCAATGAGTCGCTCAACCAAAGGGAATTCTGCTACTAGTGCGTTTACGTTATGCGTAGTCATTATTGTTTACCTTTATTAGATCATGTACGACAGAAGGAATGTGCCTGCTAATGCTACAAAAGAGGCAATGAATGTCACTGTCGTGTAGTACTTGAAGATTTCTGTCATCGTGGCTCCGCAATATTGCTTCACCAACCAAAAGAGCGAATCGGTCACTATCGTACAACCAATTGCGCCAGAGCCTATAGCCAGAGTAATGATTTCTGGGCTTACGTTCGGATAAAGTGGGAGTAATGGAGCCACAATTGCCGTCGCGCCCATCATGGCAACGGTGGCAGAGCCCACTGCCGCATGCAGAATAATCGCGACAAGCCATGCAAGAAGGATCGGATGCATATCGAGATTAGAAAGTAACTGTGCCAATACATCCGCCAAACCACTGCCCTTTAATACGCCGTTGAATGCACCACCAGCGCCAATAATCAGCAAGATGTTGGCAATCGAAGAAAATGCACCTTCCGTTTTCTCAAGCAGTACACTCATGCCCATGTTCTGCTTAATACCTAACATGTAATAAGCAACAAAAGCGGCGATAAACATTGCTGTAATTGGGTTGCCGATAAACTCCAAAGTGGTGTAGAGCACAGAGCCTTGTTCCATATTGAGTTCTGCCGCCGTTTTTAACAGCATCAGCGCAATAGGTAACATCACGGTGAATAGCGTCGCCCCCAAAGATGGTAATTGTGCTTCATCTTTCACTTCTAGTGAGGTGAACTCTTCAGGTACGGTTTTGAAAGGTAGACGAGCACCCATCATCTTCAAGAACAGCGGACCGCCAACTAAAGACGCAACCAAACCTATGAGTAAGCCATAGAAAATCACAGAACCGATATCAGCACCAAGCTCATTGGTCACAAACAATGCGGCGGGGTGTGGAGGAACAATACAGTGCACTGCCATCAAGGCGGTACAAAGCGGAATGGCGAGATTTAAAAGTGAGGTATTGGTTTTTTTCGCAATCGAAAAAGCCAGTGGAATTAACAGCACTACGCCAACTTCCACGAATAGAGTAATTCCGCAAACAAGGCCGATTAACACCATAATGACTTCAGGTGATAGCCAGCGAATCTTTTGTAGGGTAAGCCCAATTCGCTCAGCCGCCCCAGACACTTCCATCATCTTGCCAAGTATGGTGCCTAAACCAATCACGACAGCAAGAAAACCAAGAGTGCCGCCAATGCCACTTTCGATAGCACTGACCATCTCTAAAGGTTGCATGCCCATCATCCCACCAACGTAAAAACTGGCGAGTAACAGCGCTAAAAAAGGATGGAGTTTAAACTTAACGATCGCAAAAACGATCATTAAGATACTCGTTATGAGGGTAGTAATGACCCAAAGGTTGGATTCCATGTTCAGACCTATGTTGTTGTTTTAATTGACTGCAATTAAACGAGGAATCCATAGCCCTGACAAACGATCAAAACTCACCTTTAGATGAAGTAAACTTAAACAAAAGCGTGATTTATACGACGTTTAGTGAATTTTTCGACCAATAGGTGAATCCAACTATAACAACGCCGTTATTATGTGTTCTATCAAGTTCGACTCAATAACGCACATGTACACCAGAGATAATATTTTCGCCAAGAACCAACGCATCAATAGTTTTCAACTTTCCAAGCTTCATACTTTTGAAGTGGCAGCACGACACTGTTCATTTTCTCTTGCAGCAGAAGAACTCTCCATGACGCCCAGCGCCATCTCTCACCGTATCAACAAGCTAGAAGAAGAACTTGGCATTGCCTTATTTACCCGCTCTCACCGAAAAATCACGCTCACTGAAGAAGGGGAACGTATTTATCTCGCCTTGAACAGAACGCTCAACGAGTTAAACCAAGAGGTCATGGAAGTCAGAAATGGCGAAGTCTCCGGAGAGCTGACGATTTACTCCCGCCCTTCTTTTGCACAATGTTGGCTTGTGCCTAGGTTGTACCTATTTAAGCAAAAGCACCCTTCCATCGAGCTGAATATTCTTACTGGCAATGAGAACGTCAATTTCCAAGGTTATGGCATCGATGCCGCGATCTATTTCGATGAGCAAATGCCAGAAAAGTTGTGGTCGAAAGAATTGATGAGCGAAGAGATAATCCCGGTCTGCACTCAAACATATGCAGAACAATTTAACCTATTTGAAAAGCCAGCGAATTTGGTAAACGCCACCCTACTTCACGACAACCAAGCATGGGATTACAACTCCCATCACGATGAATGGACACTGTGGGCAAAGCAAAATGGCATAACAGACATTGACGCTATTCCAAGCATTTCATTCGACCGATCCGATTTAGCCGTCAGTGCTGCTATGCACAATGCGGGGGTTGCTATCGGTCGATTATCGCTGGTGGAAAAACGACTTAAATCCGGCGAACTGATCACCCCTTTTAGAAACCAAACTCTGCAATGCAAACAGAAATATTATGTCGTTACGGCTAACGAAAAACATTCTCGAAAGCTTGAGCTTTTTATTAACTGGCTAATTGAGCAAATCAGTATAACGAGAATATAAGAGAAAACGATTCAGAAGATCTATTACTTCACGCGCCGATTTCGCGTCACAAATAAATGTTAAGGCTGACTGAAAAACCAGCGCCTTCATTAGAAAGCGCTGATGCTTGAGCTTTGTCTGTCTCTCCCTATAATGACCCAACAATCAATACCCCAAACAGAACAAACTTGGTGAGGTAGTTAATGTTCGGTGATTATCTAAAGCAATTGAGATATCAACTTGGATTAACGCAAAGGGAGCTTGCGACAAAATTAAACTTGGCAAATCCAGAGTTTTCATCTGTGGATTCAGTCACTATTAGTCGCTGGGAAAGGAATGCAACGGCTCCTAAGACCATCAAAGCAATTAAAGTGCTACGTGAGCTTAACTTAGATCTCAGACCTTTTTTGCTCTCTTTGCCTTCTCCGGAGAACGAAACGTTTTTGGACGATATCATTTATGAACGTTACTACTCACAAAAAGCACTATTACTTTCTTCTGGATATGAAGAATTAAAACCCCAAGAAGAAGCGCCTATTATCGAAGAGGCACTCTTTGCTCATGACATCGACACTCACCTCCCACGGTTACATAACTTCTTCCTAAATGCCGATGCTCACTACCCAGGAATGCTGGACCTTGATTTCTTAGCATTAGATGAAGAAAACAAATTGATAGCCAAGGTGTATAGAGATAGTGAGTCCAACAAGGTAAAAGGACATTCAATTTCCTTCTTATTTAAAACAAAGGACCTCGACGAACACTTTACCAATCCTAACCAAACACTGCCATTTGAGCTCGTGCGGTCTTATTCGGAGCAGTATCAATTCGCCATGTGTTGTTTGAGTCGTTATGCCATGAGTGAACAAGTCTTCATGAAACTGCACCCAACGTTTGTGGATTACATCGCGAGCAAATCCAATATTACTGAGATTTACTACTATGCCTTCGATAACAAATTCAGTGATTATCTAGTGGACCTTGGTGCCAAAAAAGTCGCGTATGACAGCCCAGCTCGGACCGGCTCTGTCAAAATCGGTCGAAAAGCATATCGAAAGTGTTTATTGAAATTGGATACTGCCGTGCTGTTAGCTCAGCCAGCGATGATCTACCTGCTCCACCAACATCAAACCAACATGGCTGCTCAAAGATAAATATAAAATGACTATGCAACGTTATTAACGGCTTTAGTTCGTATATTCCTACGTATAAGAGGCTGAAATTCACCTAAAGAACACCATTCCATTAATACCTATTATTTTCTTATGAAATATATTCTCTTTGATGAACATTTCTCATTTTTAAGATAATGGCAAAAAATATTAGCTCGAATTAAAATTCAATTATTTTTGTTTGAACATTGATAAATAAAACAATAAAATCATTATTATTCATATGGTTATATGAAAGCAAAATAATATCCTTCATTTTCAACTAGGCATCTCATGCCTATAGAATACGCACAATGCCTTCTCAATTAAACGACAAACATAATACGATTTGCATGATATTTATGAGCAGCACGACATAAATATTAATGCATTTCCAACTTCCTATATGTCTCATCAATTTTAAATGATTGTACCGTACCGGAATACCATTTCTCAAAATTGACACATTTGGCAGAGAAATGTCATGCACATAACTTAAACGAAAAATAACAATTAGCTATGGACATGTTTTAAACCTATGGGGGAAGTAAAGTGTTCGGGAGTTATCTAAAATCAATAAGAACCACATTAGGGTTAACTCAGGAGCAAGCATCAATAAGACTAAATCTATTAGGTGGTGATTTAGCAAATATAGACTGTGTTACTTTTAGCCGATGGGAAAGAGGAATCACTCAACCGAGTCTAAGCCGACGAGTCAGAGTGCTTCGTGCATTTGAAAACAACCTGCTGCCATACCTTTGTAATTTAGGGTTAGATACGCCTTTAAAAGACGAGGTTGAACAGTTTGAATTGTCTTTGAAACAAAGATACCAAGACGCAATGTCTATCATCTCAGGGATTGACTACAAAAATGCTTACCCTGTTGTGTATGAACATATTGAAGAGGAAGAACTGAGCCAAAATAATGAGCAAGAATTCATTAATAGTCTGAACAACTTTCATAATCAGCTTAAGTCTTTAAATATTAAACATAGTCTTGCGACTATTGATTTGGTTGAATATCAGAAAGACAATCGAGCAATTGCTTATAAATACCTTTCCAAAGGTGAGCTAGTCGGTCATAACATTGGTATGTTTTTTACTGTGCCCACATTGGAAAATGAGCTAGATAGAACTAAAAAGCAACGCTTACCTATCGACACGATTGACCTTAGATTAACCAAGCCATTGAGAGAGAAAGGAGTATATTCTTACTACGCCATCAGTCAGCACTCCAAAAATGAACGCGTATTTCGTAAACAGCTGCATACAGAGTTCACTTTCTTGGCTCAAAACGCGCATATTCATCATTATTACGCAAGCGTCACTTTAAAGAGCTCGGTCGATGTGATGTTTAAAATGGGCTTTAGTGTTGCGGCTTACGAAGGAGAAAGCCCGGTAGGTGCAATCAAAGTTGGCGCTAAACGCTATACTCGCGCAATCATGTATATTGAAACCAGTGAGCTGTTTATTCAGCCAGAATTTCTCTATTTATTGACGTGTTGTGGTGTTTGTACTCATCGCCAATGTGACAGTTGTACAGAACACCCTAATTGCATTTGTTAAACAAATACTGGCTTTTACGCTTTGCTGTCGATTGTTAGTTTAGATTCACTGTGCCTTCAATCGCTATCTTTGACTTCTGATAACGGTTCACAGCTCTATAGCGGCATTCAAATGATTGCCGCTATATCACTTAGCAATCGAGATGCTCATCAATTCTCAAATGCTATCCTGCTCAACATCTAAGTCGTTAAGATCTATACCCAAGTGCTTTAATTTATTAGCAGGTGAAACGCATGAAAAAGATTCGCTATCCATTTGATTTGCACGGGACACTCTCAATTCAATATCGGGATAAAGTTAATCCAATATTTCTAGACACTAATGAAGAAAACCAATCCATCATTGATATTGATGACTTTGCAGTAAGAGCATTCAGCTATGAAGCGGAAGATCGTCTATTAAAAATCTCACTACAAAAAGCGGTAAATTTATCTGAAATAGCTGACTGTGATTCAGTATTGACGGGCATCGAACTTAAACAAAATAATATCAAACTTGATATCGTCTATTGCCTATATAACGCAGGCATTGTCAGCTCTAGTATCTCCTATCCTCTCGATGATGATTCGCCGATTGAATCCATTGCTATCGCGAAACCCCTGACTCTACACCTTAACTAACCTAACGTTTAAAACCGGACACGAAAAAGCCCTTAATTCGGCAAGAACAAGGGCTTTTCTGTCTGCGATTACTCATTATTACTTCTGATAGAAGGCGCGTTTTTTCTCATACATAGCTTCATCCGCGATCGAAAACAGATTTTCAATCGACACAGATTCACTTGAAGCCCCTCCAACAGAAAACTGAACTGGGTAGCGGTTATGCTCAGATAGCTCAACCCACTTATTCTGTTGAGATACCTCAAGACGTGTAATCAACTCGTTTAGAGCGTCAATGCTCAAGTCTTTTGCAATGACGGCAAATTCATCACCACCAATTCTGTACAACAAGGATTTTCCGTTGAGAACCGACTTGATGAGTTGCGTTGACTTAGCAATCAAAACATCACCACGGTCGTGCCCATAATTGTCATTGAGGTTTTTTAAGCCGTTTATATCAATCACAATAATAGCCATAGATTGCCAATGTCCTTGAATGACGGATTGGCAAGCAAACTCATAGTCTTCGTCAAACGCCTTACGATTAAAGCACTTTGAGAGTTTGTCTCGACGTGCGAAATCTTCTAACTCCAGCCACGAGTATAACTGCTTCTTAAATAGCTCTAATAAAATGCGATCTTCTCCTGTCATGACATAATTACCATAACAGAAGTAACCAATTTCAGCTCCCGTAGAAGATCGCATGGTTTTCGCATTTTCGCTGCACGGTTTTTCAAAACTAAAGCGCATGTCTGAGTCAGGAAACAAGCGGGAGAGCCCCGAATTAATCACTTCCGGAATCGCATGGAACCCTACCCCTGCATGGCTAGTGGTAAAGTTAATCAGCGTCATGAGTTTTGCTTGGTGCGCTTCTTCGCGTGTTAAGTTTGCCCGCAACTCCGCCGTTTGCTCTTCAACTCGATGCTCTAGCTTTTGGTTGAAGTTCGCAAGTTGCGCGTTAGTATCTTGAACTTGTTGGTTGGCGTTGCGCAGCGCTTTGTTTCGTACTTCCAACTCATCCATCTGACTGGTCAATTGCGCCCAAAGCGAATCCAATAGGCTCATCAACTGTCTAAACTCTTTAAATTGAAAACGCTTAGGCGATAAATCTGGTCGTTTATTCGTTTTAAATCGACGCACGACCACTTCCATCTGACGAATAGGTTCTGTAAGCCATCGGCTTGCCACAATCGCAATGCATAGAGTCACAACCAAGGTCGCAATGATGATATTTAATAGCTGTTGCTTCGATTGTGTCAGTTCTTGGTTTCGTGCTGCGTCTGACACAGTGTGAATCATAGTCACTTCTAATGGCTTCACAAAACTGTTGTTCTGGACGGTAATTTTACTCAAATGATGCGTGGTATCCCCCTTGGTATTACTCACCGCACCATAGTGGAAGTTAACGCTTTCTTGAGCATATAAGAATGGTTGCGAAATTCGGATTAAATCCTGATATGACACTAAAACAACCAAATAACCTTGCGGCTCATACTCTGAACCTGGCAGCAGCGTGTACGGCAGTAACGGGCTGACAAAGGCGATACCACTTTGCCCCCCATTTAATACCAGCCCCTCATCAAAGTAAGTACTGTGATACATCTTACCTTGCTTATAAATGTCTTCAGCGGCTCGAATTTTGGTCAGCAGCTTACTGTTTTCTAGGTGATATACTGAGCCATTGCTTTCGTACATTGGTTGCCAGTTTTTATCGATAATGTAAGTCGTACTGACATTGACCGCCAACTCTTCAAATGTCTCTATCATTTGCCAGATAATGGATGAATACAGGACGTTATCCATGCCTTGAACGAGTAAGCGATCCTTGGAATACCAGCGAGTTAAGTTCGCCACAAAGGTCAGGTCTTCACCTATCGTTTCTTGGATACCTTGATTGGTATTTTCCAGTTTAAGTTCTTTTTGCACCAACAAATCGGTTTGGTGCTTATCGATCATACTGGTGCCCACCCAATAAGCAGGCAGTAACGACCCTACCACCACAATCAAAGTTAAGATGCTACGCAAACTTATCATAAGGATGCTTTCCTACTCTTGTGAATGTGATTTGAATGTTTATTGATGAAGTCCACCACAAATTGAGCGGCGCCGTGTGCAGGCATGCCTGCTTTGTAGCGCTTATATCCGCGAATCAACGCTTCCCAAGTCACCGCCATTTCTACGGTACTTGGCATGGCATAAGCGGGGGTCAGCTCTTTGTACAAATCGCTATAGTAGGTGTTCTCTTCGTCATACCATTTGCGGTTGATTGAGCGATTGGTAGAGATCAAGTTCTGGTTGATGATGACGTCTTCAATAAACTCCGGCTTTTGTACGATCATCGCCAGAGTACGCATTGCTTTTTTCTTCGCCGGATTGCGCATTGCTTCAGCATTAAATGCCAACACCTTACCGCCACTCAGTGAGTGCATGTGGTGATTATTGTACGTCGGTAAACTGCTGATTCTGAGTTCTGTTGAGAAGTGTTGCTTCAGCTCACCTAGCGCCCAATCACCATCAATGAGATATGGCGCTTTCCCTTCAATGAACAACGCTCGCGCTTGATCTTGGTTGTAATCATCAATCACCACACCTTCTTTAGGTAAACGACCATAAAACTTAAGAGCCGCCGCCAGTGCACCAACATCAATATCGGTGATAGGTTGCGTTCTATGATCGGAAAACATAGGCACAAACGACATCAAGAAGTACATGTTCGGATACTGCATTGCGAGCGTGCTTTTGCCCTGTTTGGCATCTTCAATAAGCTTTTCCCAAGTTGGCTGTACTTCGTTGGTCAGCTTCGTATTCACATACAAAACCAAGTGATTACCTAAACCAAGCGGGACCCCATAAATGGCGTCGTCCACGGTGACAAGTTCCAGAGCTTTTGGCTCTATGCTTTTCTCTTCTAACCAGCTTGGCGGAATTTGGGCGAGATCAAAGTAGTCATGTAGTCCCAAGAAATCAGAAGGAACCCAAATAACATCAGGCACGGTAATACCAGTTTGCTTGGCGAGTAGTAGTTCTGAACGGATATTGTTTACATCGAACTCTCTGATCGCGAGTGTGTTGCCTGTTTCGGCTTCGAAGCGCTCGTTAATTTCTGCGACGGTAGAATATTCAATGCCACTCCAAACTTGGATCTCTTGAGCGGAGACCAAGGAGGAAAACAGAAATAACAACAGGCTCAGGTTTCTCACTAGAATTCTCGAAAATTGATGGTATTACAAAAGTAGCGAACGACTGGTGCTTATTCAAAAGCGCCGACAGGAAATGTGCGGGTGCTTCCATTGGTGGTTCACCCTACCATAGAAAGCAAAAAGCGCCGCAATTGCGACGCTTTCAAAGATTATATCACAGTTAGTGATTAAGCGTACTCTTGCTCGAACTCACGCATAAAGTCCACGAGAGCTTGCACACCTTCAAGCGGCATCGCGTTGTAAATTGATGCACGCATACCACCAACGGCACGGTGACCTTTTAGTGCCTTCAGTCCTTTTGCATCTGCCAACTCTAGGAATGTGCCATCAAGTTCTGGTTTTGCTAGTTGGAACGGTACGTTCATCAGAGAACGGTTCGCAGAGTGCACTCCGTTACGGTAGAAATCAGACTGATCGATGTAATCGTATAGCAGTGCTGCTTTTTCACGGTTTACTTGCTCGATCGCTTTTACGCCACCCTGCTCTTTTAACCACTTAAACACTAGACCTGATAAGTACCAAGCGAATGTAGGAGGCGTGTTGAACATCGACTCTTTTTCTGCCAACACTTTGTAGTCAAGAATACTCGGTAGCACTTCTTTCGCCAAACCAAGAAGATCGTCACGAACAATCGCAATTGCAATGCCTGATGGACCAATATTCTTTTGTGCACCAGCGTAAATGACACCGTATTGAGAAACATCAATTTCACGAGAAAGAATGGTCGAAGACATATCTGCAACAATTGGTTTATCCGTTACTGGCAGATCGTTGATTTCAATACCATCAATGGTCTCGTTCGGGCAAAAATGGACGTAAGCCGCATCTGGCGAAATTTTCCATTCTGTTGCAGGTAGAACTGCCGCTTTACCGTCAATCACCGTTTTTGCGTTGAACACGTCAGGTTCACAGTACTTTTTCGCTTCTGCTACTGCGCTTTCTGCCCAGTAACCACCATCAATGTAAGTCGCAGTTTCCGCGCTACCTAATAGGTTTAGTGGAACAGCGGCAAATTGAGCACGAGCACCACCTTGGCAAAACAATACTTTATAGTTGTCTGGGATATTTAAAAGATCACGAAGGTCTTGCTCTGCTTCTTCTGCAACCTTAATGAACTCTTTGCTTCGGTGACTGATTTCCATCACTGAAGTCCCAAGACCTTGCCAGTTGATTAGCTCCTTTTGTGCTTGCTGCATGACTGCTTTTGGCAGACCTGCAGGTCCTGCACTGAAGTTAAATACGTTGTCCGTATTTTGTTCCATGATGCTCATTGCTCCTGCTAAGTAAAGATTACGAAATTAATATCACGTTTTTGCAGGGATAAAAACAAGAAAAGAGGTCTTACGACCTCTTTTTAAACTGGAAAAGCTAAAAACTTACTTTGTAAACTTCTCTATTGCATCAATGCAGGCATAAGCAGTGCGATTAAAGGAAATTCTTGTCCATTTTCGAACTTCAATTTCCCATCAGAAATTTGTGCTTTTAGTTCATAGCCCTTGTCTTTTTTCTCAATAAGTTCCATCACCATCAACTCGTCAACGCCTTCTTGAATGAATGGGTACAGATCCACCAACTCATCAGAGAAGTAAGTATTCAGCGAGCCTTTTGTCGCTGTCATTAGCTTCATCGGGTCTTGCGTGATGTGGTCGGTACCTTCCGGCACGGATAATTGCCATTCATTACGGAATTTGCCGTCTCCAAATGCAAGAGATAGCTCGTTGACTGATAGGTTAAAGCCTTTGCTAAACAAAGTATCAATATGCGGCAACAGCTTTTGAATCTCTTGCTCATCTAGCATTGGTGAACTTTGGTAAATCGACATAATTTGATCGAACGACTGGCTGTCAATATCACCGATAGCGAAATCAAGCTTGAAGTTATCAACGTCTGTACCATCCGTTAAACGCATTTGCTTAGCGTCTAATACCAACTGGGTGTTCAGTTTGTCGCCAGATTCATTCAGGGATGTATTGCCACTGTAGCTTGCGTTCTCGATTAGGAACATCGGGGCAAGTTGCGCATCAACAATATCCAGTTTTTGTAGAGAGAAAGATTGCTCCCCTAGCCAGTATCCTTTTGCTTGCTTACCTTTGCCTTCACCTTTCAGCTCTGTTAGATGAATCTCTTCACCATTTTCAAAGTCGATTTGTACCGAAGGAATCGACACTTGGTAGTTTAAATCACCCAGCACAGTCACATTACCTTTAACTTGCGCAGGACTAGATGAAAGGTGCATACCTTGAGCGTCGTTTTGGTAATTCCAACTTGCTAGGTTAAGCGTGAAATCCGTGTTTCCGTTGAGCTGAGTTTTACTGTGCATCGTCAACGGTAGGAAGTCCGCGTCAACGAGTTTAGAATCTGCACTTAAGCTCGTTAAACCATGTGTTACGTCGCTGGTCACATCAAAAGCTGTCGGAAGACCATCACGCTCAAGCTGCGCTTTGATTTCTGGGTCGACAACGGTGTAACGCGTCAGAACGACCGAAGACAGGTAACCGCGGTCATATTCCACAATTTCACCTTTGACCATTTCATCGTTCATATTGGCGATGCCATCTTCAATGATAGTTTGACCAATTTGACCAACTGCTAACGGCCAACACAGCGCAAGAGAAATAGCGCCACCAATGGCACCGATTTTTTTAAGATTTTCCATAACGTCACTTATTGAGTATTTGTGCTCAGTCTAACCCAAACCCAAAGCGGATAAAACATTGAGATATATCAGACTATTGATGGTTATTTTAGTTCATTAATCGAGAACAATACTCAGCTCTCAACCATTTCTATATTTAATTGATATGTTGTTGGTGCCAAGTTTTAACCGGAGCTCAAACCACTGTGAACCGTTACGCCGTATTGTGCCTCGACAACAATCCAATCAGTGCCGAACAGTTTCGATTGGAGTTGTCTGCCTTTTCGAGCAAGTTTGATATTCTCTCTGTGGAATCGATAGAAGAAGCACAGAGCGCTCTCGAATATCTCGAAGAAAGAGAACAAAAGGTTGCGCTGGTTATTGCGAGCCATCATGCACATTTTAATGGCGTTGACTTCCTCATCGGTCTCGACCGCAAGCCACACACTGAGCAAGCTCGCAAAATCCTCATTAGCTGCTCGTCCGATATTGAGGCCATTTTAACCGCCGTCAATGAAGGACGCCTCGATCACTGCTTAACCAAGCCTCTTCCGGATAAAGTCCTGTTCAATACGGCGCAAAAAGAGCTGACCCAGTTCATTCTCCGTCATGATAGAGAAGACTTGCTCAACTACAGCCAAATCCTCGACCAGCATAAATTGCTGCGCGCTCACATCGAAAATCAGATGAGCAACTATCAAGCAGGGTTCTTGAACGACTACCACGCCCTCTCTGATGGGGAACTCGCAGAACAAGTCATCACGGCGTTGCAACACTTCTTTGAACAAAATGACGATACCAAGGCTTGCCGTACCTACTCTCCTGAACACCTACTTACGATTGAAGGCGAGCCAAACAGTTTCTTGTGGTTTATTACCAGTGGTGAGGTAGCGCTCTACAAACGTGATGAACTTGGCATGCAACGTGAAGTGGTGCGCCATTCAAAAGGGAACATTGTCGGCGGCATGTCATTTGTCACCGGAGAGAGTTCGTTTTCAACTGCACTCACCCTAACAAAAACGGAAGTCATCAAGCTTGACAGAAATGTCTTCCGTAAGGTGATGCAAGGTGATTCTAACTTACTACCTCTGTTTACCAACTTGTTGCTACGTCACTTCAACCGACGATTGCAACGCAGCATCAACACTAAGTTGCAACTGCAAAAAACATTGGAATCATTGGAGTCCGCCCACCAGCAACTCATCGAACGCGAAAAAATGGCGATGCTGGGTCAACTTGTTGCGGGTGTCGCACACGAATTAAACAACCCCATTGCAGCTATCTTACGAGGGGTAGAAAACCTAACTCTGACGCTTGAAAACCTACTCACTCAGCTACCTAGTTACGAGGTTCAAGAAAAAGGCATTGGTTTACTGACAAGAGCTCAAAGCGCCAAACCGGCTTCGACCGCAGAACTCAGAGAGCGAGTAAAACAATTGAGTTCCAGCCTTCCCGACAGAACATTAGCAAAGAAAGTCGTTAATCTAGGGCTTGAGGGCGACCAAACTTTGGTTGCACAACTTAACCGTCAAAACGACGACTCATTGGATTCACTTGGCACGTTAGAACAATATCATCAAGTCGGCGCATCACTTCGCTCAATCAATGTTTGCGCAGCTCGCATCGCTGATATGGTAAAAAGCTTAAAAGGCTACGCACGCTCAGACGACGAAGGTTTACACTTTGCCAACTTACATGAAGGCATAGAAGATACGTTGGTGATCTTTGAGAACAAACTCAAGATGCATAAGGTCACAACAAACTACGCAGAACTTCCTAATACACTCTGCCAACCCATTGCTTTACAGCAAGTTTGGACGAATCTGATTTCCAACGCCATTGATGCCTTTCCTGATAAAGGCGAACTCACAATTCAATCTCGTTTGGTAGAAAAAAACCAACAAAAGTATGCCGTAATTTCGTTTACAGACAACGGATGTGGCATCCCCGAATCGCAACAAAAAGCCATTTTTGAACTCAACTTTACAACCAAGAAAGAAGGTAATTTCGGTTTAGGTATCGGACTGTCTATCTGCCAACAGATTATGGCAAGCCATAAAGGCTGGATAGAGGTGGAATCTGAGCTCAACCATTTCACTTGCATGACCGTCTGGTTACCTATCACTCAAGAAGGAGATGAAGTATGACTAAATATCTGATTTTATGTGTGGATGATGAAAGAGAAGTCTTAGATAGTGTCCTTCAGGATTTGATGCCATTCGAAGAAAATTTCGTTGTTGAGGGTGCGGAATCTGTCACGGAAGCAAAACAGGTGATTGAAGAAATGGCGGAAGACGGTATTCAGCTTGCCTTGATTCTGTGTGACCACATCATGCCGGAGCAAACTGGCATCAGCTTTTTAATCGAACTCAGTCAAAATGGTGACACTAAATCATCTCGCAAGCTGCTCTTAACGGGTCAAGCTGGCTTAGAAGACACCGTTGAAGCAATCAATCATGCGAGCCTCGATTACTACATCGCCAAGCCTTGGAAAGGTGAAGAGCTCAGAGACGCTATTGTTTCGCAACTGACTGCTTTTATGATAGAAAATGATGATAACTTATTATCGTGGACATCCATCCTAGACGCAGAGGCCATCCTCAACGCGATGGCACAACGACGTGCAAGCTTTGGTGAATGAGTACTGGGATAGAAAAACAAGTCATATTCGTCATCAACATGGCGCGTTTTTTGCTGATAAAACGGCACAATGAGTCATTTGACAAAACATCGACACATTTTTGTTGGTCGTAGACCTTCGTTTTTATTATGATGTCGAACAAATCAGATTACGGTTCAAGTGGTTACTTGGATCCATGGAACTATAAGACAAGGTTTATCGTTAGTTATGCGTAAAACACTATTAGCCGCTGCCCTTTTGTTGGCATCAAGCCAAGCTCTAGCTGCGAACGACTACAACGCTCCAGCAACAATGAGCAACTTTAGCTACGACTACATGGAAGCTCGCATTGGTGCTAGCCCAGTAACGTTCGGTGCTGGTTTCAGCAAATCAATCCACCCAAATGCACACGTAATCGCGCGCATCGACTCTGAGTTTGATGGTGATTTCGATTCAGCAGCGGGTTTTGGTTTCCACTCACCACTAAACAACTGGGCTGACCTAACGGGTGCAATGCTAATGCGCGTTGTACAACCGTCAAACTCAAGCAGCACTGACGTTGGTATGGAACTTAACTTAGGCGTGCGCCAATGGCTTGGTCCTCAACTAGAAGTTGGTGGTAAAGCGGGTTACGTTTCTATCGACAACGATGACGATTGGATCGGTTCTGTTTACGCTCGTTTCCACTCTACAGAGCTATTCTCTCTGGGTGCTGAAGCGCGTATCAACGACTTCTACGGTGATCAAGTAATGTTCACTACTCGCTTTAAGTTCTAAACGCCTACTGAGCGTACTTTCTTAAAGTATGAACTAAAAAACCGAGGCATTTACCTCGGTTTTTTTGTATCTACAAACTGTCTTGTTGCAATGACTAACTCAAATGAAGTGGCCAAAAGCATCAACTTCCTTTTGTCGCTTTCAACACTCACCTTTTATGACTCGCTAACTTCATCCTAAACGAGTCAATCATCGTGAAACTAAAGCGATTTATTCACACATTGCCAGCAGTTGTTTCTTGCGTGGTTCTTGGAGCAGCTTCCAGTGAATACCATCAGTGGCGCCAGCAAACTTCCATAGAAGCTTCACATCAACATCACTACCGTATGTCACTCTTACTTTATTAAATACTTCTACTGGTCCTAGTTCCAAAAACGTTTCTACGTCATCAATACCTGCTTTTTTGACCATACGCTCTAGCGTCAACTGCATATTTGGTAGGTCACGCAGACGTCTACTGGCTGAAGACTTTTGGTATTTACGTTCCTTAATAGAACATTCAATCGATTTTTGTAACAACGCGTCTAGACCCGCAAAACCTGAGTCAAATAGATCGGTTACATCATAGTAGTTAACGGTTGCCGTCGTTTGTTTTTTGACGTGCTTATATTTTTCACAGTTTAGTTGAGTAAATTCTTCATCTAACCCGTTACCACCACGTAAATAACAACAGTCGTTACTTACTAGTGCGAACATTGCGTCGTTGCTGAATAAACCAATCCCGCCAAACATTGAACGTTTTTGGTACTCACTAAAATTGCTTACATAGTTAAAAAAAGCTTGGTCTGTCATGTCCATTGACCTCTGTAATTGGAATAAATTACCCCGATTAGCGATGTCACCAGATGAACAGCAGCTTATAGCGAATCATAAATTGTCGATATGTTGGCGATATTTTTGTGAATTGCGCTCACCAACTGTCTTAATCATACTTAACGTTGAAAAATAAGTTAGGATCTATGTCACAGTTGCCGAACTACAAATTCCACATACGTGATTAGTTTCACATTTACTCATCCTTAAGCGATGTTTTTTTGACACAGCAACTGCCAAAAATCAAACATCATGGTGATAAATGCGGCAATTGCGAACGTGAAATAGGTATTTAATTGATAAGCAACATAGTGTGGAGGTACACTGTACGAAAGCTCTCTAGCACAACGTCATAATGGAACATCTATCATTTTTTTGGCTACCAAATAATAAAGATAAGCTTATAAAAGCACTCGAATCTGAGTTCGCTCACCTAGTAGAACAATCAATTTCTACCGGGAAAATCTCCCTTCCTCCTATCCCTGATGTCGTACTTAAAATCCAGCAACTCTGCACAGAAGAAAACACCACGATTTCCGACGTCGCAAATGCGTTACTAGAAGATCCTAGTCTTGCTGCGGTTGTGGTTCGCGTCGCGAATTCCGTGATTTTTAATCGCCGTAATATTACCTGTAATGACCTGACAACAGCGGTATCTCGCTTAGGCATTTTACGAGTGAGGGATATCGTCACAGCTCAAGCAATTGAACAGTTAAAGCATTCGGTCAACCTTTCTAAAGACTGCAATAGTATATTGGTGAAAAGTGCCGCGGTTTCTCGTGAGCTAGGCGCAACCATGGTATTGGTTGTCCAAGAGTTCCGTAAGCATGAACCAGCGACATACGGTCACCTAGAGCAAGAAAAAGCGCTATTAGTAGGTTTGTTGGCGGATATTGGTCTGTTCTGTCTCATCAACGAATACCACTTATATCTTGATCGTGGTAATTACTTAGATGCAGATATTGCACTACAAATATTCCAAACGCGCTGTTCTGCGACAAGCAAATTAGTATTGGAGAAGTGGGGTTTTGACAATGATTTCCGTGAGGTTTCATCGAATGAAAAATATGAAGCATCGCGCCCAGAAGTCAGCTACCTGGATATTGCTCGTATCGCAAACCACTTATTAATGTTCCGTAACCAAGATGAACGCATCGAAGATCATGAAGTGGAATTCAATTTAACGGGTGCAGAAATCTTGTACGAGTTGAGCAATATGAGTGATACTGACTTCCATTGTGAAATTAAAGAAGTTCTAAGCGCAAGCGGTCTTTAATCTCTCAATACTTCATTTTAAGCCACGCTAAGCATCAGATAGTATTCTGAGCTGTTTATGCGTGGCTACGTATTTTGCTTACCTCATAAAGGAATCATTGAGTTTTATGTTCTCAGGGATGCTATTTATCTTTGCCCCATTGGTGGTGGGCTACTTAATTCCAATTTCTCAGGCGTCGGTACTTGAAAAAATCAACAAGTCGACCTCATACCTGATTTACGTCATTCTCTCCTTGATGGGTTTAAGCCTTGCTGCACTCGACAACCTCGGCAGCAACTTGCAAACCATCTTGCTTTACGCTGGTACTTTCTTCGTCTGTTTGGGCGCTTGTAACCTACTTGCCTTGCCGCTAGTCGATAAACTGCTTCCTTTGCAAACCGACCAAAACCAGAAAAAACTCCCACTGTCTTCTATGGCATTAGAATCAATCAAGCTTGTTGTCGTCGTTGGTGGTGGTTTGATTGCCGGTTTGATCTTGCCAATTGGTCTTTCTTGGGTGGATACAGCGAGCGAATGGATTTTATTTCTTCTACTGTTCTTTATTGGCATTCAATTGCGTAATAGCGGCTTAACCCTTAAGCAGATTCTGTTGAACAAACAAGGCATGGCGATTGCGACAGTCATTATTGCAACTTGTATGCTCGGTGGTGCAATTGCCTCAGTGATCTTGGATTTACCACTCTACCAAGCGCTGGCAATGTCTTCTGGCTTTGGTTGGTATTCGTTAGCTGGCATCTTGATGGGTGATGCATTTGGTCCCATTTTTGGCGGCGCTTCCTTCTTGATTGAATTGATGCGTGAGTTGGTCTCATTAGTTGCTATTCCATTGTTTATTCGCACCTACCCTTCAACAGCCATTGGTTACGCAGGAGCAACAGCAATGGACTTTACCCTGCCAGTCATCCAGACAACTGGGGGTGTTCGATGTGTGCCTGTCGCGATCGTAAGTGGTTTTATTTTGAGCTTATTGGTGCCTGTCATGATGCTTTTCTTTGTGTCTCTTGCTAGCTAGATCTCAGGAATATTCATTAACATCCATTACAATACGGCAAAAATTCAAATACCCACGTAACCTCAAAATGCTCAATTCAAAGAGAATTTTCTGGATTACCGCTTAGTTATCGAGCCCTTTGATTTTTAAACTCTTGGATCGGTAATCAGTGACAGGCAAGGCATAGTGCCTATTGGGGTTACAAAGGGAATTCAACCAAAAAGGAATAACAATGAAACGCTTTGTCGTTGCAGCGCTCCTCGCTACAAGCTCAACTTTTACCTTTGCTGCTGACCAGCAATGTCTTGCAAACAAATACGACGGTTATATAGACGCCTCTTTACAGTGGTATCAAGACCTTGTAGACCTAACCGTTACTCAATACCCAGATTTGAAAGAAGTAAGTCAATGGTTCTTAGAAGGCCGACAACACCACTTTGAATTAAACCGTGAAGCGGTACATTACTTCCTGAAAAATGATCCTAGCCGTGTTGCTACAGAGCAACCTGTTGAAGCGTGGCTCAAGCTAGAACAACACGATGTGAAGCAGCTTGCAACACGCAGTGATGAGCTCGGTCAAGCTGCACAAAAAACGTTTAGTGATCGTCAATCGGCGAACCATCCAAAGAACTATGACCTACGTTCTGCATTTGCTGACTTATTGAGCCACCCAAAACAGATCGATTCTGCGCTTAATAAGTACAATCAATCAATTGCTAAGATTGAAAAGCAGAAGTGTGAATAAACCTCGCCCTAGAATTTCATTTCAGCAACATGGGTTTCAATAATTAAAACGGGACTTTGCGCCCGTTTTGGTTTAGATTGTGCCGCTCGCATTACCAAAATAACTACAAAGATTCTTTGCTATGGTTAAGGAACAAAAAACCGCTGACGTTAGCTTCGAGAGCTTGTTAAAGATCTTCACAATTCCTGAAGGTCCAGATTCTACGTTGACCAAAATCGACGAGAGTCTCTCCCAGAACTTGAACAAATTTCTTCGTGAACACATCGTGGCAGAAGAAAAGCCTTTACGTGAAATTGAGAAAGACTTTTCTTCTGCTCAGATTCCTGAGCAACCAGAGTTCGTGTCAGACCATACCGAGCACCTACTAGATACCTTGGTATCTCACTCGGTTCATACCTCTGCGCCAAGCTTTATTGGTCACATGACTTCTGCCCTGCCGTATTTCTTAATGCCGCTGTCGAAGATCATGATCGCCTTGAACCAAAACTTGGTAAAGATTGAAACTTCGAAAGCATTCACACCACTTGAACGCCAAGTACTTGGTATGCTGCATCGCCTTATTTATGGTCAGGACGACAAGTTCTACCGTAAGTGGATGCACAGCGCGAAGCACTCTCTCGGTGCATTTTGTTCTGGCGGTACCATCGCGAACATTACTGCGCTTTGGGTTGCTCGCAATAAAGCACTAAGAGCAGATGGCGCATTCAAAGGTGTAGAAAAAGAAGGTCTGTTCAAAGCCATGAAACATTATGGCTATGAAGGGCTGGCAATTCTGGTTTCTGAGCGTGGGCATTACTCACTGAAGAAAGCTGCCGACGTACTTGGGCTTGGTCAAGAAGGATTAGTTGCCGTCAAAACAGACGCAAACAACCGCATTATCGTTGATGACTTGAAAGCAAAAATTGCGGAACTTGAGTCGCAAAATATCAAGCCTATTGCGGTGGTTGGTGTTGCTGGTACGACAGAAACCGGTAGCGTTGACCCGCTTCCTCAAATCGCTGAAGTGTGTGCTGAACACGATTGTCACTTCCATGTGGATGCAGCATGGGGTGGTGCGACACTGATGTCGAACAATCATCGTCACCTACTTGGTGGGGTCGAACTTGCAGATTCTGTGACGATTGACGCGCATAAACAACTCTACATCCCTATGGGTGCAGGTATGGTTCTGTTTAAAGACCCAGATGCGATGAAGTCAATCGAGCACCACGCACAATACATTTTGCGTAAGGGCTCGAAAGACCTAGGTAGCCACACCCTTGAAGGCTCTCGCTCCGGTATGGCGATGTTGGTTTACGCGGCAATGCATATCATTAGCCGACCTGGTTATGAACTGCTGATTGACCAGAGTATCGCCAAAGCGCGCTACTTCGCTGATCTTATTAACGAGCAAGAGGACTTTGAGTTAGTGTCTGAGCCTGAGCTTTGTCTGCTGACTTACCGTTATTTGCCAACCAATATGCGCACAGCATTAGAGAAAGCACAAGGTACGCAGAAAGAGAAACTGAACGAGTTACTCAACCAACTGACTCAGTTTATCCAAAAGCGCCAGCGTGAAACAGGTAAGTCCTTTGTGTCACGCACTCGACTGAACCCAGACCAATGGCAACGCATGAACACCATTGTATTCCGTGTTGTGTTAGCGAACCCATTGACGACCAATGACATTCTAAGTGCGGTATTGGACGAGCAGCGCGAAATTGCTCAACAAGCCCCAAGCTTAATGGCAAAAATTGAAGAAACTGTCGACAACATCCTCAATTCTTAAGCGCCAATGTGAGTTACATCAAATTGAAAATTTCTTTCTTTTTGATGTAACTCAATCATCATTATTGTGCCACTAGAGCAACAAACCATCGATCCCACATCCAATTCTGTAGTTTTTACAACATTTTGTTTGAGGCTTGTCAAATTCTCACGAAATAGTAACCGTATTTGGTTTAGCCAGATTGAGGATCGGGTTTATACTGAATTTATGGCGCTGGTAGTTTTCGTTAACGCCCCTCTAGACCGAGAAGCCTTTGGGTTTCCATTCGTTAACAGAGCCAGCGAGTTGTTCTCTATACCCTCGTGAACACTATGAATACATTAGAAAAAATTCAAAAAAATCTGGAGAATTTCAGTAAGTCAGAGCGCAAAGTTGCGGAAGTGATTATGGCGTCTCCACAAACTGCAATTCATTCAAGCATTGCAACGTTAGCTAAAATGGCTGACGTGAGTGAGCCTACTGTTAACCGTTTCTGTCGTCGTCTGGATACCAAAGGTTTCCCAGATTTTAAACTTCACCTTGCGCAAAGCCTTGCCAATGGTACGCCCTACGTTAACCGTAATGTGGAAGAAGACGATGGTCCTGATGCCTACACGCACAAGATTTTCGAATCGACAATGGCGTGTTTAGATGTCGCAAAAAACAGCCTTGATGCGATGCAAGTTAATCGTGCAGTTGATCTCCTGACTCAAGCGAAGCGCATCTCATTCTTCGGTCTAGGTGCTTCTTCTTCTGTCGCACGCGACGCTCAAAACAAGTTTATCCGCTTCAACATTCCTATTACTTGTTTTGAAGATATCGTAATGCAACGCATGAGCTGCATTAACTGTAGCGACAATGACGTTATCGTTCTGATTTCTCACACAGGTCGTACTAAGAGCCAAGTTGAGATTGCGAACCTTGCACGTGAAAACGGTGCAACCGTTATTGCAATCACAGCAAAAGACTCACCACTAGAGAAAGCGAGTTCACTGGCTATTACACTAGACGTGCCAGAAGATACCGACGTGTATATGCCAATGGCAAGTCGCGTAGTACAAATGACGGTTATCGATGTCCTAGCAACAGGCTTCACGCTGCGCCGTGGTACTGGCTTCCGTGAAAACCTAAAGCGAGTAAAAGACGCATTGAAAGACAGCCGCTACGATAAGCTAAGTCAATACTAACGAATCGACTTAGTCTGTAATAAAAAATAGAAAGGGGAGCTAAGTAGCTCCCCTTTTCGTATCTGTTCAGGTCGTATTTCTATTGATTCACATCCGATAGATCAGAGCGAGACTCCAGCACTTCTACTGAACTTACGTGATGCGAACTCTCTCCTACACACGCATCGCTACAATCACAAACTTGACGAAGAATGTACACCAACCGATCCTGCGTAAGGGGTAAGGGGTTGCCTTTGATTGCTACTGACTTCAAAGCATCATCCGCAACTTGCTCAAAAGAAGTTTGGCATACTCCAAACTTACCTAACTGAGGTAGCGCTAGCTTATCTAACACCATTTTCACCCAAAGCACGCCATCGTGCTCATTGGCATTAGTTCGGTCCGTCACTAATTGCGCTAAACGCTTATAACGACTGATCACATCACTTCGTCCTGCTTGCTTTGCCGCATTGATATTCTCTTGCATCACATGCGGAGCCAGACGTGCAGTAATCACACTATGCGGCGCATCAAGCTTGCCTCCCAATGCGGAAGCTAAACCATGCGCAGCGCCGAGCTTGGCATTTGTGATTGCCATTCCGCCTAAAAGTGCCGCAAAAGAAAGGTCTGATCTGGCTTTGTGACTGTCTTGTTTACACCCTGCAATTACTGAGCGGCTTAAGCGACGTAAACCTTCTTCACACACCATATCGGTAAGAGGATTTGGATCACCACAAACGTAGGCTTCCATAAGGTGAGTAAACGCATCCATCGCGCCACGACCAGAGGTATACTGGTCAGTACCATAGGTTAAGGTTGGATCAACAATCGCAACGTCTGCGAGCATTTCCGGGCTTCTTAAGCTTACTTTCACTTGGTCTTGCCCCGATTTAAGCACGGCATTTCTGGTTACCTCTGACCCTGTGCTTGCTGTCGTAGGAATAGCAATAAAATGAATCGGCTTGGTTTTCAAAGGAACGTTTCTTCCAACGACTTCGACGTAGTCATAGACGTCACCTTGGTTAGGTATGATCGCCGCGAGCGCTTTGCCCATATCAATGACACTACCCCCTCCAATCGCGATAACCATATCAGGTTGGAACTTACGTCCAAGCACTGCGGTTTCTTCTACCATTGTGATATTAGGTTCACCATTGATGGCAACGTGTTGATAACGCATGTTCTGCGCTTTTAGATAATTAATGATAGGTGTGGCACGTTGCGTATCTTTACCAGTCACCAGTAAAACGCTGTAGCCAAATTGATTGATTACAGACAGCGAAGATTGGAGTGCTCCCTCGCCGAAGATAATCCGTGTCGCAGTCATAAACTGAAACATACACTTCCTCCCCAAAACAACAACTCACACTAGAGTGCTATTCTTTCCACCAAAAAAAGTTGACCAAGTGCACCTTGCCGCCATTAACCCTTCAAAAAGTGTGTTTTTATGCGTCACTTCACATACTTACGTCATGTGCTTTTGCGGTTAAGAATCATTCTAAAAAGTGACTTTTCATGGCTTTAAGCTTAGTGCGTGTTTAGTTTTTATACGATAGATTTCGCCTATCGAGACAAGAGGTAAATGCTGCTTTATTTCCGTATCTGGATCGGGCATAGTTGTCTCAAGAAACGAAAGCATGTACCGACATGAAGTCTAGTTGTGCTTTCAAAAAGAATAGATTTTAGGAGAAATAAGATTATGTTCGTAGTTATCTTTGGTCGCCCAGCTTGCCCATTCTGTGTTCGCGCGAAAGAGCACGCAGAAACACTTAAAGCAAAACGTGATGACTTCAACTACCGTTACGTAGACATCCACGCTGAAGGTATTTCTAAAGCTGACCTAGAGAAAACAGTTGGTAAGCCAGTAGAAACTGTTCCTCAAATCTTCATCGACCAAACACACATTGGTGGTTGTGATGATTTTGAAGCTTACGCAAAAGAGCACCTAGGTCTATTCGACGAGTAATCCAAATTACTGAATTTTTAAAAGCCGCTATTAGCGGCTTTTTTATTGTTTATTCAATTTGTTATTCCCTTACGTCAAGTAATAGTAAAACCTAAAAAAATTCACTTATCTTTTTGCTATATTTAGTTACAATTCGCAACTCTTAATCTTTTATTTGGCACACACTTTACCGAGCCACACAGTGAACATAGACGTCGTACACCTTCTTGAACAAAACCCTATTCTTCTAATCTTCGTCGTATTAGCAATTGGTCTTGCCATTGGTAAAATCCGCTTTGGAAACCTACAGTTAGGTAACTCCATAGGCGTCCTCATTACTTCTCTTGTTATGGGTCATCTTGGTTTCTCCTTTAACGCAGAAGCCCTAACCATCGGCTTTATGCTATTTATCTACTGTGTAGGTATTGAAGCTGGTCCAAACTTTTTCGGCATATTTTTCCGCGACGGTAAACATTATTTTATTTTGAGCATGACCGTATTAGTCTCAGCGGTAGGGTTAACCTATTTCTGTAGCCATTACATGGGACTCGATTTTGGTCTATCTGCGGGTATGATGGCCGGCGCTCTTACCGCTACGCCTGTATTGGTGGGCGCACAAGATGCGTTGAATTCTGGTCTTGCAACCATCCCACGAAACATGGATTTTTCTTTAGTATTAGAAAATCTATCGGTTGGTTATGCGATGGCTTATTTGGTGGGTTTGATCAGTATGATCATGTTCGCCAAACTGTTGCCAAAACTGCAAAAGCAGAATCTATCCGATTCAGCTCAGCAAATTGCGCAAGAACGTGGATTGGGTAACTCTAGCCAACGTAAGGTCTACTTGCCAATCATCCGCGCGTACCGCGTTGGTCCTGAGCTGATTGACTGGACAGATGGTAAGAACCTTCGCGAATTGGGCATTTACCGCCAAACAGGCTGCTACATAGAGCGTATTCGCCGTAATGGTATCCTTGCTCACCCAGACGGTGATGCAATCCTGCAAGAAGGTGACGAAATCGCATTGGTAGGCTTCCCAGATAGCCATGCACGTCTTGATCCAAGCTTTCGCAACGGTAAAGAAGTATTCGACCGTAACTTGCTGGACCTTCGAATCGTCGAAGAAGAGATCGTGGTTAAAAGTGATGCAATTGCTGGTAAGCGCCTATCTGATTTGAATCTATCGGAATTCGGCTGTTTCTTGAACCGCGTAGTGCGTGCTCAAATTGAAATGCCAATGGACTTGGACATTGTTCTAGCCAAAGGTGATGTGCTCCAAGTAAGTGGAGAGAAGAGTCGTGTTCATGGTCTCGCTGAGAAAATCGGTTTCATCTCGATCCACAGCCAGATGGCAGACTTGCTCGCATTCTGTAGCTTCTTCATTCTAGGTATTATGTTTGGTTTGGTGACCATGACGTTTGGTCAAGTGTCATTCAGCCTAGGTAACGCAGTTGGCCTGTTGCTTTCAGGCATCACGCTGGGCTTCCTACGAGCGAACCACCCTACTTTCGGTTATGTACCGCAAGGGGCATTGAATATGGTCAAAGACTTAGGTTTAATGTTCTTTATGGTTGGCATCGGCTTAAGCGCCGGTGGCAAGATGTTTGAACACTTAACTCAAGTGGGTCCACAAATCATCGGTTTGGCATTTATCGTTAGTGTTGTGCCTGTCGTGCTCGCGTACCTAGTTGGCGCTTACGTACTTAAGATGAACCGTGCTCTACTCTTTGGTGCCATCATCGGTGCTCGTACGTGTGCACCAGCAATGGACGTAGTGAACGAATACGCGAAGTCGACTATTCCAGCCCTTGGCTACGCAGGTACCTACGCGATTGCCAATATCTTAATGACTTTAGCCGGTACGATTCTGATTATTTTGAGTTAATCTCTTTGAGCGCGCTTTTCAGGTGTGTTCAAGCAGCGCTCATTATTCAGCACAGAGATTCAAGACACAAAAAAGGCGCTCAATGAGCGCCTTTTTAATACCGTTAGAAACGATTAGATTTGAGTGAAATCTGTTTCTACTGCTGGGTTAACGTCTGCTTCGTAATCCACACCGTCAACACCAAAGCCGAATAGCTTCAAGAACTCTTCTTTGTACTCAACGTAGTCAGTCAGCTCTTTTAGGTTTTCAGAGGTAATTTGTGGCCATAGATCTCGGCAGTGTTGCTGGATATCTTCACGTAGTTCCCAGTCATCCAGACGCAGACGGTTTACTTCATCTACTTCTGCTGCGCTGCCGTCTTCTTTGTAAAGACGTTGGCTGAACATACGGAAGATTTGCTCCATACAACCTTCGTGTACGCCTTCTTCACGCATTTTCTTGAACACCATCGCGATGTAAAGAGGCATGACAGGAATTGCAGAACTTGCTTGAGTCACAACAGACTTAAGTACCGCTACGTTTGCGCTACCGCCAGTTGTTGATAGTTTCTCGTTAAGTGCTGCTGCTGCGCGGTCTAGGTCCATTTTCGCTTTACCTAGAGCACCATCCCAGTAGATCGGCCAAGTAAGCTCTGTACCGATGTAGCTGTACGCCACAGTTTTGCAGCCATCTGCTAGAACGCCAGCTTCTGATAGTGCATTAATCCATAGTTCCCAGTCTTCACCGCCCATTACGGTTACTGTGTCTTGGATTTCTTGCTCAGTAGCAGGCTCTACGCTTGCTTCGATGATTACGTCTTTGTTGGTATCAACAGCAGTCGACGTGTAAGTTTCACCGATAGGCTTAAGTGCTGAACGGATCAGTTCACCCGTTTCTGGCATTTTACGTACTGGAGAAGCCAGTGAGTAAACCACCATATCCACCTGACCAAGGTCTTCTTTGATCAGATCGATTGTTTTCTGTTTTGCTTCATTTGAGAAAGCGTCGCCGTTTAGGCTTTTCGCGTACAGACCTTCTTCACGAGCTAGCTTCTCGAAAGCAGCCGCGTTGTAAAAACCTGCTGTACCTGGCTTCTTCTCTGTGCCTTCTTTTTCGAAGAAAACACCAATAGTTGAAGCGCCGCCACCAAATGCCGCAGCGATACGAGAAGATAGACCGTAGCCACTTGATGCACCCACAACAAGAACGCGTTTTGGCGCGTTTTTAATTGGACCTTGCGCTTTAGTGTAAGCAATTTGTTCTTTTACGTTAGCTTCACAACCCACTGGGTGCGTAGTAGTACAGATAAATCCACGAATTCTAGGTTTGATGATCATATTCAACTTCCTTTAAAAAACGTTGCTAGGATAAAAGGTTCAGCCCTACTTCGCACCTAATTTCTGTAAAAATGCTGCGAAAATGCAAGTGGTTGGAGCACTCAACAAAAAAGCTATAGGCTCAAACACGAAAAAGCACCTCAATTGAGGTGCTTTTCTTATTTTATGCGCGGTCGTATTACGCTGCCGAGTTCAAATGCGATTTTTTGCTTGGTGCATTAGTACGAACTTCTGAAAAGTCGTGGCTAAAATGGTCGACTTGAATCGCTTTATAGCGCAGTTTGTCTGCTGCCATAATTTGATCAATTTCTTGCTCAGTAAGTACGTCCGCTTCGAATGCTTGTTGTAGACGGTCATGCAATAAACCTTTACGCGCTACCTTGCCATCTTTCGCTGCTTTCATCAGTTTGCGTTCAAGAGGCTTCACGTCGTACATCGCAAGGAACGCTCGTTCCATGAGCCCTACGCTATCATCCTCTGATTGACCGATATAGCATAAGCTCGTCATTCGGTCACGTTGAGCTCCAGGCGTCATCATTGCCTCTGCAAGGCTCACACAGAGCTCATCGCTTGGAGCTTTGAAGTGATTACCCAATGGGAACAACAGACCTTTCAGAACGCCACCGACGTATTTCACTGGGAAGTTTGAATACGCTTCATTAAGCGACTTCGATGCGTTGTACAAACAGTGCTGAACGGCATAGTGCACAAAGTTCAAATCACCTTGTTGACGACCTTCATCTTCGTACTTCTTAAGTGCAGCGGACGCCATGTACAAGTAACTCAAACCATCACCGAGGCGTGCAGAGATCATTTCTTTACGCTTCAGATCGCCACCTAGAGTTAACATTGCAAAGTCTGCGCTCACTGCAAGTGCGCGGCTTAAGCGCGTGATGTCTTTATAGTATTGCTGCGTAGGACCGCTCATGTGCGCTTTAACAAAGCGAGAACCTGTCAATGCCGCGCCAAGAGCACCAAAAGTATTACCCATCGCATGTTTAATATGTTTGAACAACAATTCGTCAAACTCTTTTGCGCCTTCTTTTACATCTGGGTTTGCTGCTGCTTCCATTTCTTTCAAAACATATGGATGACAACGTGTCGCACCTTGACCGAAGATCATCAAGTTGCGAGTCAGGATGTTTGCACCTTCAACGGTAATCGCAACGGGAATACCCAGATAGTGCTTAGCTAGGTAATTCATTGGGCCATCTTGAATTGCACGTCCTGCATGAATATCGAAAGAGTCGTTCAGGATAGTACGAGCCATTTCGGTCATGTGGTATTTGGCAATTGCGGTCACGATGCCCGGCTTCTCCTTCATATCCAGAGAAGTGGTTGTCAGCGTTCGTGTCGCTTCCAACAGGTAAGTTAAACCACCAATGCGACCCATCGCTTCTGCCACACCTTCAAACTTACCAATCGACATACCAAACTGCTTACGAACATATGCATAAGCACCGGTTGTACGCGTTGTAAGGTGACCAATCGCGGTGCCAAGTGCAGGAAGAGAGATACCACGACCAGCCGATAGACATTCCACCAACATACGCCAGCCTTTACCTGCGTATTCGGAACCACCAATCAACCATTCCATTGGAATGAATACATCATTACCGCGTGTTGGACCGTTCATGAATGCAGACCCTAGTGGGTCGTGACGCTCACCGATCTCCACACCTTCATGATCTGCTGGGATAAGTGCACAAGTAATGCCCACGTCTTTTTTGTCGCCAAGTAGACCATCAGGATCTTGAAGCTTAAATGCCAACCCAAGAACTGTTGCTACTGGCGCTAGAGTGATATAACGCTTATTCCAGCTAACACGGATACCAAGAACTTCTTCACCTTCGTGAGTTCCGTAACACACTACGCCTTGATCTGGAATGCCACCGGCATCAGAGCCCGCTTCTGGACCTGTAAGGGCGAAACACGGAATGTCCGTACCATCTGCTAAACGCGGCAACCAATAATCTTTCTGTTCTTGAGTACCATAGTGAGACAGCAACTCACCAGGTCCCAGAGAGTTTGGAACCATCACTGATACCGCAGCACTGATACTACGTGTTGCGATGCGAGAAACGATGGTCGAGTTAGCCAGTGCTGAGAACTCACGACCGCCATACTCTTTTGAAATGATTAACGAGAAGAAACGCTCTTTGCGCAAGTATTCCCATACTTCAGGCGAAAGATCTCTGTCTTCCTTAACGATCTTTTGATCATCAAGCATTTCAAGCAATGTTTCGAGTTCATTGTCCATGAAAGCTTGTTCTTCAGAAGAAAGCGCAGGTTTTGGATAATGATGTAACGTCGTAAAGTTAGGTTTGCCTGAGAACAGCTCAGCATCCCACCATACGCTACCCGCTTCCATCGCTTCTTTTTCCGTGCTCGACAATGGAGGCAGTACTTTCTTAAACATTTTGAATGCTGGGTCACTAATCCATTTTCTTCGTAGAGAGCTCATAGTTCAGATCCTTTTGTTCACGTCACCGCTCGCGGCTTTAACTTATTTTATTATTGATTTAATTTCGTTTACTTGGCTGACATACCTGCCGACAAGTATGGAATCAGAAGATCAACGACAGACTTTGCATCGACCTCTTTTTCAAACTTACTTTCTGCAATCTCGGTTAACGCTTGGCTTGATGCCATAGTGAAAACACAAGTGCCTAGTGTGAAGTGCAATCGCCAGAACAACTGTTCTTCCGTCAATTCCGAATTTGCTTTCATGATGGAAAACATAAACAGCTTCAGCACTTCCTCATATCTTGTACTAATAAACCAACGTAAATGACCTTGGACATCGGTATATCCACGACCAATTAGCAACATAAATAACGCAGTACCATTCGGACGCACATCATTCAGTGCTCTTAGAGGCAAACGTAGCGATTCAAACACTTCATCCATGTTGTAATCATCGCGCGTGTTTAACTCGATCAAAGACGTCTTAATATTTGGCATTAGCGCTTCTAGGTATCGGTCTAATACTGCCCTCACCAGCGTTTTCTTATCGCCAAAGTGGTAGTTAACCGAAGCTAGGTTGACATTCGCCTTACCAGTAATGGTTCGTAGTGATGTGTCATTGAAGCCGTATTCTGCAAATAGTCCTTCTGCTACATCGAGTATTTTTTCTTTAGTTGTACTTCTCGGGGCCATTTCAATCACTCGTATTAAACAACTGTTTGAAATATACTCCCGAAACCTGAAATTAACAAATGATTAACATCACACTTTCAAGCATTGGTCTGACCAGATAAAAGAAGTGCGAACTTAAAGGAATGAATTTAAAGCGAATATTGTTTTGTGAAAAAAAATTCTAAAAAAAATGGAACTGTTTGGAATTGTCTCGGTCTGAATTACTGTAACAACTAGGGCATTTAAAGTTTCACAGGCCGTCAAACTTGTTTCTATCTAGTTGCTACATTGCTGCTTTTTCTTATTAACTCCTATGTTTGTATCCGCCCAGACAATTTTTCGTCTGGGCTTTTTTTCGTCTGTCATTTGAGTTTGCCGCCTTCACTTAACCTTGTATTACGTTGAACAAACTTCACCGATCCTCGGATACAAAAAAGCCCCCCTGTCGGGAGGCTTTCGTTAAATTATTCTATCTTAGCTTACGCTTTTTTCTCGCTTGCGACTTCTTCAGCCGCTTTCTTTGGCAAGGAGAAGTGCAGTAGTGCGTAACCAATTACAGCAGCTGTCGTTGAGCCCATCAGGATACCTAGTCGAGCGTAAGTATCAAATTCTGGACTTACATTGCCAAACGCAAGTGACGAGATGAAGATCGACATGGTGAAGCCGATACCACACAACACGGACACAGCGAAAATATGTACAAAGTTCACACCTTCTGGCAGCTTAGCCACGCCCATTTTCACTGCAGCCCAGCTAAATGTGAAGATACCAAGTGGTTTACCAACCAACAGACCCAGCGCAATACCCAGAGGCAACATTGAAGTCAGACCTGACATCGATACGCCTTCTAGTGAGATACCTGCATTTGCAAAAGCAAACAGAGGAAGAATGCCGAATGCTACGTATGGGTGAAGTGCGTGCTCCATGTGTTTCAGTGGAGAGTGCTCGCCCTTCTTGCCTTTAAGTGGGATAGCGAAGCCGATAACCACACCTGCAAGTGTTGCGTGAACACCAGATTTAAGTACGGCAAACCATAGTATCGCACCGACAATCATATAAGGTGTTAGCTTGGTGACCTCTTTTGCGTTCAGCATGAACAAGACACCCGTCATGATGAAGCCGACAATCAATGCCATCGTTGATAGATCGCCAGTGTAGAACAGCGCAATAATCACAACCACACCAAGGTCATCAATGATCGCCAACGCAAGTAGGAAAACCTTCAAGCTGATAGGAACACGCTTACCAAGAAGCGCCATGATACCTAGAGCGAACGCAATGTCTGTTGCCGCAGGAATTGCCCAGCCAGAAATCGCTTCTGCATCACCTGCGTTGAAAGCAACGTAGATAAGTGCCGGAGCTAACATACCACCTACCGCTGCAATTGCAGGGAAGATTGCGGTTTCTTTTGATTTAAGTGCGCCTTCAAGCAGCTCACGCTTTACTTCAAGACCGATTAATAGGAAGAACACAGCCATCAGGCCATCGTTGATCCAGTGAGCCACTGACATACCAAATACATAAGTATGCAGCATTGCTTGATAACTTTCGCCAAGCGGTGAGTTTGCAATGGTCATAGCGATTGCTGCTGCAATCACAAGAAGGATACCGCCTGCGGATTCCATTTTGAAAAAGTCACGAATGACATCGTTCATGGTTTCGCCCTTATATTTATTATCTTAATAAACGATTAACAAAGAATGATGAGAGTGTATAGCTGCTGAAAATTTTAGAATAATCGCTTGTTTAGAGTTTAAACTTCGATTTTTCCGAGGTTTCATTTACGAAACATCGTATTTTTCAACAAGAACATAGTTATTTACAAGACCTGCCTATCTCCTTATAAGCTCAATCTATTCACATAGACTACTATTAAGTTAGTATAATATCTGACTAATTTTCGTGATTAACGTGCGGTTTTACACCGAAAACTGCGTGTTTCAGTAACAAAAAAGCCACCCTTGTTGGGTGGCTTTTTCGTTATTTCTAGTAACCGGTGAGTTGCATAAAACCCCAGGCTTCATTGGAACCCGATGCGAGTATCGGTCCTTCCCAATATGGAATCACAAAAGGAAGCCACATGTCCGATTTTATGATCCGTGTCGTTAAATTGATGTTTTGCCCGGGGACATTGATGATCCACTGAAGCGGTAACCTTCTTCCATTAGACAAGTTAGTGACGTGTAGTGGCGTCATCGTCAGCTCTTTTTCTGTTAGGTTTATCACCTTGCCAGAACGCGTTGATAGTGTGCCGAATAAATGAGGAACCTGACCATTATGACGATAACGACTCACTGTAAGCGCTCGTCCATCATCAAGGTTAAACACAAACCAATCCCAACCTTGCTGCCCTTCGCCAATCAGACCACTTCCCCACTCCTTCTGTGTCCATCCAGAGCCTGATACTGGGATTTCACGTCCATTAAGGGTAAGGGTACCTTTGACATTGAGAAACGGCGCACTGAAGCTAAAAGACGCGATAGATTGCAGCGCATGTTTAACTTGGAACCCTTTGTCACCATTAACAACAAAAGGACCGCTCGTTGTAGTATTTAAGTCAATTGCAAACGTATCGGTCGAGACATCAAGATTTCCTGGGAATGGTGTGGAGCCAAGCGCACGCCAAGTCCAGTTGTCAATCCATAAACGGAAAGGACGATTCGTCATGCCCGCCTGCCCAATCCCTCCACGAGCGACACGCTGCTCTTTCCAAACATGCGAGCCAGAACTGACGACAATATGAGAGATAAACAATTGTGGGTTTTGCCAACCTCGAGTATCACGCTCGTCAGTAGCAACGCGGAAATAACTCCATTGAATGTTGTAAACCTTGCCGTGCTTGTCTTGCACCTTCCCAAAGTAGTTCCACCATTCATGTTGGTAATCTGGATGAAAACGGAAATCATGCGGCAGCGAAACGTGCTCATTTGGTAGAACTGGCTCGAAGATAGTCTTACTTTCGCGCTTTAATACATCGCTGATTTCACTTTGTTCAGTTGCTGTCGCTTCTGCCCAATACGTAAAATAAAGAGTCATGCCCGCGAGGGTGACAAATACGACAAACACTAATGCAGAAAGAGATAGCAGCTTTTTGAGTTTCATGTTTTTCACTACAGCGCATCCCTCAATGACTTCATTGGCGTGCTCTTAATCATCCTGATAACAGGTAAAGCTCCTGCTATCATGATCGCCAACATTGCCCAAGCGATCGTTTGAGCGTATTCCCAAGGAATCGTCTGTAACTCTAGCGACCAACCAAATGATTGTTTAATGATGATATCAACGATCAAGTGTGCCAATGCTAAACCAAGTGGGACCGCAATGATGGCTGAGATGGTACCGAAGACAAATAGCTGTAAACCACCCAACATGACTAGTTCTTTGCCTGATACACCCATACACCGCAGTAGTGAGAAGTGTCTTTGCCGAGAAAGTTCTCCCGCAAGTGTTGCAAAGAACAAACCAAATACCGCAATGATCAGAGTGATGTTGCCCAAGGTGCCTGCAATAGCAAAGGTATGGTCAAACACACGCATAGCTTGGTTGTAGATATTGTTGTTATCAAAGACTCGGTCTTGGGACAAACGGAATACGTTCTCTAATCTACGCTTCAAGCCTTCGCCATTGACATTATCTTCCAGCAAAACACCAAGTCCAACATTACCAGAGCCCGCAAACGCGTACAGCCAATTACGATGAGACATCATGATTTGGTTATATGGGTTGCCATAATCGTAGTACACGCCAACCACTTGCCAACCTCCCCCTAAAGGAGGTTGAAGGTCGATATAGTCGCCAGGGCGAATGCCGAGCTTCAAAGCCATGGATTCACTTACCATTAAACTCTTAGAATGGTGCAAGTGATACCAGTAATTTGGAACGCCTAGTTTCACCGTAAGAGAGTCCAACTCTCCTTCTGAAGAACCCGTGCTCACCACTTGTAATGCACCGCGCTCAGTAGGGACATCTTTTTCCCAACGCCACCAAACAGCATCCACTTCGGGTTGCTCTTTTAACCAAGCACTCATGCGTGCTGCTGAGTTATTAGTTGGGTAAATATAGATATCAGCCGCAAGGCGTTGGCTCAGCCACTTATCCGTTGTATCACGGAAGCTGCCCACCATGGTCTCCACGCCAATGTTCGCTGCCAATGCGAGCATAAATGCCATGGTTGCTACACCACGGTAACTCATACTTGCTGCAGCATCGGCAAAGAACCAACGTACACGAACCCAACGCAGTGAGTAAGAGAAGCTTTGGAACATATGCCACATCAAAAACGGCATAAACAACGCCACACTGATCAGCATGAGTGCGATAATCGCAAATCCCGACTCTTGAGTTTTTGGCGCTTGATAGACGGCAACTGCAGCTACACAGAACGCACACGCCGCGAAAGCCTGCCAAGAGAACTCTCGCCCAGCAAAACGCATCAGAGACAACCGAGAAGAAAGTCGAATCGGTTGTGACTTTAACAAGCGAATCAGCGGCCACAGACACGAAATCAAAGCGCCCATCGCTGACATTGCCAAACTGTACAGGCTCGACTCCCATGACCAGCCAATCGTCAAACCGACGTTTGCGTCATAAAGATCGCTCAAGCTTGAAGAGACAGCAGGGATAAGCTCATTTGCCAAAATAAGACCAAAGAAGTTACCACACGCCCAAGCAACAAGAACAAGGATGGTCAGCTCAAGCATAAGCGCTTGCGCCAATTGCATGCCATTCACCCCCGTTTGACGGAGGATACCAACCAAGCGCTGACGTTGAATAAAAGACAGCGACATTGCTTGATAGAAGATGAATAAGCCAACTAAGAACGACAACATACCCATCGCCGTTAAGTTCATGTGGAATGCTTTTGTCAGTGACTCTAATTCGGAGCGGCTGTTACGCACCAGTGTCATACCGTTTGGCAGCATATTTTTTAGTGCCAACATTTTCTCTTCGGACATTTCACCACAAGCAATAGCGGACAAACCGGAGCTGCGCTTAAGCATACGAAGAAGAGAAATATCGGTAACGAGGCGAGTGCCAGAGAGTAAGTTGTCCGTATCGACTTTTAGCGGTCCAAGTCGACTGCCATCATTGAGCTCAATAAAGTCGCCATCATTCCATTGCATGTGTGCAGCCAGATCTTGGCTAGCAAGGATAGGATACGGAGGCTTCATTAAAGACAACATAGGAAGGTCTTTAAGTGATTTACCTTGGTGAAGCGGCAACAGCGCTACAGGATCAACGCCTACTAGCATCAGGCTTAAGTCGGCTTTCGTATCGAGATGAAGAATATCAAAAGGCGCACATTGGTTGAAACCAGCGCGACGTAATTGAATATAAAAGCCCTGAGGAATTTTGTTAGCAGAATGCTTAGTACGAATACGGTAAGGCAAAGGGTTTGAAAAAAGTTTCTCACCGGTTTCGTAGCTCTGTTTAGCGTGTTGGTTAATAGAAGTCACACCGACAAGGAGGGACACCCCGAGGGTTAAACCAAGCCAAACAAGAATGATTTGAAGTGGATAGCGACGGTAATGACCGAGTAGTGCCTTAACTACGGGCCATAACATGCAGCTGTCCTCCTTGAAGACGGATTCGACCTTCCATGTGTTCTGCCACTTTTTCACTGTGTGTCACCAGCAGCAAAGTACACTCTAACTGGCGAGCAAGACTCGTTAGCAAACGCATTACCGCTTCAGCATTACGCTCATCCAAACTACCAGTTGGCTCATCGGCAAGCAGGATTTTCGGTTCCATGTACAAAGCACGAGCAATCGCTGCACGTTGTTGCTGACCACCAGAGACTTCTTCAGGGTAACGACCTAAAAGCGGCATAAGGTCTAGAGCTGAAAGAATTTGACGCCACAAGCCTTTATCTTCTGGTAAGCCTTTTAATTGGCGACAAAAACGGATGTTGTCAGCGATGTTCAAAGTAGGAAGTAGGTTAAACTGCTGGAAGATATTACCAATATTGTTGCGGCGGTATAGAGTTCTTAAGTGCTCTGGAGCGCTGTGCATGGCGAAGCTTGGGTACTGGATCTCGCCAGAATCTGCGGTATCAAGACCAGCTATCAAGTTGAGTAAGGTACTTTTACCTGAGCCACTTTCCCCCATTAATGCAACTTGTTCACCTTGTTGTAATGTTAATTCTGCCCCTTGTAGTACAGGATGAAATTCTCCCCCGTCTACATAGCCTTTACATAGGTCTGACAGTTTTAACATTGATTTTGCCGCTCAAATGGTGTTTAAAAATTGGAATCAGAATCTACACTAAAATCCTGTTGGTAGGAAGTATTTTGAATAGTTGATCACACTATCAGAGTACAAATGCAACTTGTCTCGCGACACCATTCAAGCTTCGATCAAATTTTTCATCCATTTCTTGCTCGCCATGCGGTGTAGACATGTTCCCCACTTCACCACTTCTTCGGTCAAAAACAGCAAATAAACCCACTGAGGCTCAAAACCAAGATAAATTGCACCAAAAGCAGCAAGAGGGATACTGATCACCCATTGCGCGATTAGATCTTGGTATAAACAGAACTTCACATCCCCACCAGCACGAAGTACACCAACAATAGCCATCATAGGTACAGAGCGAAGAACCACACCGATCGCAAGAATCACCATAAACTGTTCAGCTAGGTGGCGCGTTTCTGGCGTTAGAGCACTAAAGGCATCGAGAATAAGTTGGTTTGAGAGCAGAAGTAAAATCGCGACAACAACAGCTATCAACACATTGAGAATCACGGTTGCCCACGCTTGGTAGTAAACCGGACCAAAGTTCTTTGCGCCTAATTGATTACCCACCAATACCGCAGCAGCGTTAGACGAGCCAATCATCATAGCAAGAGCAATCGACTCTACTGGCGTCATTACTGACAATGCCGCTAAGCCTTGCACGCCTGCTTGTCCCATAATCGCGTGATAAGCAAACAAGCCGCCCGCCCATGCTAGGAAGTTAAATGTTGTCGGAAGGGAAAGTTTTAAGAAACGGGTGATTTTATCCAAAACTAAGCTGGCACGAATGTCATCCAAGCCAAAAGCAATGATGTGCTTTTTAAACCACAGATAACTGAATAAACAGGTTACTTCAATTGCGCCACTGATGACCGTCGCAATGGCAGCCCCTTTAATCCCCATCGCAGGAAAGCCAAATTGCCCAAAAATAAGCACCCAGTTAAGAAAGATATTAGACAGAATGCCGATGCCGCTAAAAAACGTACTTAACCCCGGTTGATGCATGGCGCGTAAACCCACCGCCATACTGGCAACACAAGCCACGGCAAACATGCTGACCGATGAGATCACCAGATAATCGGCACCAAGACGAATCACTTCTTCTGAATCTGTTGTCAGACGCATAATGGGCTCGGGGAACAACACAAATAACACGACAGTGAAAGCCGCGAATACCATGGAGATCATCCAAGTGAGTGAAGTACTCTGGCGCACCCCCACTTTATCGCCCGCCCCCCAATATTGCGCCGTTAACAAGGCACCACCAGTTGTTACGCCAAGCAACATAATTGTGGTAACAAAGGTCGCTCTAGCTGCAACACCCACAGCCGCAATTTCTGCCTCACCCAACTGACCAAGCATCAACACGTCTACTAAGCCACGGCTGGAGAACATCATACTCTGTAAAGTAATGGGTAATGCGATAGCAAATAGTCGACGTAAAAACGACTTATCAGCATGAGTAACCAATTGTGAGAAAAAAGTCATGCTCGCTCCGACGACAACTTATTGATAGAACGGGAAAAGTGTCTCATGATTATACCCAGTGGTGACTAATCCACCAGCAATAAAAAGGACTCAGAATGAAAAAGGTGTTGGTACTTGGGGCTTCAGGATACATTGGTTCACAGCTTCTTCCACAACTGCTTGATAAAGGTTACATTGTCACGGCAGCGGCGCGTCATATTGACTATTTAGAATCCCGAACTCAGCCACACCCTAATCTCACACTCACTTATTTAGACCTCGCCGAAGCAGAAGCGACGCTCGAAATCGTGAATGATTTTGATTTGGTTTTCTTCCTTGTGCACGGTATGGCGCAAGGTCACGACTTTGTTGAATACGAATTAAACCTCGCAGAGAACTTCAAAAATGCCCTTGAGAAAAGTCGTGTAGAACACGTTATTTACTTAAGTGCAATTCAGCCTCAAACTGGCAACTCTCAACATTTGGCAGCACGCAAAGCGACGGGAAAGATCATTCGCCAAGCCGGTGTGCCTGTTACTGAACTTAGAGCTGGCGTAATTATCGGTCCCGGTTCTGCGGCATTCGAGATCATGCGCGACTTTGTCTATAACCTGCCGATTCTAATTGCACCTAAATGGGTAGACTCCAAAGCCAACCCAATCGCCCTACCCAACCTCAATCACTATTTGCTTGAATTGGCAGAAACCAAACCAACAGAAAGTGAAATTTATGAAGTTGGTGGCCCAGATACACTAAGTTATCGCGATCAATTTGAAGTAATCTGTAAGGTCACTAAGAAACCTTACCGACTTTGTTCAACACCCCTGCTGACACCTAAAATGGCATCGTATTGGTTAGCTATTGTGACATCTGTCCCCGCAAGTATTGGTAAAGCGCTACTTGCAGGTTTGGAACACGATTACATTGCTGATACCAAAGCCATTCATGAGCGATTCCCTCAAGAGCTGATCAGCTATGAGCAGTCCGTTACAGACACCATAGCAACTGAAGGGACTTTTGTGCGCAGTAATGTTTGGGGATTTGAGCCTGCAGCACTCAAACGTTGGCAACCAGGCTACGGGTACTATCCAAAACAAGCGGGAGCTAACATCAAGACAAAAGCCTCTGCGGAATCACTTTGGAAAGTCGCGCAAAAGATCGGAAGCCCGGAAAAAGGCTATTACTTTGCCAATCTCCTTTGGCGAACCCGCGAGTGGCTCGATATCTTCTTTGGTGGTGGGAAACCTATTCGAGTTTCACCACCAGGACCAGAGCTTAAGGTGGGTGACTTCATTGATTCATGGAAAGTCATTCGCTGTGAAGAGAACCTGTTCCTCTCACTGTTCTTTGGAATGAAAGGACCGGGACTTGGTCGTTTGGAAATCACGATTAAAGACGATGGCGAAGAGCGTGAGTTCGACATTACCGCATGGTGGCACCCACAAGGCTTTCCGGGCTTACTTTACTGGTTTGCGATGATGCCCGCGCACCTATTTATCTTTAAAGGAATGGTGAAAGCCATCGCCAAAGAAGCAGAAGTGCTGGAAAGCCAAAGCAAAGTCCAACCTGACGGTTAAGGCAATAATCGGCGGATATTTTCTAGATGAGCAAGTATTTCTTGCTTGTCATAAAGTGTATCCGCCTTTGCTGATGTGCTTTGTCGTTCAACCAAGCTGACAGGCAATACTTCTGACACAACACCTTGCCCTTTTTCCATCTGACTCAGCACTAACTTGACCGCCCTTCGTCCAAGTTCGTTGAAATCTTGCTTAATCGTTGTCAGAGGGGGTGAGAAAAATTGGCTATCTTGAATGCCATCAAACCCAACCACAGATACGGTTTTAGGTACATTAATACCCGCCTCCGAAAGCGCGCATAACACGCCAAGCGCCATCTGATCATTCGCCACCAATACAGCATCAAAAGGGACACCTTTTAACACGGCATCTTTAATGGCGTTGTATCCACTAACTGCTTGCCAGTCCCCCTCATAGAATGCCGTTTGCATCAGTCCATGCTGCTGAATCTGTGACTGCCATTCTTGGTAACGAATCTGAGAAGCCGTGGATGCCTTTGGTCCAGAAATGCACACAAAAGATTCGCGTTTGTACTCAATCAAATGGGAGATCGCCAAATTTGCCCCAGATTTATGATCACAACTGAGAGAATTAACGGGCGTCCCCTCGGGTACATCGATAAAAACCAGCGTGAGCTGACTGAACTGCTCCACTAGGGTCTCTGCCATCTCTCTGGTTACCGGAGCGTTGATAATAATGGCATCAACTTGTTGGGCAATAAGCTCTCGGATTGCACTACGGAATTCCTCAATGGAGTTGTCACCTAACACTGCCAGCGCCGTCGCGTAATCCATCTCATGTGCTTGGTTGCGAACGCCATTAGCAATAAGAGCCACACCGTGCAGTGAGATATCCAAAGAGACAATACCGATGATCCGCGACTTCGCTCGGCTCAACATTTGTGCCCCTTTGTTCGGCACGTATCCAAGCTTTTTGATTGCGTCGTTAACTCGCTTTCGTGTTTCTTCTGCGACGTTATCCGCGCCGTTGGTTACGCGCGATACGGTTTGCGTCGAGACACCTGCTAACCGTGCAACATCTTTAAACGTAACTGCCACTGCGTTCTCCTATTCTGATTTGCTGTTCACTCTACCAAATTTATTCGAATGTTCTCGTGAACAATGTCGTAAAAAACATGAAAAAATGTTCCCGAAAACAGCAGATCTATCACACAAAACTGCGTTCTAAAACCTGTTCAAAGTCACATTTAAACGGCTATTCAATCGAAATAAAACCAAACAAGCGCATGATTATTTGCAGACTAAATATTTGCGAAAACAGAGAAACAACATGCAAAAAATTGTTCACTTAAAATCCAAGAATCACAGCATGATCATTAAAGTGGATCGTGTTCCTGAAATCCTTCATTGGGGCGCAAAAATCGCTCAGATCGATCCCGATTTAATGCTCTCAACCGAGCGCCCTATATCTCAGGCTCGCCTTGATGTCGACGTACCCTTATCACTCTGCCCTGAGTTGGGCAGCGGTCACTTTAATGCGCCTGGGATTGAGGGACATCGCAATGGCGAAGACTGGGCTCCCGTGTTCACAACCACATCCGTAGAGCACGATGACAACAGCGCGACATTTACCCTGCAAGATGACATTGCCGGTCTTGAATTATTGATTGAGCTACAACTGGACTTTAACAGTGATGTGGTACAAAAACGCATCACCGTAACAAACACAACTGCCGGTGAGTATTGCTTGGGTAAGCTCTCCTCTACTCTGCCACTTCCTAACCATGCAAACGAGCTGATGACGTTCCACGGGCGTTGGTGTCATGAGTTTCAGACTCAGCGTCTGAGCTTTGAGCATGGTGGCTTTATGCAAGAAAACCGCCGCGGTCGCACCTCTCACGAAAACTTCCCA
This sequence comes from Vibrio harveyi NBRC 15634 = ATCC 14126 = KCTC 12724, assembly GCF_001591145.1. GTDB lineage: Bacteria > Pseudomonadota > Gammaproteobacteria > Enterobacterales > Vibrionaceae > Vibrio > Vibrio harveyi. The sequence continues at coordinate 45,337 of NZ_BCUF01000019.1, read as the reverse complement.
GGTTTGTTCGCGGGCACCAATGGCTTTAGTGAGCAATTGGGGCAAGTTTGGGGCTTTCACCTTGGTTGGAGTGGTAACCATCAACTGCGTGCCGATGTTCGTAGTGACGGTCGCCGTTTTGTTCAAGCAGGTGAACTACTACTGTCTGGTGAAAAGCACTTACAAAGCGGTGAAACCTACCAATCACCATGGCTTTACGCGACATACAGTAACTCGGGTTTGAATGGAATATCAGAGCGATTCCACGAGTTCGTTCGTGCCAATATTATTCAATTTCCAAACAACAAGCCTCGTCCTGTTCATTTAAACACGTGGGAAGGCATCTACTTCGATCATAAACCTGAATACATCATGCAGATGGCGACCGAAGCCGCCGAGATGGGTGTCGAGCGCTTCATCATTGATGATGGTTGGTTCATAGGTCGTGATGGCGAACGCGCTGCACTCGGTGATTGGTACTTGGATGAAACAAAGTACCCAAATGGTCTTGAGCCTGTCATCGAGCACGTAAACAACAAAGGCATGGAGTTTGGTCTTTGGGTTGAGCCAGAGATGGTCAGCCAAGACTCAAATCTATATCGCCAACACCCAGATTGGGTATTAAGTCTGCAAGGCTACCACCAGCCCTCCGGTCGCTGGCAATACGTGTTGGATTTGCAAAACCAAGATTGCTTCAACTACCTGTTTGAACGTTTGAATGACTTACTGACTCGTTACAACATCGGTTACCTGAAATGGGACATGAACCGTGAATTGGTTCAACCAGGGCACCAAGGTAAACCTGCTGTGCATGGTCAAACTAAAGCGCTTTACCGCTTGCTGGACGAGCTTCAAGCTGCGCACCCTGCGGTTGAAATTGAGTCTTGCTCTTCGGGTGGTGGTCGTATTGATTTTGAAATCCTGAAACGCACTCACCGTTTCTGGGCTTCTGATTGTAACGATGCGCTGGAACGTCAAGCGATTCAACGTGGTATGAGCTACTTCTTCCCACCTGAAGTTATGGGCGCTCACATTGGTCCTGCAGAGTGTCACTCAACCAATCGTCGCCATGCGATCAACATGCGTGGAGTGACGGCGTTAAGTGGTCACATGGGTGTGGAGCTCGATCCAGTAAAAGAAAGCACGGAAGAAAAACAGGCTTTTGCTCATTACATTCAACTGCACAAACAGTATCGCGATTTGCTTCATTCGGGACGTACTTTCCGCATCGACCCTGCCGATCAAAACCAGAACATCTATGGCGTTGAGAACGGACAAGAGATGCTGATTACGGTGTGTCAGTTAGCAATGCCAAATCATGCGCTGCCATCTCCACTCCGCGTCAGTTGTGCGGATGAAAATGCCCGTTACGAAGTCAAGATTGTTGAAATGCCAAAGACCAGCTTCCAGTTGATGAAGCAACGTCCGCAATGGCTAGACAAAACCCTGACGTTAAGTGGCGATAACTTAAAGGAAATTGGGGTGACGCTTCCGATTCTCGACCCTGAATCGGCACTGATTGTACACCTTAAGAAAATTTAAACCTCTATCTGTGCCCTCTAGCGACCGGGTTTCAACTTCGCGTTGTTCCTGATAAAACACTCCTATACGCGCTAGAGGGACACCCTACAACTAACAAGCAAAACTTAATTGCTTAACTTGTTAAGGAAACAAAATGTCTATTACAGTATTACTTTCGTTCTTGCTGTTTACAGGCTTTGTTGTGGTGTTCACTTACAGCAAAGTTAAAAACGATAAAAACACCTCTCAAGACGGTTTCTTCCTTGGTGGACGAAGCTTAACAGGTGGGCTGATTGCCAGCTCCTTGATTCTTACCAACCTGAGTGCTACTAGCTTTGTTGGCATGAGTGCACAATCCTACACCCACAACATGAGTGTGATGGGTTGGGAAGTGGCATCTGGCGTTACACTGGTTATCATTGCGCTGCTGCTTGTTCCTCGCTACCTCAAGCAAGGCATCACTACTATTCCAGACTTCTTAGAAAGCCGGTACGACATGTCAGTGAAGAAGTTCGTTACCCTGTTGTTCTTGTGCCAATACGTCATCAACATTCTTCCTACCACTCTTTACGCTGGCGCAGTGGTGCTGGGCGAAATCTTTGATGTGCAAGGTTTACTGGGCATTTCTGAGTTCAGCTCTATCGCCCTTATTTCTGCCACTATCGGTTTGCTGGGTTTCTTCTATGCGATTTACGGCGGTCTAAAAGCCGTGGTAATTGCAGACACAATCAACGGCGTAGGCTTGATCACCGGCGGTTTGATGATCCCTGTATTTGGTCTGATGGCATTAGGCGGCGGTAACTTTATGGAAGGTTTAGACGTATTGCTGACTGCCGCCCCAGAAAAGCTGCAATCCGTAGGTAAAGAAACCGATCCACTACCGTTCTCTACCCTGTTCACAGGTCTATTGTTGGTGAACTTGTACTACTGGGGTACTGACCAATCTATTATCCAACGTGCACTTGGCGCGAAGAACCTGAAAGAAGGTCAGAAAGGTGTGATTCTCGCGGGTGCGATTAAAGTTATCTCTCCACTTTTCCTAATCATTCCGGGCATCATTGCTTTCCATATGTTTGGCGCAGATGCAGGCAATCCAGACACGATGTACACACGCTTGGTGAACGAGGTATTGCCTAAGCCGCTTGTTGGTTTCTTTGTTGCGGTCATGTTCGGCGCAATCCTAAGTACCTTTAACGGTGTATTGAACAGCTCAACAACCTTGTTTGCTTTGAACGTTTACAAGCCACTATTTGGCAAAGGCAAATCGGATGAAGAGTTAGTCGGGAAAGGTCGTATCTTCGGCGTTATCATTGCGATCATTTCGGTCTGTATTGCCCCTTTCATCATGTACGCACCAGAAGGCTTGTTCCAATACCTACAAATGGTTGCGGGCTTCTTTAGTGTGCCTATCTTCACCATCGTATTTGTAGGCTACATTTCCAAACGTGTACCGGCTATTGCCGCTAAAGTTGCTTTGGTCGTATTTGTTAGCTCTTACGCTGCGATGCAATTGGTCTTTGGTACATCAATCCACTTCCTACACCAATTGGCGATTCTATTCGTCGTGTGTACTGCTCTGATGTTTGCGATTGGTCACTTCATGCCACGTGAAACAGACTACGTAATGCCTGTAAATGAGAATATCGATGTGACGCCGTGGTCATTCCGCTTTGAAGCATCAGCGGTCATCATCTACATGGTATTGGGCGCTTACGTAATGTTCTCAGACTTCGGTTTTGTCTCAAGCGATCCGACTATCATGCAAGTGTACGGGTTCTGTGGTCTGGTCTTGATGTTCGGCGTGGTTTCTAACTACTTCATCAAGCGTAGAAAGCATAAGCAAGTGACTAAACTGAATGACATGTACATGCCATAAATAAGATCGATAAGTCACGGATATAAAAAATCGGAGCACAGGCTCCGATTTTTTATGATGCGATAGATGAATTAGTCTGCTTTAAATGACAGTGGAATCTCTGCCAATTGATTGCCTTCGTTCGCAGGGAAGATAAGGTACTCACCGTGGTATTTCACCATCGATTTGTAGTCAGTGACCTTGTGCACCATGTAACCTGCTTGCGATGCTTTTTCAACGAACTCTGCGTGGTTACCGCGAACAAACCAACTCATCGGTTTTACCAACAGCTCACCATCAAAACAGCTTTCACACTGGTCAGCACATAAGGCTAGTGAGTTTTGACCTTCTGTGTAGATTTGTACTTTACCGCAGCCAACTAACTGCTCAGAAGTTGACACTTCCCAGCCCGCTTGCTCCATCGCATCAAGAAACGCTTCAATGTCAGAATCTTTGATCACTTTAGACTCTTCACCTTCAGGGAAAAACTGCGCGTAAAAGCCTGAGATGCGTTTAAAGATAAATAGCAAACCAGCATCGTTGCCTTTTGAGCGACCTGCTTTTTGCCAACGCGTTAGATCATCACCCACAGCGCGACCAAAACGCTGTGATTTCAGCGCCTTGGTTACCCAACGAACCAAGTAATGATTGTTCGCTACTGGTGCATTTGCCAATTTACCAGAGCGATGCTCTTGGTCTAAATCTGCCAAAGCAGCGTTAACTAAATTTTGAATTTCTTTGGTGTAATTAGACATTACGCCTTTCTTCCTAAAGTCCAATAAAACAGTGCAGACAGCACTGAACAAGCAAACATAACAACGATCATCGGCCACGCAACGCCACCGGGCATTGCTGCAACAAGCGCACCAATCAATGAACCTGTGCCAAAGCGCAGAGTACCAGCAAGTGAAGATGCAGTGCCTGCCATCGTTGGGTAGCCACTTAACAGCAGCGCCATCGAGTTACTACCAATCGTAGACAAGGTTCCAATAAACAGCACTACAAATGGCACGATGCCCCACAAACCAAGATCAAGCATCCAACCAGCAAACAGTCCAATACCAGCAATCAACTGGATGGTTAGACCGAAGCGCAGCATAAAATGGGAACCGACCTTTTTCACCATGCGACCATTGAGACTGGTCATGATGATCATTGCCACAATGTTCAAGCCAAATAGGTAACCAAATTGGTCTGGCCGAACACCGTATAAATCGATATATATAAATGAACCCGCAGTCAGGAATGCAAACATGCCTGAGAACGAGAACGCACCTGAGAGCATTAACCCTAACGCTTCAGGGTTAGAACACAGACGTGCATAGTTACGAATCGTGGTTCTGAATCTTAATGGCTGACGGTTTTCTGGTTTCAATGTCTCTGGAATCATCCATAGAACAAGCAAGATCACCACAACCGCGAAGATAGCGAGCACCCAAAAGATTGAACGCCAACCGAACCAGATCGCGAGGTGACCACCAATCATCGGTGCAACCAAAGGTGCAATCGTGATCACCAACGTCACGAATGACATTGCACGCGCAAAATCTTCACGGTCAAACATATCTCGTACAACCGCTTGGATAATCACAGCCGCTGCCGCACCAGCAAAACCTTGTGCCGTACGCACATAAGTAAGCGCATCAATACCGTTAGTCGTTGCACTGACTACCGCTGCCAAACCAAAAAAGAGCACACCTAAAATGAGTACAGGTCGGCGACCATAGCTGTCGGCTAACGGACCATGAATCAGCTGACCTATTGCGAAGCCTGCTGTATAAGCCGTTAACGTAATCTGTACAGCACCTGCGGTTACACCAAGATCTTTAGCGATGGTTGGCATAGCCGGCAAATACATATCGATAGCAAGTGGCGTCAACGCACCAATTGCACCGAGTACAAGGAACAATAAAAAACTGATTTGTGACTGGGGAGCACTTTGGGCTTTTTCTGTCATTGCCTTACCTCTTGTTGTGTCCTCCCATCAACATTCCACATTGATTGAGATAGATGATTGACGCTTCCCTTACCCCGAATCCGTAACAATCACGGAGACAGTGCATAGTATCCTTACTATTGAGAAGATCATAAAAGACGAAAGTATACCAAGGCGGTCTTGCCTAACTCGACGCTAAAACCTGCATGATGAGTATGCAGAACGAAAAAGTAACCGAGCTAAAACGAAGAGGCGACGACGTTAACACCGTCTGTACTTATCGTCAGTAAGGACCAACAAGAGAAAAGACTTTTCTCAGATTAAATACAGTTCTGCCTGCGTTTATGAGCGGCGAATGCGCGTCTTGTTCAGACACTAAGACTTATTTGGTAGGAATCCCCATTCTGAGCGATTTCCTACCAAAACACTAGTTCCTATCAGGAATTAAACAATTTCCCAGAACAGCAATTACTTCCAACCAGAGTGAATCATTTCACTACTGATTCGACTTCTTCTTCTGTTAAGAATCGGTAATCACCCGGCTCAAGCGATTCATCAAGCACAATTGAACCAATACGCTCACGGTGAAGGTGTTCAACCTTGTTGCCGAGCGCAGCAAACATACGCTTCACTTGGTGGTATTTACCTTCCACAATCGTTAACAGCACTTCGTTTTCAGCTTCGTTTACAATTTCAAGGTGGGCAGGCAATGTTGGTTCGCGTTCATTACGTAACTCAATACCTTCGGCAAACTTTTCAACGTAATCAGGTTGAATCGCATCCACAAGCCATACGCGGTACGTCTTTTCACATTTGTGTTTTGGCGACGTAATACGGTGGGACCATTGACCATCGTCAGTGATCAACACAAGACCAGTAGTGTCCACATCCAAGCGACCAGCAAAGTGTAGGTTTTCTACCTTTGGCTCATCAAGCAACACGAATGCGGTTGGGTTATGCCCATCTTCATGTGAACACACAAAGTCCGCAGGCTTGTACAACATAATGTAACGAGGACCAGGAGCACCAACTTCGCGCCCTTCCCACTCAACCACACCACCTTCTGGCACTTTGAAAGCACCACTCTTTTGTACTTCGCCATCAACGGTCACTTCGCCACTTTTGATGATCTTCGTTGCCTGCTTGCGAGTCGCACCCAGCCCATCACACAAATATTTATCTAAACGCATGAATACCTCTAATGTTTAAGGTCGGGTATTATAGCGATCCTAATTCGAATAGTTGAGCAATTTCACAGATTTTCATGTACACCCTTCGACCATACCAAGCCGACTCTGTTAAAGCGGTGATTCACTATTTTCGTAAACACACCACACCAGCAGTCATTGTGCTGCCTACAGGTGCAGGTAAAAGCTTGGTCATTGCAGAGCTAGCAAGACTTGCCAAAGGGCGCGTCCTAGTACTTGCTCATGTAAAAGAGCTGGTGGAACAGAACCACGCTAAGTACGAAGGCTATGGACTGAAAGGCTCAATATTCTCAGCGGGTCTTGGACGTAAAGAAACCGATCAGCAAGTGGTGTTTGCTTCTGTACAATCAGTAGTGCGCAATCTGGACTCTTTCAAGAATCAATTTTCCTTGTTAGTGATTGATGAATGCCATCGCGTGCCAGACGAAAAAACCAGTAGCTACCAAAAAGTAATCACGCACCTAAGAGAACTCAACCCAGGCATTAAAGTTTTGGGGTTAACCGCAACCCCATACCGCTTAGGCATGGGCTGGATCTATCAGTATCACACCCGTGGACAAGTTCGCACGGAAGAGTCACGCTTTTTCCGAGACTGTATCTTCGAACTCCCTATCCGTTACTTACTGGATGAAAACTTCTTAACACCAGCTCGCATGATGGACGCGCCAGTCCTATCTTATGACTTCTCACAACTCAAACCAGCAAACACAGGTCGATACAAAGAAGCTGAGATGGACATGGTGATCGACAAAGCTAAGCGAGCGACACCACAGATCGTTGAACAAATCATTCAATACGCCAAAGAACGCAAAGGCGTAATGGTATTTGCTGCTACAGTTCGCCATGCACAAGAAATCCATGGTTTATTGCCTGGAGGCGAAACCGCGATTGTGATTGGTGACACGCCAACACCAGAGCGCGATGCCATTATTCAGTCGTTCAAGAATCGTGAGATAAAGTACTTGGTTAACGTGTCCGTTTTAACCACGGGCTTCGATGCACCACATGTGGATTTAATCGCGATTCTGCGCCCAACCGAGTCGGTCAGCTTGTATCAGCAAATTGTTGGTCGTGGTTTGCGTCTGTCGGAAGGCAAATCAGAATGTCTCGTACTGGATTACGCTGGCAACAGCTATGATTTATATCAGCCTGAAGTGGGCGATCCGAAGCCAGATTCCACTAGCGAAATCATCACCATCCCTTGCCCCGCTTGCGGCTTTAATAACAATTTCTGGGGAAAACTGGATAGCAATGGCTTTTTGCTGGAGCACTTTGGTCGTCGTTGCCAAGGATATTTTGAGGACGATGAGACCGGAGAACGTGAGCATTGCGGTTATCGATTTAGAGCTAAATATTGCGGCGAATGTGGCGCTGATAACGACATTGCAGCGCGTATTTGTCATGAGTGTGATGCCACGCTGGTTGATCCAGACAAAAAGCTCAAGGAAGCATTGAACCTAAAAGATGCGCTGATCTTTGAATGTACCGAGATGGACTTGTCAGTATTTAAGTCCAGTGATGGCAAATCACAGTTGAAAGTGACGTATTCCGGTGAAACCTATCAAGGAGAAGGAAATGCATTGGTTCACGAATTCTGGTCACTGAATACCAAAAAACAGAAGCAAATCTTCAAAGACCAGTTTGTACGCCCTCACCTTGCTGACAAACATCGTCCATTTGAAGAGGCGTCGCCAACCAGAGTCGTGGCAAACCAGCATCGTTTCCGTCTGCCACAATTCGTGATTGCTAGAAAGTCAGGGCGTTTTTGGAAACTGCGCGATAAGATCTTTGACGACGAACTAAGATAAGCGAATGCTCACGAATTCACTTTCTGTTCATGTACAGCACGATATAATCGTCGTAACTCATTGAAAAAGGCTTTGCTATGTCTACCTCCTTCACTCCGCGCAAACTTCCCGTGCTGCTAGGCTTAGTGCCACTTTTATTGTCAGCACCAAGTTTTGCATCTCACCATGATCATCATGATGAAAAAGATGGTCATGCCATCGTTCGTGACGTTGAGAAACCGGGAACTCGAATTGAATTCGATGAAGATCAAGATGAAGTCTATCGTGCCGTTCAAAAAGGTTACATTCGCCCATTCTCCGATATGTACGCAGCAGTGGAGAATGATTTGTATGGGCGTATTATTAAAGTTGAACTTGAAGAAGACGATGACGAATGGGTTTACGAGCTGAAAATCTTGTTCAATGACAGTGTGATAAAAGTGGAATACGACGCTGCCACACTAGAGATGCTCGAGATCAAAGGGCGTAACTTCAATAAAGCTCTTAAGCCGCAGTAACCGATATCCAAACATAATTAGAAGAAAGAATATGAAAATACTTGTTGTCGAAGATGAACCTCGCCTAGGCGAACAGATTTTAGAAACGTTGGAAAACAATGGCTGGGTACCAGAACTTTCCCAAGATGGTATCGACGCGCTTTACCGTGCGACCTCTGAAGAATGGGATGCAATTGTGCTCGATCTAGGTTTACCAAAACTAGATGGTCTAACGGTCCTTAAAGGTATTCGAGACGAAAACATTAATACGCCAGTTGTTATTTTGAGTGCCCGTGACACATTATCTCAACGTGTTGAGGGTTTGAATGCCGGAGCCGACGATTATCTAACCAAGCCATTTGAAATGGTTGAGCTAACGGCTCGCCTTCGCGCTCAATTACGCCGTGCTTCAGGTAACGCCTCACCTGTCATGCAGATTGGTGATTTGAGTTTAGATACACGCTCCTCAAAAGTACTGTGGCAAGGACAAGCGGTCAGCTTAACCGCATTGGAATATAAAGTTGTTGCCTACTTTATGCACAACCCAGAGAAAGTCATTTCTCGTACCGAGTTGGTAGAACACATCTACAAGCAAGACTTCGACCGTGACTCAAACACCATCGAAGTGTTCATCGGTCGTATTCGCAAGAAGATCGCCCCAAAAATCATCAAAACCGTCCGCGGTTTAGGGTATCAATTGAATGCGGAATAGAAGCAAACTTCCCATGCACATTCTTAAGCGGCTGAGCATCAAAAGCCGCTTAGTGCTAGCGGCGGTCGTTTGGCTCACTGCGATGATCCTCGCGGCGGGCGTCACGATCCCAACCCAAGTTTACAGCTATATGGTGGACGACACTCGCTCCCAATTGAATGTCTACATGGACGAGATTGCCGCCCAGCTCGAAGTCGACAGTAAAGGTCAACTCACCCTTCCTACTCAACTTTCCGACCCAAGATTTAATCGTCCATACAGTGGTCTTTACTGGAGCGCATCAACGGACACAAGCCTAGAACGTTCGCGTTCACTATGGGATAAGAAAATTGAGTACAAAGGATTGGATAAAGACGCCTTTGGTGCACGTGATGAAAAACTTATCACGTTGAAAAAGACCCTTTATCTACCGGATTACGATGGTCCCATTGATGTCATCATCGGCATTGACGAAGATCCAATTGAAGGCACGATTCAGTCTTTAACTGGGCAGCTTTGGATCATTTTAGGATTGCTCTTTGCTGGTGTTCTTGCGGTTATCTTGCTGCAAATCGCCTGGTCATTGAGTCCGCTAACCAAGCTGCAAAGAGAGTTAGCCGAACTGAAATCAGGCAACAAGAAAGGCTTGGAAGAAGACTATCCGAAAGAAATCTCACCTTTGATTTCTGACCTTAATGCCCTGCTCTTTCACTATCAAGAGCTACTTGAACGTGCACGCAATCATGCAGGAAACTTATCTCACGCGCTGAAAACACCACTTTCGGTTTTAAAAAACGAAGTGCAAAACTTCACGCCTGAAGAACAAGAACGCTTGAACGCGCCAATCACACAGATCCAACAACACATCGATTACCACTTAGGTCGCGCTCGTATGGCTGGCTCAATGAACATTCTTTCGGTGAAATCGAACCCTTCAGAGCGCGTTGATGCCATATCCATGGCGTTTGACAAGGTCTACGCACATCGTGACGTCACACTGATTAACGAGCTTGATTCTGAATTGAACGTTGCCGTAGAGAAAACCGATTTGGATGAAATGGTGGGAAACTTACTGGAAAATGGCTACAAATGGGCGAACAGCATCATTCGTGTTCATTCAACGTTAGATAAAGACAACATTCATATCATTGTTGAAGACGACGGTCCGGGTATTCCTCCTGAGCAATTATGCCAAGTAATAAAGCGTGGCTACCGTCTGGATGAAACAACGCCAGGATCCGGTTTAGGTTTAAACATTGTCAGTGAAATGGCGCACAGTTACCGCGGTCAACTTGAATTATCAGAGAGTAAAATGGGAGGGTTAAAAGCCACCTTGATTCTGCAAAAGAGCCGCGCTTAAGTCAGCTTACATCAGTCACTCACAGTATTACTTTAAAATGGCACTTATCGATTTATTCGCTAGGTGCCATTTTTATATACCCAAGTAACCTCAAGATGCTTGGGTATATCTAAATAGCGCTTTGATTGGGTAAGTTTAATGCTAGCGATGGTTCACTAATCAACAGCACATTCCCATCCGAATAATAGTCGTGCTTACTATCCATTGCGACAGGTTGCGCTAACGAATGTAACTCTCCGACTAGCGCTAAATGACTGACTTCAATTTGATTCGCTAGACGGTCTCTTTCGCTGTCCACATTAGGATCTATTCGATGCAATACCGTCACAATACCCGAGTAATGCGCCAACTTGAGACCGTCATCGTAACTAATCGCTCCGACCCAAATCGGTTGACCAGACTTTGATTCTAACCCTGCTTGCCACCAGCGAACATGAGAGCGTTTTAACAAACTTCCGGGCTCTTGGAATGCCATCGACTGTGGCTTGCCATTCCAAAACAAATCAGAAACGGGCGGCAGCTTCTGCTTCAATAAGCTCACATAGTCTGCCAATTCAATGTCGTTTCTTGAAAAGGTTTGATTCTCTAGCCAGCCGAGCTCTTGCATTAGGCTTCGCGGGGATTCTCCGACGTACACCAAGTTGACTGCCTGAGCGTCAAACACATTCGAGCGCCCCGGATAAACCTTAAAGCCGATATCATTAAGGACTATCGATTGATTTTCAGTAACGCCGGGTTGTTCAATATTGTCATCTGCTAGATAGAAAAAGTGTCCATAATTCGCAGCAACTAAACATAACACTAAAGCCGTTAGGGATTTGGTCCATTTACGTGACCAGTTTTTCTTCCAAGCCACAAGAGCGAATACAGAAGCGATGAGTACTGAGGCAATAAGAAGCTTATGCTCAACAAGGATGAACTTTATGGAATCAAGTGGAATCCATGTGTTAAGACCCGCAGCAAGCAAATACCCAGCAACGACAAATTGCCCAACACCAAGTATCAATCCAATTGATGAACAGACAGTAAAACGCTTCCAACTCACATTCGCAGTACCCGCCATAAATGGCACGACCCAAGCAACAGGTCCGAGTAAGCGTGCAAAGATCAAAATGGCATTGCCGCGTTTTTTCATCAACAAACGACAACGAGCGATTGGACGCCTTGTCTTGGCTTGCCAACGAATCAGCTTCTTCTGTGCTTTAGAGCCAGAACGCTTACCAATAAAGTAACTGAGTTGATCGCCAACCCAACCGCCCAACAAAACGGCGACAACGCCCCAAATCACACCTTGGTGCAATTGATAGCCCGCAGCGAGCAAAAACGGCTCGCCCGGGACAAAGAGGTTAGGTCCAATCGTTGCATCCAGAAATGCTCCGAAAAACAGACTGATTGCTTCCAGCATGCAGCCTCCGACGATTACGAATGTTGATCTTTGTAGTGACCGAATTTGTATTCCATTTCGTTGTTACGCATCTCGCCAAAGAAGAATCGACGTACATTGGCTTTGAAATAGGTCATGCCCATCTTAAAGAAGCCGTCTTGCTCAAGGCGGCGCGGATCGAATTCAAACGTCATCGGTAAGAAGCGGAAACGCCATGTTTTAGAAGCGCGTTTTACGTAATCACAATCTTCGCAAAGTGTAATAGACTCATCAAAGCCGTTGATCTCTTTGTGTGCGCGTTTGGTAGAGAAAATACAAGCACCTACCGCCGTTGGGAATGTGTACTGAGTAATAAACAATCCCGCGTTAAATATGCCATAACCCAACTTATGTGCCATTGGCAGATTTTTTGAGCCCATGTAAACACCAGCAACTTCCAACTTCGCATCCTCAAGCTTACTCATTGCACGGCTCAGAAAATCACTTGGTAAGCGCACGTCCGCATCTAAGAAAAGAATACGTTCATACTTCGCCAGTTCTGCACCTGTATTACGACCTAAGCTGACACCACGCGTATCCATGCGGTGCACTGTCAGTTCTGGCAATGAGCTTTCGTAAGCTTGTGCAACTTCACGTGTCGAATCTTCGCTGTTCGAATCCACCACGATCACTTCAAAGTTCTGGTGAGTTTGTTTGGTTAAGTCTTCAAGTAGTCGACCAATACGTTTTTCTTCATTGAGGGTAATAATCACGATACTGATAGGATTCATAATGTGCTCCATTGAGGTTGTCCGTTTATGTACGATGGAGAATAGAACCGACTGACTTAACGGTTACTGAGGTCAACATTCATTTTGCGTTCATTTTGTGAATAACAGATGTCGTTAATGAATGAATTAACTTGGAAAGAGGATTGAGTCCTAGGCAAATAAAAACGTACTGACAAAAAGCCAAATAGGTTAAAATCAGCGCAATGCGGACAAAGTTTTGCCGACACCACAAAACAGACACTCTTCTTGTCGAAGAATTACTGGCTTTTTGGTGATTTAGGTACAATTTTGGTTGCTGAATGTAGAGCATGATGATAGTATCCGCGCTCGCTTGAACAGTTCCTGTTTCAAGCTTTACTACGAACACAAGGTCGCATTGTGTTTGTAAAGTTTTATTTTTTACTAATTTGAGAGTAAATACTATGAAATTCGAAGCAGTAGTACGTACTGAACTAGGTAAAGGTGCGAGCCGCCGCCTACGTCACGCTGGCAAATTCCCTGCAGTTGTATACGGCGGTGAAGAAGCAGCAGTTGCTATCGTTCTTAACCACGACGACATCGTTAACCAAATGGACAAGCCTGAGTTCTACGAAGGTATCGTTCTAGTGATCGACGGCGCTGAAGTTAAAGTTAAGCCACAAGACGTTCAACGTCACGCTTACAAGCCAAAAGTTGAGCACATGGACTTCATCCGTATCTAATTCCCTACCAAGGAATTAACGGATAAAATCCAAACCTTTTGCATAAAGATTATCGGACTTACCAACCGAGACATCTAAAAAATTTCAAAACCCCGGAGACTTACCACCTCCGGGGTTTTACTATTTAGAACAGAAGTAAATCTCCCCTACTCTTTTCTCAATTCTCTTTTCATTACCGATAGTGCTTTTCTGCAAACACCGCATTAAACACTCTCACCAGTAAGTTATGTTCGTGCTATGTACTTAACCAGCGTCACGTCGTTGAGCGTCATATCATCGATAACCTCCGACTCTTCCTCTCCAGATCGCACAAAGCCACACTTCTTATAGAAATTAAGCCCTTGTTTATTGGTGTCTAACGCCTTAAGGCTAATTTGCATCACTGGTGTCGAGAGTAAACGAGTTTCTAATTCATCAATCAAAGCACTGCCAGCGCCCTGCCCGAAGTATAAAGGCGAAACATAGCAACAAGTAACCGTTGCCGTCTTGTCTTCGCTGGTGTGATCAGGCAGTTCATAACTTAGAAAGCCAACGATCTCTTTCTGTTTCTCAACAACAATGAGATTGGCCAGTTGCTCCGTCATTACTCGCGTCCACATGCGCTCTCGACGTTCTCGAGTAAATTGGTCAATGTAACTCTGCGGCATTAATCCTCGGTAAGCGACTTGCCATGAATCAACGTGTATTTTGGCGATCTGATCTGCTTCATCTCTCACTGCATTTCTAACTGTATATCCCATTGCTTGCCTTTCTCATTACTCCGGAGTAAACACTCTTTGACGACTGTACGCTTCAAACCCCAAAGACTGGCAGAGCCTTATTGAAGGCGTATTTTCACTATTTACTCGATACCTAATTTTGCGCTGCCTCGACTTCACTTCATTGATTAAATGACTGAGCAGGCGTTTTCCATACCCTTTTCCTCTTGCTTCAGGAGAAACCAATATGGATAAAGACTCAAACGGCTCTTTCCCTTTATAACAATAAGAAGCAAGCACAGCGACCAGCTCATTTTTGTCAAATATGCCGTAAAAAAAATGGCTATCGAGGTCAAAGTCCGCTTTAAGGATATCTTCTTCGCTCATTCGGCTGACAAAAGATTCAAGTAATTCGAGATCAGATTCGATCGAGAGAGGAATTATCCCATCGTCTTTGTTGACGTTGTCGTCATTAAATAAATAGTAGTCGACATCATCATATTCACAGAACATTTGTTTATTATTGAGTTTTCTCTCCAGCTCACTTGGCTGAAAATGTTTAATTCGTTCCCATAATTTAGGGGGACAAGATATAAACGTAACGGCGTCTGATTGATATAAAAATACAGCGCAAAGATCGGAGAACTTTTGCCAATAGTGAGGGTCATAAGAATAGCCATTGTACAAATTACAGCTCACACTGAACTGCTTTTGCCATGAGCAATCGATTTCCGCGGCAAGTGCGGTTGTTTTTTTGAGCATCCTTACTCCTCAACACAGCGTACAGAAAAATCTTAACTATTTGTTTCGTAGAGAGTAAGAAGACATTAATCTGGCAAAATAATCACCAAAGTTTGCTCCATATCTCACCAAAATGCGTATTGATTCACATTAGAAAATTGAAATCAATTAAGCGACTCACAAATTTAATTAGTAAAAACATTAAATCCTTTCTAAATACGGTTTCTGTTTATTTGTCGACGCGGTTTGCAGCCCTGTTATTTCCTGTATTCAACAAAACTGTAAATAAGATATAGATCACTAAAGTTTCACATTATTTCCGTATATTTCACGCCGTAATAAAATCAAAATCACAAAGAAAGGATCCCTTATGAAGTTTTACAAATCCCTTTTGGTACTTTCAGTCGGCGCTGCGCTAGCAGGATGTGGCTCAGACAGCGACAACTCTCCAGTCACTTGTGACACTGCAGATTCATGTACCAAGTTCACAATTCTACATACCAATGACAACCACGGTCGCTTCTGGCATAACGAAGACGGCGAGTATGGTATGGCTGCGCGTAAAACACTGATTGATCAAATGCGCCAAGAAGTTGCAGCAAATGGCGGCTCATCCCTACTACTCTCTGGTGGTGACATCAACACTGGTGTTCCTGAATCAGACCTACAAGATGCAGAGCCTGACTTCTTAGGTATGAGCGATATTGGCTATGATGCTATGGCAGTTGGTAACCACGAATTTGATAACCCTCTTAGCGTTCTTGAAAAGCAACGTGTTTGGGCAAACTTCCCAATGCTTGCTGCCAACATTTATGATAAAAATGGCGACCGCTACTTCAAACCTTACAAAATCTTTGAGCTTGGTGACCTTCGTGTAGCTGTTGTAGGTATGACAACAGAAGATACAGCAAAAATCGGTAACCCTGAGTTTATCTCTGACCTGACATTTACCAAACCAACAGAAGAAATGCCGAAGGTAATTGCAGAAATCAAAGAAACCTACAAAGATGACCCTGTCGATTTCATTTTCGCTACGACACATATGGGTCACTATGAAAATGGCCAGCACGGTTCAAATGCACCTGGCGATGTAGCGATGGCGAAAGCAGTCGAAGAAGGACAGCTTGCAGCTATCTTCGGTGGTCACTCGCAAAACCCTGTTTGTATGGAACCAGATGGTTCAGGATACGCTGACTTCGAACCTGGTGATGACTGCAAACCAGACCAACAAAACGGTACTTACATCATGCAAGCGCACGAGTGGGGTAAGTACGTTGGTAAAGCAGACTTCGAATACTACGACGGTAAACTTCACCTTGCTGGTTATGAGCTAGTTCCTGTAAACCTAAAACGCAAAAACGAAGCTGGTGAACTAGAATTCATTGGCACAGAAATCAAGCCAGACCTTGCTCTTCAAGGACGTCTTCAATACTTCCAAGATAAAGGACAAGATGAGCTAGATAAGGTAATTGCTACCTCTGATGACAAGCTGGAAGGTGACCGCGCAGTAGTTCGCTACCAACAAACTAACTTAGGTCGTTTGATCGCAACTGCTCACCAAGAAAATCAAAAAGCCGATTTTGCGGTTATGAACTCAGGTGGCGTTCGTGCATCAATTGAAGCAGGTCCGATTGCTTACCGCCATGTACTAACAGTTCAACCATTTGGCAATATGGTAACTGTAGCCACGATGACTGGCGCTCAAGTAGTCGATTACTTGAACGTGGTTGCTACAATGCAACGTGGATCGGGTGCGTACGCACAACTGGCAGGTCTAAATATGACTGTAGACTGTACTGCCAAGAAAGTTGAAATCAGCAAGATCAATGGCAAAGATTTCGACACAGCGGCAACTTATAAGTTTACCGTACCAAGCTTCAACGCGGCGGGTGGTGATGGTTACCCTGCACTTAACGTAATTAACACTGGTAACGTTGACGCAGAAGTAATGTACAGCTATCTAGAGACTCTTGGTACAGTACAAGTAAGCAACTACGAGCCACAAGGCGAAATCGTCTACACTAACTCAGACAGCCCACTTGGTTGTGAAATCGCAGCTGAGTAAATAAAAGGCGTGTCAGACTGACTCTAAGACCAACCGGAGCCCAAGTGGCTCCGGTTTTTTTATTTGCGCTAAATCTCTGATAAAACGCCACCTTCACAAATCGTTCAAAAAATGTTCATTTACGTTGTTGACGACCATGTGTAGGGCTTCTATGTTTGATAAGGTCTTTCGAATATGAAGATTCATCAACTGTGTTTGAGCAATTAACTTTTATTCACGCAGCCAATGATTCTGAGAAAGATGCGAATGGCGTTACAAACACTGCTCTCAAACAATTTGTCTCTCAGACTTCAAACGAAGGCGATGGGCTTCTACGCTCCCGCCAATGAGCAGCGATCTGAACGCCAATGTGTTCAAACTGCTGCCATCGAGTTCTGGAGGTCAAAAATGAAACGAGCCAGCAACAGCTATAGACTGCAGATAATTAAAGAAGTGGTCACTCGCAGAGAGCGTGAAGCATGTACTGATCCAATGGCAAGATACATTCATCAAATGATGGATGAATTACCCACCAGTAAATTAGACGTGGAACAAAATCACCGCTTTGCCGGTAGTCACTTCGACGAACAAGCAGGAGGCTGGGTAAGCGACCAATGGTCTTTAAAGTAACGCCAAGTGCTCATCACTTTGAGCACGAAAATGGATAGGAGCTTCCCGGCTCTTATGGATAAGTAGTTCAGACTGGGCCGGGAATAGTTAGTCATAAGTAATAAAGCGTAAACAACACTAAAACAAATCCTGTTGCGGGGATAAGTCATCTTGAGGCAGTTCTGCTTTCCCCTTCCCTGCTAGCACCTTTCTTCTGTACCTCTGACGACACAGCTTAATCACGTGCAACTGTTGTGCAGGAGTAAAACTCAGCCAATTAAACCGCTCTTCTCGTTTACGCATGCATCCCTTGCAATAGCCCTTTTCGTCAGAAGTGCACACTCCGACACAAGGACTTGGGACGGTAAAAAACTCCAGTTGCTCCATGCTCAACCCGTTCTTTGGTTATCTCATCAAGACCCGATTCACTTATAGTCGAATAACTGTAAGAAATTTCGAAGTTTTCGCTGAATTTTAGTACCTGGAATGGGATCTCTGTTATAAAATACGCCGTGTTTAAAAACATACGAAACCATAACCGTATGCTGACAAAAACACTGTTTTATTACCTATACTTACCACGTTTTCTAAAAACGGAGTCAATAAAATGAAGCTTAGCCTAAAAACGTTAGTAGCAGCAATCTCACTTCCAGTTCTAATGACTGCATGCGCTAGCAACGGTGACAATGTGAAAGAAATTACGGCTCAAGATCTACAGCACCACAACTGGCAGCTGGTTCAAATCGATGGCAAAAACATCGCAGCAGAAGAACGCCAAGCACCTCGCTTAGAAATTGGTGAAAACCTAACTGCGAATGGTAATGCAGGTTGTAACAACTTCTTCGGTCAAGCTGAACTAAAAGATAACCAACTACGCATCGAGAAAATGGGCATGACCATGAAGATGTGTATGGAAGACCAAATGAAGATTGAAAAAGTAATGTCTGAAACGCTTTCTGATTGGAGCGACATTACTCTGACTAACGATGGTCTAGTACTGAAAAACGCAGATCACGAACTAACGTTCACACTGCGTGACTGGGTAAACTAATCCCACATTTGTTTCTGAGACAATAAGTCTCTGAAAGAATCTCTAAAAAAGCAGCCCTTTGGCTGCTTTTTTGTTTCTAATGCCCCATACCTTGCTTAGCCAGCTTTTCAGGATCATCATAAACCGCGTGGCGATCTATCATATCCAAGGTTGCTTCATTCATTCCGGTTACAGCAACAATAGAGCCGCCTTTACGAAACTTAATGATGGCTTTATCCAAAGCTGATATTGCTGTGATATCCCAAAAATGCGCATCGGATAAATCAATTGTGATGTATCGCGTCGCATTATCGAAATCAAACATATCAGTGAAACTATAGGCGGAAGCGAAAAAGATTTGCCCATGAACTTTGTGAATCGTATGGTCGTTATCAACAATGACTTCATCCGAAACCTTCATTAAAGTCCGGCTCTGATTCACATAAAAGACACACGCTAATAAAACGCCCACCAGCACACCAATAGCAAGATTGTGGGTGGCAACAACCGCAATCACCGTCGATAGCATGATAAGGTTTGTCGATAAACTGTGTTTACGCATTTCTGCAATGGAGTGCCACGAGAAAGTACTTATCGCAACCATGATCATCACAGCAACGAGCGCCGCCATTGGGATTTGCTTGAGGTAATCCCCCAAGAACACCACCATGATCAGCAAAAACACACCGGAGCAAAGCGTCGATAAACGTGTTCGACCGCCAGACTGGATATTGATCATCGACTGACCAATCATGGCGCATCCTGCCATACCGCCAAACAGCGATGCGACCATATTCGCAATCCCCTGTCCTTTGCACTCGTCGTTTTTCTCACTCTCTGTATCCGTCAACTCATCGACGATAGATGCGGTCATCAGTGATTCAAGGACACCGACAATGGCGAGAGCTAATGAATAAGGGAAAATGATTTGGAGTGTTTCAATGTTGAAGGGAATATCGGGAATCATGAATACGGGAAGCGAATCGGGTAGCTGCCCCATATCGCCAACAGTACGAATATCGATATCAAACATCAACGCAACCACTGTCACCGTGATAATGCATACCAAAGGGGACGGTAGCATTTTTCCGATTTTCGGCACATATGGAAACAAATAGATGATGGCTAGTCCTAAAACGGTCAATGCATAAACGGACCAAGAAACGTTCGTCAGTTCAGGCAGTTGCGCCAAAAAGATTAAAATTGCCAACGCATTTACAAATCCAGTCATGATGGACTTAGACACAAAACGCATTAAATCCCCTAGCCTTAAGTAGCCAATCAATAACTGCAGTACACCAGCGAAAAACGACGCGGCGAGCAAATATTGCAAACCATAATCTTTAACTAAGGTGGTCATCAATAGCGCCATCGCTCCGGTTGCCGCGGAAATCATTCCGGACCTTGAGCCAGTAAACGCAATCACGACACAGATGGAAAACGAGGCATACAAACCCACTTTGGGGTCGAGTCCTGCGATGATAGAGAATGCAATAGCTTCTGGAATAAGTGCCAGTGCTACAACAACTCCTGATAAACAATCTCCTTTAACGTTGTTAAACCAAGTATCTTTTGTAAATTTAAACATAAATCTCTCATAAACGTATTGCCTTAGTTGGTGCATTGCGCACGGTGAAGGGAGTGATGCAAACGCATCTGAGAGATCGTTCTAGGGCGGACTAATGAGCAAAAAGCACCTTCCTTATTCGTCAATTGAAACGTCACGGTTTTTCTCGATAAGAGCCAGTCAAAAACAAAACCAGCCTCATCGAAGGTGTGCTTTATATCACTTTAAAAATGTAATTTGTAATAAATTCTTACAAAACCAAGTAAATTTGCCTACAAGTAACCATAAAAAAGCGCCTCTAAAAGGAGGCGCTTCTTCATTCATAACATCTACTTAAGTGACTTCAAAATGACTGCTGAGAATAAGATTGTCCATCAAAACCACTTAATTGCTCGTACGCTTTAGACAAAATAGCAATCCCGATGATGGTCACTAGGAAGCTTAATAAACTCATTAGGATTGGCAGTTGTAAATACGCCAGAGGTGATATTGCGATACCACACAGAAGCGGTACCAAGATCACCACACCCATCATGTACCACGTGTACCCTTTGGTTAAGTTCCATGCATAAGGGAATGACACACCTTTACCAATAGCAATGGCGGGAAACACCAACACCAATCGACAACAGATCACACCAAGTGCGAACAGTACAATTGCGGCAAGCGCAACGTTAATCATCGCAAAGATGGCGGCAACGGCGACTACTGCAACTGTCATCACCAAGTAATGACCGATGAACCACATTTCGATCTTGCCAAGGGTGAAACGCCCCCACTGAGGGACAGATTGAGGACCTTTAAGGATAATACTGTGCACGTTAATCGCGACGATCGCAGACAATAGCGCCATCAAGATTTGTACGAAGATAGCAGCACCATCGCCTTCACTTGCACCTAAAAGGAGATCAAGAATAACAGAAAAGAGAATCGGTAAAGCGGTCGCTTTCGCAATCGCTTGTTTATGCGTGTTTAGTGAAGCAAAGGCACTTTTAACGGTATCGACAAACATAGTTAGGTTCTAGCCAAGATTAAGATTCATTTCATTTTGGGTACTGATGTTATCTTCCTGATACCGGTTGAGCAAACCTTTCCCAAAATATCATTAGGTTACAGTGATTAATTCGACCTAAATAGCTCAGTTCGCTGCCCCCAAAACATAAATCAATTAGATCAAATGCCCGACTTTGCGAATCAATACTGCAAGGCTTTCTGCTTCAAGTTTTTTCATCACATTAGAGCGATGTACCTCAATTGTTCTTAGAGAAACACACAACGAATCGGCCATCTCTTGGTTTTTCATCCCCTTGACTACCAATCCAAGTACTTCTTTCTCGCGCTTGGTGAGATTCTGTAATACCTGTTTCGCACTCAGCTTTTCACCGTTTTTTAATGACTGTGCCATAGCATTATCTACTGCAACCACAAGCGCGTTTCCATCAACAGGCTTTTGAAAGAAATCTAATGCGCCATCCTTTAGTGCATCGACAGCCATAGGTATGTCGCCATGACCAGTTAGGTAAATCACGCTGATCGGGCTGAATTTCTCATTCATTACATGATGGACATCTTGTCCCCGCATCTCGGGCATACGGCTATCAAGCAAAACACAACCCGGAGCGGACAATTCAGCGTTGTTGAGAAAATCTATCCCACTAGAAAAAGCTTCAACCTCGTAACCATAACTTTCCAACATAAACGCCATGGATTCTAATACTGGCTCTTCATCATCAACGATGTAGAGTGGACAAAGGTTACGACTCATAACAAGCCTCCTGATACGGTAAAACAATGGTCACCTGACACCCAGTGGGCTCTATGGACCTAAATTGCATGCTGCCTTGGTGCGCATCGAGTACATCACGACATATTGCCAGACCTAGCCCTAATCCATTTTCCTTCGTGGTGTAGAAAGCTTGGTCTAATGGCGTACTTTCCTCTTCAATTCCAATGCCGTTGTCCGTCACGTCAATGATGACCATCTCATCACAGAAGCTCACGTGCAGATCCACGTACAAATCTCTACGTTTCGGCGAATGGCTCAAACACGCATCTTTGGCGTTATTTAAAACATTGAGAATGACCTGCTGCAAACCTGTCACATCTGCAAAGACTTTTTGCGGCTCACCAGAGTAAAGCACACCAAGTTGGATTCGATGACGTTGGAATTCGTAATCCACCAGCTTCATCGCTTCTTCAATCAAACAAGGTAGATCCACCCAGTTTTTTTCAATCGGTGTTTTGTTTATCAAGCTACGAAGGCGCTGAATGATGTCGCTTGCAGAAGTCACCTGTTGTTGGATTTTATCGAGGATTGGCGCCATTTCTTCGGCAGTCGCGCCATGTTCCATGCGCATTTTCGCCCCTTGACTGTAGTTTTTGATTGCTGCCAATGGTTGATTAATTTCATGCGCAATACTGCTACCAAGTTCACCGACAATGGTGATACGTTGGGCATGCTCCAACATTGAGCTCTTACGGCGTAAGTCGTTCATGGTGGTTTTTAACGTTTCACGACTACGTTGAAACTTCCATTCCAACCAGAAGTGATATCCCGTCAATAACAGCAAAGTCAGTAACGACGCCATTGCGATCGCTTGGTTCTTATGCAGCCATTCTTGTGCTTTTTGTCCCCAAGACTTTTGCAACGGATGCATGTCTAAGTGCTTGTAGACTTTATCAACGTTGATGCTCGGCGCAGGCAACATCCAGCCAACGTTGTTCGCCGCAACGGCTGCTGGATGATCTTCTGGCATTGCGAAAAGGGTTTGCGCCACCATTTGCCCCACATCCGTGGGCGCTCGCTCTGTCATAGCCATGGTCCAGTTTGGATACAGTGGCGTGCTCACCGCACAAACAGAATCAGCAGGACGCTTCTCATTCAATACACGTAAGCTGTGCCGTTGGATACGCCCCTCCTTCGCCATGTTCTCCAGAGTACATGCAGGGACGATCGCGACATCGAGATCGTTCTTGATCACGTCCAAAATCAACTGGTCAGTTGGTGGACCAGTAAAATGAATTTTTTCGAAGAAAGAGGAATTGAAATAGCCGAGCTTATCGAGCTCATAACGCAGCGCGAGAAAGCCGCCAAAGGCTTTTTCCGATACCGCCGCGACATTAGCTTTATTGATGTCACGCAGCGTTTTATAAGGCGACTCTTCACGCACCACTACCACCGAAGCAATCGACTTATTTGGTAAGTTGCTATAGGCAGTTTTTTGCGTTGCTAACCAGTTGATTGGGTATTCACGTGCCAACTTAGTCGCCTGCCCTGGACTAGTCAGAATGAAGTCAAGCCAACCGTGCAAAAATGCATCTTCAAGTTGGTCGAAATCGTAAGTATGTAGGTTGAATTGATAGCCAGGATTCTGAGTCTCCAACCAATCCAAAGTTGGTTGCCACGCTTCACGAGCATGTGCGTGTCCACGCAGCGCTAAAACGCCAACATCGTAGTCTTTTCTCGGTACTTTTTGATCATTAGCAGAGGCAAAAGAGGTAAAGAAAAAGGAGAGAGCAAAAATGAAAAGAATTAACTTTTGAGAATAATTATCAATCACTTATGAAATACTACCAAAACTCGGTTGTGGCACATTTTAGCACCACTTCCCCCTTCTACTTTGTTGCTTTAGATCAATCCCACATCATTATTGTGGGAAACCACAATATCGTCATTTAAACGATTTCCTCAGAATGCCTTACCCATAAAGGGGTAGAGCGCATTTCCGCTTATTTTAAGCCATGAACACCAAAAATGATTAAGAAACGTTCATGTCAGCACTGCCCCATCAAAAGCATTCTATCTGTCGAAACATCGAGGATTCGGCAGCAAAACTTTAAATTAAAATATGGAAGCAACTCATGAAAAAATCGACGATTGCGTTGGGTGTGTTAGCAGCTGTCACAGCGGTTGGCTACTCAGCTTACAATACGATGTTCTCAGCTGAGGCTGTGATTGTGGATGCCGCTGCTCAAGAGCAGAAATTCGCAGAATACGCTCATCCTGAGCACTTCATTTCGGCACAACAACTTAAGTCGCTGATGGACGGCGACAAAGATGTGGTTGTGATCGGTGCGCTAAACCCTATCAAACCAGATAGTCCTATTTCTGGCTCTTACACTATGTGGCGTAACGATTACTCGGCGGCTGATGGTCAATTCGACTTCGGTGGTATGAGCAATAACACCGAAGAAATGGAGACCATTCTGGGCAGCTTCGGCGCAACAGCTGACAGCACAATCGTGGTTTACGCAGCAGGCTCTCACCACGATGCCGCTCGCCTTTACTGGCAAATCCATAACCTTGGTCATCAAGACGTTCGTTACCTAGACGGTGGCTTGAACGCTTGGATGGGCGCTGGTTACCCAACTGGCTCTGCAAACCCAAGCGTTGCCGCAGTTGAATACAAAGCACCGAACACAAAACAAGACAACAACACGCTAGCGACACTGGATATGGTTATCGCAGCGCAAAACAACCCTGATTGGGTGATCCTAGATACTCGCGGCAACGACGAGTTCAACGGCGACGTTGCGGTTTCTGGTGCGTACGGTCCGGGTACTATCCCAAGCAGTGTTCACATTAACTGGACCAAAGCGTTAAACGAAGACACAACGCTGAAATCTGCACAAGAACTGCAAGCTCTTTATGGCGACATCATCAAAGGCAAAAAAGTGATCGCTTATTGCCAATCCGGTGTTCGTTCTGCCCACACCACCATGATTCTTACTGAAGTACTTGGCGCAGAAGGCGTCTACAACTATGACGGTTCATGGATCGAGTACAGCCATGCTCACTATGAGCAGAAAAACCCTGAAGTGAACGTTATCAACGGCAAGAGCTAATCAACACGGAAATAGCAGTTAATGAACAATGTAATTTTTAGTCAAAAGCTATTCGACACCGCTCAAATGATTGTCGATGGCTGTATGGGTGATGCCGATCCGGCATGTCAAACCGCGTGCCCAATGCACACAGACGTAAAGCAATACGTTCGCATGGCGGGTGAAGGTGATTTTCAAGGTGCTCTGGATCTGATCCGTAGCAAACTATTCCTTCCTCAAACACTAGGTCGCATCTGCGCACATCCGTGTGAAGCGTCTTGTCGCCGTAATTCTGAGTTTGGTCAGCCAATCAGCGTAGCTGGGATTAAACGTTTCGTCGCAGAGAAAATGGATAACCAAGATCACTGGGATCTAAACATTGCCCCCCTAACTAACAAGCACATCGCGATCGTAGGTGCAGGTCCTGCTGGCGCTCAAGCGGCAATCGAACTACGTCGTCAGGGTCATGAAGTCACCATCTATGAAAAGCTGGACGTTTACGGCGGTATGATGCGTGTTGGTATCCCTGAATACCGCCTGCCACGCGATGTTATCGATTTCGAATACAGCTACTTAGCGATGCTGGGAATCAAAACTCAGTTTGGCGTTGAGATCGGCAAAGACATCAGTTTCGAAACACTACGCAACGAGCATGATGCGGTGGTACTTGCACATGGTGCGCACGTAGGTTCGATCATCCCTCTGCCGGGTCATGACAACGATGGCGTGTTCTCTGCGGTTGAATACCTAAAAGAGATTTCTGAAACTCGCCAATTCCCACGAGCAGGTAAGCGCGTAATGGTTATCGGCGGTGGTGACGTAGCGATGGACTGCGCACGCTCTTCATGGCGTATCGGCGCAAGTGAAGTTTACCAATGTTCACTTGAGAGCCTTGAGAACCTGCCTGCAAGCCAAATCGAAATCGATGAGTCACTAGAAGAAGGCGTTGAATTCCATGCGGGTTGGGGACCTGTCGCTATCGAGCACGAGAGCGGCAAAGTAACAGGCATTACTATCAAGAAAGTGCTGTCGATCTTTGATGAGCAAGGCAACTTTGCACCTCAGTACAGCGAAGAAAGCAAAACTATCTCTGTGGATACCGTTGTTTTCGCTACGGGTCAAATCGTGGCAGATATTACTGACGGTGCACTAGAGCAAACTCGCGGTGGCCGTTACGTTGTCGATAAACAAACACTAGCATCTAGTCTAGAAGACGTATTCGTAGCTGGTGATGCGTGTGGCGGGAACATCGTAATTGAAGCGATGGCATTAGGTCGTAAAGCAGCAATGAGCGTTGAACGCTTCCTAACGACTCGTCCACTAACTGAAGACCGCGACTTCGAGCAAGAATACAGCTACTCATCTCGTCTAGACGTACCACTACCAAAAGGTACGGTAGATACCCCTCGCCTACACGGTGAATTGCGTGACGCTGAAGAGCGTAAGCAGGATTTTGCACAAGTGGATTTAGGCTTTACTGAAGCGCAAATCAAACTAGAAGCTTCTCGCTGCCTGCAATGCAGCTGCAAGCTATGTATGACCGAGTGCATCATGATGAATGACTTCAGCGACTGTCCGAAAACCATTTTCTCCGACTTTGTGAACAACAAGTCGATGGATCCTCTGATGGCTTACTCATGCAACGCGTGTGACCAATGCACCATCGTGTGTCCGAAAGACTTTCCAATGAAAGAGATGTTCCTAGGGGCACGTGCTGACTTTGTTAAGGCAAACAACGGTGAATCTCCAATGCCGGGTCATAAAGCGATCAACATGCACCAGAAGCTTGGCTTCTCAAAAATCTTCACTATGGCAAAACGAGCGGTATCGACAAAATGAGTAATAAAGTATTTATGCCAGGATGCAGCTTGCCATCCTACTCACCAGAAGGCGTAGCTGCCATTGCTAGCTACCTAAAGCAAGTATTTCCAGACATGGGCGCAGTCCAAAAATGCTGTGGTAAACCAACCGCTGCTATCGGTCAAACAGAGAAGTTTAAAGAGCGTTACGGTCAGCTACAGGCTGATTTTGACAAGCTAGACGCACAAGAGGTGATTGTGGCGTGTCAAAGCTGCTACGGCATGATCAAAAAATCTGGTGGCACACAAAAACCAGTGTCTTTGTGGAAGCTACTTCCTGAAATTGGTTTACCGGAAGAACTGCGCGGCAAAGCCAAAAACAGCGACGTGATGTTTACCATTCACGACTCTTGTTCAACTCGCTACGAGAAAGAGCTGCAAGACGGTATCCGTTGGATATTAAACGAACTTGGTTACAAAACCTCTGAGCCAGAACACACACGAGAAAACACCCGCTGCTGTGGCTTCGGCGGCATGGTTGTACCTGCAAACCCAGATGTGGCAACGCGCGTAATTAAGCGCCGTGTTGAAGAGTTTGAAACCGACTACGTAGTGGTTTATTGCTCGGCATGTCGTGCATCCATGATGGGTGTTGGTACAAAGTCTTGGCACATTCTGGATCTGATGTTCGGTCCTGTGATCATGCAAGGTGATGAGCCGCCAGTAAACGTACTTGCAAGCCCTGTAAAAGCTTGGTTCAACCGCTACAAGTCAAAAGCGGGTTTGATCAAGTGTATGTCAGTGTAACTGTCTCTGTGTCGCTATCTCTTTTTAATTATTAGGTTTAAGTGAAGTTGAACTTATGAAATTCGTAAAAATCGCTCTTATCGTCGCTGTTGTAGCTCTCGCTCTGTTCGCGGCAAAACAAACTGGCATTCTTGAAATCATCACTGACATCAAGAGCCTACAAGATTGGATCGCAAGCTTTGGTGTGTGGGGTTACGCCGTATTCGTAGCAGCATTCGTATTTGCGTGTGTTTTCCTACTACCGGGCAGCGCATTTACCATTGTGGCAGGTATCGTATTTGGTCCTATCAAAGGTGGCGTATTGGCGCTCTTTTCTGCAACGCTTGGTGCAGTAGCAGCCTTTATCGTGGCGCGCTTCCTACTGCGTAACACCATCATGAAGAAGTTTGGCGACAACCCAATCTTCAAGAAAATCGATGACGGTGTAGCAGCAAACGGCACCAGCTTCTTGATTCTGACTCGTCTTGTGCCTGTATTCCCATTCAGCCTACAAAACTACGCTTACGGTCTAACCAGCCTAAACCTTGGCACTTACGCTCTGGTTTCTCTGTTGACCATGGCACCAGGTGCTTTCATTTTTGCTTACATGGCTGGTGACATCGCAACAAACGGTGTGTCTGCAATGTTGTTGGTAAAATTTGCGGTTGCGGGTCTTGTGCTGTTTGGCATGTCTTTGATTCCAAAATACATCGCAAAGAAAAAAGGCATCAACATGGAAGAATTAGCGAAGTAATCCGGTCTATCCATTATTGAAGCCAAAATAGTGCGACTTACCGGAAGTCGCACTATTTTCATTGCTACTGATTTGCTCACACTTTGTCCTTAAATTGGTGACTTTTAAGACCAAAAACTGACGTGGATTGGTATCACCTCACAAGGCGAGTAATTCTCTGAATCTATTATCAAATTCGCGTTGATAATAGAGCAAGATAGATTACTATCCATCTAGAGGGAACGGAGCTTCCAGCGTGGTTTATCCCCAATTCAGAGTACCAAAACAGCCGTTTTGTACCTCGTGGGAATATAAAGCTCCAAAATGAAAACAAAGATAAAGAAACACGGATTACGTATGAAAAAGCTACTTAGCACCATTGGCATTTTAGCCACCACATTCGCGACCTCCTCTTTTGCATCTTCGACCGCTGAAGAATGGCAAAAAATAGAACAGCAAGCCGACGGTCAGACCGTTTATTTTCATGCTTGGGGTGGTAGCCAAGAAATTAACCGCTACATCCAATGGGCAGGCAAAGAGCTTAAATCTCGCTACAACGTGACACTTAACCACGTCAAGGTCACCGATATTTCTGAAACCACCACTCGTCTTATTGCTGAAAAAGCCGCAGGGAAAAACAGCGGTGGCAGTGTTGATATGGTTTGGATTAATGGCGAAAACTTTAAATCGATGAAAGACAACCAACTGTTGTTTGGTCCTTTCGTTGAAGGTTTACCAAGCTGGCAGTATGTGGATAAAACCCTGCCTGTTGATGTCGATTTCTCTGAACCTACAGATGGTCTAGAAGCGCCTTGGGGCGTAGGTCAATTGGTGTTTATCTACGATGAAGAAACCCTGCACAACCCGCCAAGCTCATATGCTGAAATGTTGAGCTACGCAAAAGCGTTTCCAAATCGTCTGACATACCCTCGCCCACCGGAGTTTCATGGCACCAGTTTCATCAAATCTCTACTGATCGAACTGAGCAATAACGATCCTGCACTGCAAAAGCCAGTGACAGACGAATCATTCAAAACCGTCACGCAACCTCTATGGGCTTACCTAGATGAATTTCACAAAGTCGCATGGCGTGGCGGTAAGCAGTTTCCGGGTGGCACAGCGGAAACGGTACAACTACTAGATGATGGTCAGATTGACTTAGCCGTCACTTTTAATCCAAATGCGGTTTATTCAGCACAATCTAGCGGCAACCTTGCAGATAGCACCAAAGCGTATGCGATGGATGCGGGTGCACTTTCTAATATTCACTTCTTAGCTATCCCTTGGAACGCAAACGCCAGTGCAGGGGCTCAAGTTGCTATAAACTTTTTATTAAGTCCTGAAGCGCAATCTCGTAAAGGTGATATCAACATCTGGGGTGATCCTTCAGTGCTAAGCAGCCAATACCTGACTGGTACGGCTAAAAATACTCAACAATTCAAGTCTATTGCAGAGCCACATCCAAGCTGGCAAGCCGCACTAGAAAAAGAATGGTTGAAACGCTACGGGAATTAATAATCACCCATGTTAAGAGCGCTGTATCTAGTTATTATCGCAGTTTGTATATTACCAACCATCCCGGGTCTACTCGGGGTGGTGGTCTCTGCGCTCGGCTATGTTCCCCCTATCGGCTTACATCATTTTTCACTTGATGGCTTTGATGCTGTGTTTGACTGGGAAGGCGTGTGGACATCTATTGGTCTAACGTTCTACTCTGCCATTTTCAGTAGCTACCTTGCTTGTTTGATGACGTTTGCGATTCTGCAAGCTTCTTGGGGAAGTAAATTCTGGCGTAAAATCGAAGTCAGTCTTTCTCCGCTTCTTGCCATGCCACACGTGGCATTCGCCATTGGTTTTGCTTTCCTATTTGCACCAACAGGTATGGGCGTTCGCGTACTCAACCAAATGTTTGGTTACGATCCAAATGCGCAAACGGTGAATGACTTAGCGTTGCTGATCAAAGACCCATACGCACTGGGTTTGATCATCATGCTTGCCATCAAAGAAGTCCCGTTCCTTTTGTTGATGAGTATTCCGATTCTTCAACAATTGAAGGTCGAGAAGATAGAAAAAGTCAGTCATTCGATGGGGTATAGCTCGGCTCAAGCTTGGTGGAAATGCGTTTTCCCTCAATGGTTAGCAAAACTGCGCTTCCCAATGCTAGCCGTGCTGGCTTACAGCTTATCCGTTGTCGATGTCGCGCTAATTATCGGTCCAACCAACCCTCCTACCTTTGCAGTATTGGTATGGCAGTGGTTTAACGATCCTGATTTATCCCTCCTACCAAGAGCGGCGGCGGGTGCAGTTGTGTTGTTTACGATTGCGAGCCTTTTGATTGGCTTTGCTCGACTCGTAGAGTGGAGCGTTACTAAAGGCTTTAAACGCTGGCAATACTCCGGTCGTAGCGGTTTCCGCTTACCAGGAAAGACCTTGTTCTCTATGATTGCTCTACTCGCACTGTTGATGGTGCCGTTGATGGTGGTGTGGAGCTTTGCACAACGTTGGCGTTTCCCTGACTTATTACCAAGCCGTTACAGCTTACGTTTTTGGGAATACGAGTGGCAAAGCATTCTTGGCACGCTAGAGCAAAGCATGTTGATTGCGGTGATCAGCGCATCAATTGCTCTGGTACTTGCTCTGATTGCTCACGAATACCGACTGCGTTACCGCTGGCAAGTCCCAGGGTACATCATTGCCGTGCCAATGTTGATTCCGCAGCTTTCCGTTTTGTTTGGAATGCAAGTCGTCACGCTGTACCTCGACAGCAGCGCGTACTTGTTCTGGGTATGTTGGGCACACGTCTTCTTTGCTTTCCCGTTTGTTTACCTATCACTCGACGGTCCATGGCGCAGCTTCGACAATGGTTTGACTCGTGTCGCCTTAAGCCTTGGTAAATCACCGATGCAGGCTTGGTTAAAAGTCAAACTGCCCATTCTTTTGCCTGCGATTGCTTTTGCTTGGGCAGTTGGCATTAGTGTCAGCTTAGCGCAGTACTTACCAACACTCGTGCTGGGAGCTGGTCGCATCAGCACAATAACAACAGAAGCGGTCGCCCTATCAAGTGGCTTTGACCGTCGTGTCACTGCGATTTACGCAATTTGGCAAGCTCTCTTGCCGTTAATGTTCTTCTCTTTTGCGATTTTACTTAGCCGCTTACACGTTAAGTATCGCCGGTTGTCTATTAAAGGTTTACTACCGAATGAGTCTCTGTCTCGAAAACCTCGCCATCCATAAAACCAATGGCGACACGCTTTTCTCTGCCTTCAACATGACGGTAGAGAAAGGTGAAATTGTTACCCTGATGGGTCCTAGCGGCTGTGGCAAATCCACTTTATTGGATGCCATTGCTGGTCACCTATCTTCCGAGTTCGACTATTCAGGCTCAATCACTCTCGATAATGAAAAGTTGGATGCTTTGCCTGCGCATAAGCGTCAGGTAGGTATTTTGTTCCAAGACGATTTGCTCTTTCCGCACCTCACCGTATGGGAAAACCTTGCCTTCGCTCTGCCTGATTCAATCAAAGGGGCTGAGCGTAAAGAACGTGCGATGCAAGCATTGAAACACATCTCGTTAACCAAGCTCGCGGAATCTTTCCCAGATCAAATATCAGGTGGTCAGCGCGCCCGTATCGCTCTGACTCGTATGTTGTTGGCGAAACCAAAAGTTGCCCTACTCGACGAACCATACAGCAAACTCGATAAAGATTTGCGCGTGCAGTTTCGTAACTGGGTCGTGGAACAGCTTCAACTCGCTAATATTCCCGCGTTGATGGTGACTCACGATGAAGACGATATCCCTGCAGGCAGTCGTTGCCTAAACTGGCCGTGGGAGACAAGTCATGCTTGATAGCCTAAGCATCAAAATCATTAAGTGGCCACTGGCACAAAGCGCAAAGCTGATCGACAAATGTGGCGTGACGGCTAACCAAACCACACTGTTCGGTTTTGCCCTTGGTTGCTTTGCCCTACCAGCATTGATGGCAGAGCAATACACACTCGCATTAGCGTTTATCCTGCTGAACCGAATTTGTGATGGATTAGATGGTGCGTTGGCAAGAATCCAAGGCATTACCGATGCCGGAGGCTTTCTCGATATTAGCTTGGACTTCTTGTTCTATTCTTTGATTCCATTTGGTTTTGTGTTGGCAAATCCAGAACAAAACGCCGTCGCGGGTGCATTCTTGATCTTCTCATTTATTGGCACGGGGAGCAGCTTCTTAGCTTTCGCGATCATGGCAGGTAAACGCGGTATCGATAACCCTGTCTACAAACACAAATCTCTGTACTACATGAGCGGTCTAACAGAAGGCACCGAGACCATTGGTTGTTTCGTGTTGTTCTGTTTGTTCCCACAACATTTTGCCGTGATTGCGTATATCTTTGGTGCGGCGTGTTGGTTTACCACGTTTACGCGTATTTACTCTGGGTTTCATACGCTGAAACCGTAAACAAAACTTAAAGGGAGATTCCTGATTGCTACGAAGGAATGCAGCCGGGAATCTCTTTTCAATCTTCCCTCAATAAAGCATCCCACTCACCACCAGCGTCACCACAATCCCAGAGACAAAACTCGGCACATGCCACTTCTGCTGCTTAGCTCGAAAATACTCTTTTTGTCGCTCTTCTTGATAGCTCTTCACCGCTAGTTCTTTAATGTAATCGTTTTGCATAATCTACCTTCCTGACGTTTTTCAAATCGAGGATAGAAGCTCAAGTTAACTTGAGGTCAATGCTGAAATTCCAATTTAGGATATATTCCTTAGAAGTGGAGCGATCCTTGTTTTCAATTCATTAAACTCAACCAGTTGCATTTATCTATATCACAGTTCTGGTGTGTCACTTGATCGTCGTCAATGGAACATCAATCTATTTCACCTTTCGATGTTCAAATGACATCAAGTTGCTAGCATGAGCCCATTCAAGATAACTCTGGGCTTGTTATGACTCCTACTGTTGACCATGTACTCCTCAATATCGCACTCAATTTGAGCTCAAATCGCTCTCATGAGCAGCAATACCAAAACCTGATTGATGGGGTCGCACAAGTATTCCCTTGTGATGCGAGTTGCTTGTTCATATTCGATGAGGATGGCTTTCTAACGCCGGTTGCAGTAAAAGGCTTGTCAAACTCAGTACTCGGTCGCCGTTACTTTCCTAAAGCCCATCCGCGTTTGGATGCCATCATTCATAGCCGCGAGCCTGTTCGCTTCGATGCCGACTGTGCCCTGCCCGATCCATTTGACGGGACATTATTGACCGAAGACCAATGCATTGATGTCCATGACTGCATGGGTTTTAGCTTATATGTTGAAGGGCAACTTGTCGGGGCATTAACCATGGATGCACTTGCGGTTGGCGCGTTTGATCATATCGATCCAGTAGCTATCGAAACCTTCGCGGCACTAACGGCGGCAACACTGCGCAACATTGCACAATTAAAAGCCCTCAAAGCACAAAACCAAAAGCAAAAAAGCGTTACACAAACCCTGATTCAACAAGCGCGATCACAACACGGTGACATGGTTGGCTTAAGTCCACAGATCAATCAGTTACGAAATAACATAGCAACCGTTGCACAATCGGATTACGCGGTATTGGTATCTGGAGAAACCGGTACGGGTAAAGAACTTGTCGCTCATTCGGTTCACGCTCAATCTCATCGCAACGATAAGCCGATGATCTACGTGAACTGTGCCGCTCTACCCGAGGGGTTGGCGGAGAGCGAACTATTTGGCCATGTGAAGGGAGCTTTCACCGGAGCCAATAATCACCGTGCAGGTAAGTTCGAGCTAGCTGATGGCGGCACAATCTTCCTAGATGAAGTGGGTGAATTGCCTTTAGTTTTACAAGCAAAACTACTGCGCGTTATTCAGCAAGGCGAGCTGCAACGTGTGGGCAGCGATCAGCATTTGATGGTGAATGTACGCATCATCGCAGCCACTAACCGACAGTTAGAAAAAGAAGTGGAAACTGGCACATTCCGCGCTGATTTGTTCCATCGATTGAACGTGTTTCCCATCAAAGTGCCACCACTGCGCGCGCGTGACGGCGACATTCCAGTTCTTGCGGGATACTTACTGGAAAAAGTGCGCCAGCAATTTAACGCACCAAACCTTCATGTTCACCCTAAGGTACTGACTCAATTAGAGTCTCTGCCTTGGTACGGTAATGTTCGAGAGCTTGAGCATACCTTAACGCGAGCGGCATTACATGCCATTCAGCAAGGCGATAGCACCATCATGCTCAATCACTTTGACACTTCACTCGCGTTAGATGATGTAAAAAGCACATCGCATTACTTGCCTAGAGAGAGCCAGCCGATGCGCGAGTTGGTGGAGCGCTATCAACATGACTTGATTGAGCACGCATTGAGCCAATCTGGCGGTGTTTGGGCAAAAGCAGCGGAGTTTTTACAGATGGATCGGGGTAACTTATATCGCATGGGTAAAAAGCTCGGCATAAATAAATAGAGGCTCCCGCTTCGCCCTTGTGAAACAACGATTTACTTTTATCGATAGCAAACATATCGATAGTAAACAAAGAGATTCCGGATGACTCACTCTGGCTCGTCCGGAATGACACCCAACACCAATGTACTTGGGCTAACTGTCCCATCTGGTTTCTCGTATTTCACTTACTCTTCCTCATTCGTAATAATTAAACCGCTCAAGTCTCAGCTTTCTTGTAACTCCTTAAACTCATCAAGTTTTCAGTTACCTTATTGCGTCATTCCTGACAGCGACGAAGGAGCGCAATCGGGAATCTCTTGCCTCCACAAAACCGCAATAACTTATCTCCTGTTTAACAAACACTTCCACTATCGCCCGTTAAAACGTTTCTCGCGCGTCGCTTTTATCACCAATTCAAATACACCGTTGTTATTTACACATCAGTTACGTTGTAAAAATCACATCAGCGACATACTCAAAAATACATAAAACCATTAAAAATCAAAGAGATAATTATTGGCACGCATTCTGCTCTATTGGAGAAAACAAAACGACTATTACTACAATCACTGGAGAACCCAATATGTTCTGTATTCAATGTGAACA
Organism: Vibrio harveyi NBRC 15634 = ATCC 14126 = KCTC 12724; assembly: GCF_001591145.1. Taxonomy (GTDB): domain Bacteria; phylum Pseudomonadota; class Gammaproteobacteria; order Enterobacterales; family Vibrionaceae; genus Vibrio; species Vibrio harveyi. The sequence goes on along the minus strand of NZ_BCUF01000019.1, from coordinate 9,762 downwards.
GACAATCCAAACCCCGGCTGTAAAAGGCTGTTCTTTCGCACAAGGTATGTGTGGCAAAACTTCAGAGGTATCCGATCTACAAGACGTGTTGGTTTACACTTTGCAAGGGGTTTCTTTTTGGGCAGCACGCGCGCTTGAATTCAATATCATCAATGATGAAATCAACCAGTGGGCTCCAAGAGCATTCTTCTCTACGTTGACCAACGTAAACTTTGACCCAGAACGTATCCTTGAACTGACTTCTCAAGCAGCCACTTACAAAGCGCTGCTAAAAGACCAAGCGATGACAGCAGCAGCTCTTACAGATGAAGTGCTAGTGAACATTCCTGATGTAGCGAACTTCGAGTTGCCAAACAGCGCAGAGGAAATTTTGGCGTTTGCTCCTCAAGTTGCGGTAAACCGCGGTAAAGACCAAGTACACGAAGACGTTATCGGTCTACGTCTGCTTTGCTTATACGGTCTAAAAGGTGCAGCTGCGTACATGGAACACGCACGCGTACTTGAGCAAACCAACAATGACATCTTCGCCGAATACCACGAAATCATGGCTTGGTTGGGTACTGACCCTGAAGATCTAGGCGAACTGTTAGATTGCTCAATGCGTATTGGTCTTATGAACTACAAAGTGATGGAAATGCTGGATCACGGTGAAACAGCAACGTTCGGTCACCCAGAGCCAACAACCGTTAACGTTAAGCCAGTCAAAGGCAAATGTATTCTTGTTTCTGGTCATGACCTTCACGACCTAGAAAAAATCTTGCAACAGACCGAAGGCAAAGGCATTAACGTTTACACTAACGGTGAGATGCTGCCTGCACACGGCTACCCAGAGCTGAAGAAATACCCTCATCTAGTAGGTAACTACGGCAGCGCGTGGCAGAACCAACAGAAAGAATTCGCCAACTTCCCTGGCGCGATTGTGATGACCTCAAACTGCCTATTGAACCCGAACGTGGGTCAGTACGCAGACCGTCTATTCACTCGTAGCATTGTCGGTTGGCCAGGTGTCGCTCACCTAGAAGGTGATGATTTTAGCCAAGTAGTCGAGTGTGCATTGGCACAAGAAGGCTTCCAACACGACGAAATCGAGCACAACATCACGGTTGGTTTTGGACGTAACGCACTGATGAACGCGGCTCCTGCGGTTATCGACCAAGTGAAACAAGGCAACATCAAACACTTCTTCCTAGTAGGTGGTTGTGATGGCGACAAAGCAGAACGTAGCTACTACACAGACTTCACTGCAGAAGCACCAGAAGATACGCTAATCCTAACGCTGGCTTGTGGTAAATACCGCTTTAACAAGAATACATTTGGCGACATTAATGGCATCCCTCGCCTATTGGATGTGGGTCAATGTAACGATGCATACTCAGCAATTCAGCTGGCATTAGCCCTTGCGAAAGAATTCGACTGCGACATCAACGAGCTTCCTCTTACGCTTGTTCTTTCTTGGTTCGAGCAAAAAGCGATTGTGATCCTACTTACGCTATTCGCACTAGGCGTGAAAGGCATCTACACAGGTCCAACAGCGCCTGCATTCTTGACGCCAAACCTGATTGCAATTATCCAAGAGAAGTTCGATATGCGCAGCATTGGTAATGTTCAAGATGACCTTAAAACTATCCTAGCAGCGTAATCACCTTGCTTATCACGCGCCTCCTTAATTGGGGGCGCTTTTATCTATTGAGTACTCGACAACCAAAGAGATTGTTATGTTTTTTGAATGGCAAGGCAGTCAACCTGTCACCTTACGCTGTGTAGATAAATATCACGAGACTGCCGATGCAGTGAGCCTCAAGCTGGCAGACTTATCTGAATCGCTTTTGTTTGAATTTAAAGCGGGTCAGTTCATAAATCTTGGCATTGAAATCGATGGCAAGATGGAATTCCGTGCCTATTCACTCAGTTCCCTTTCCGGCGATGATTGCTTACAACTGACCATTAAACGCGTCGACGGCGGGAAGGTATCAAACTACATCATCGATAAACTGTTGATTGGAGATACAGTTCAAGCTCTTCCACCAACGGGTGATTTCAACTGTGTTGACCATCCACCAATCACGCTAGATGGTAAAAAGAAAGCCCTGCTGATCAGTGCTGGATGCGGCATCACCCCCGTATTAGCGATGACAAAACAATGGCTGAGCAATGATCAAGAAGTGGATATCGAATTTCTGCATATCGCTCGCTCTCAACCAGAAACGATTTACTTTGATTTGCTAGAGACTTACCACTCAGTTTACCCAGATTTTAACTTGAAGCTGTTACTAAAAAATCGCGGTGAGACCCAGTACCCTGAAGGTCGACTCAGTAAGGAATGGCTTCAGGAGTTGGTCCCAGATTTTAATCAGCGCACGGTTTATCTATGTGGTCCAAACCAGTTCATGCTCGATGTTCAAGGTTATTTGACCGAGCTTGGCTTTGATATGGCTAACTTCTTCCAAGAAAGCTTTACACCAGCAGCAAGTGAAGAAGCTGAAGTGTCAGATGAAACGGCAAGTGTCTCAGTCCCCGACTTTGCTCAAACGATTGATGCACAAAAAGGTCAAGTCCTTGCTGATGTGTTGGAAGGCGCAGGGTTACCGTTGATCGTCGCTTGTCGAAGTGGCATTTGTGGCTCTTGTAAGTGTAAGGTTCGCAAAGGCAGTGTTTCTTCAACCAGCCTTGAAACATTAACACCGGAAGAAATTGAACAAGGCTATGTACTCGCCTGTTCTTCGACGATTGAATCCGACCTCGAAGTTCAGATTGGTTAAAGCGGTTGATACAAACATTAAAAAAGCGCCGTGCTCGGCGCTTTTTGTTTATCGCAGACTGTAATTCTACCAAGACGCGAAGCATTTGATAGAAATTCTCTATAAGGAAAAACGACTGAGCTGGGAACCTCGCTTTAAACTCAGCTAAACAGCAGAACCTTCAGTGCGGCTTCGCTATCTACATCCATAAACTCTGGTGGGTTGTCCAAACGCTCACGGAATGTCAGCTCAGGCGCTTCTTCCTTCATGCTTTCAATCAAGAAATCGCTGGTCACCGATGGCGAGTTTACACACGCGAGAACTTGCCCACCTTCTGCTAGCAAATCTGGCAAACGGCGTAGAATCTTTTTGTAGTCTTTCGTTAACGCGAAGCTGCCTTTTTGGAATGATGGTGGATCAATGATGATCATATCGTACTGACCTGACTTCTTGATCTTCCCCCACGACTTAAAGATGTCGTGCCCCATAAAGCTCACTTGGTTGATGTTATGGCCATTCAGTTTATGGTTCTCACGACCTTTCGAAAGCGACGCTTTTGCCATATCCACGTTTACGACTTTATCGGCACCACCAGCAATAGCCGCCACAGAAAAGCCGCAAGTATAAGCGAACAGGTTAAGTACATTTTTGTACTTGGCATTTTCACGAACCCAATCACGACCGTAGCGCATATCAAGGAACAAACCGAAGTTCTGGTTACGACCGATATCTAGCTGGTACTTCAAGCCACTTTCTTCAACCACAGGTCGAGCATCTAGCTCACCCAACAGAATTTCTGAAGGTGCGCCGTCAGCATAACGGTGTTGAATCACGATAGTGCGACCCTGTTTTTCTGCCCACAGAGCAGATTCAGAAAGCGTATTTAATCCAGCTTTTAATTCAGAAACAAACGTCTCATCGACTTCTTTAAATAGGTTAATGATCAATTGACCTTGTAACCAATCACATGTGATTTGCTCTAAACCTTCGAAGCGGCGACCGCGACCGTGAAACAGTCGGCGGATTTCATTGGGAGCTTGTGTTAGCTCCGCTTCTAGATGCTGGAAAAACAGCGGAAGTTGTGATGCTTGCATCGAATTCTCTTATTCGTTTTCTTTGTAATGGTTATTTGATCGTAGGCCAGTTCAGTTCCCACGGAGAAAGCCAAGTGTCGATACCTTGGGATACAATTTCATTGTGCCATTTACTGCCAAGCGCTGTATGCTCGCGTGGATCGCAAACAAAGCAATGTGTTTCATCTTGATACGGGAAACACAATGAAAATGCATGCAAGTAACCACGGTCAGCGTCATTACCTGCATTATAAATAGGATCACCAACAATACCCGAACCAACGGATTTTAATGCCACACGAATTTGGTGTGTTTTGCCAGTATGCGGCTTGCATAAAAACAGGCGCTCTCCCGGCTCTGCAGCGAGAGAAAAGAATTGGGTAATCGCTGGATTCGTTTTGCTGTTGACCAGTTTCCATGAAGAACGACGAGAGCGTTCCATGTCCCCCACTACCAGCCCTTGCTTCTTCTTAGGCTTTTTCGAACCAATCGCAAGATAGAACTTCTCGACTTCACGATCTGCAAATGCTTGCGACAACGCGCTTGCTGCTTTTGCGTTGCGACCCAAAAGCAAAATTCCAGACGTCATTTTGTCGAGGCGGTGAATAAGATACAACTGCTCATCACCACTTTGTTTCGCTACTTCTTGCAGCAACATAGTTTCACCATCGTCTTTATGTACTGAGACGTTGGGATGTTTATTGATGATCAGAAAATCTGGATGGGTGTGTAGAATGTCGAACATAAAAAACTGGCTCCACGTTTGGAGCCAGAAGTATACCGATTCTAAGCAATTAGGCGAGCTTAAACTTACCCACCAGCGCTTCCAATTCTTGAACTTTACGGTTCAGACCTTCTACGCTTTGCGAGCTGTCATTCGCTAATTGTAATGAACGGTTTGAGATGTCGCTGATCGATGTAATATCGGCAGCAATTTCTTTCGTCACTGCGGTTTGCTCTTCCGCTGCTGTCGCGATTGAGTTAACCATGCTTTGAACATGAGCCGCACCAGAAACGATTTCTTCCAGTGAGTTCACCGCTCCCGAGCTTTGACTCACGCCAATTTCAACCAAACGACAGCCATCTTCCGTGTAAGTCACTGCCTCTTGAGTGCCGACTTGAATCGCTTGGATGATCTCACCGACCTCTTGTGTTGCCTTCGTTGTGCGTTCAGCCAGAGCGCGTACTTCATCGGCAACAACAGCAAAGCCACGACCAAACTCCCCTGCACGTGCCGCTTCGATTGCCGCGTTCAATGCCAGCAGGTTCGTCTGCTCGGCAATGTCTTCAATCACTTTGATAACCGCGCCGATTTTCTCGCCATGAGAACCTAGGCTGTTCATCTGCACCGACATATCCGACATTTGCTGTGATACCTGTTGAATGCTCTCCACCATCTCAACAATCACGGTGCGACCTTGTTCAGCGGTTGATTCCGACTTGCGTGCTTCTTCAAACGTCGCAGCACCTTGCTCTGCAACTTGAGAAATGGTCAAGCTCAACTCTTCTGCCGCAGTCGCAATCAAGTTTGCTTTATCAGATTGACTACTTGCACCCGACACAATATCTTGGCTCACAACTGACAGCTCGCCGGTAACCGATTTCACCTCTTCCGATACGAGCGAAATCGAACCAATAAGGCTAGTCAATGATGCTTGCATCTTATTTAGAGAAGTCGCTAGGTTAGCCAACTCGTCACCCGATTTATCTTCAATCGGTTCTACCGTTAAATCGCCTTCCGCGACACGTTGCGCTAACTCATCGAGCTTACTCAAACGGTGAGTAATTGAATTGGACAATAAGTACGCAATAACGGCTGTTGCAATCAGCGCAATCGAACCAAGCACATAAATCGTCAGTTCAATGCTATTAAACGAATCCGAAAGGTCCAGTAGCGCTTCACTGGTACTTTGGCGACCATCCGTTGATGCCGCATCAAGGATAGATTCAATCGGCGCTAGGTTAGCGTCATAAAGAGAGCGAAGGCGCGCCACGTTCTCTTCAACGTTTTCTAGACCAAGATTAGTCAAAATTTGCGACTCAAAGTCACGAGTGAAATTACTCATGTAACGTTCAACTTTTTCAACATTACGGTAATCTTCGCCACCAACCGTTTCCAAAAGTTTGACTTCAGCAATCGCTGCTGCAAATTCTTGTTTATTTACTTGGTACTCCGCCTGAGCACCCGATACACCTACGATGCTACCTAATGCATCACGATAAACATCACCTGCTTCATCGATCAAAATTAAGTACTGAACAGTTTCAGGAACATCGTCCGTTCTTACCTCGTCAGCCACTTCGTGCGAGTTCAATACTTCTAATGTGATAATTCCAATCATCACCAGCATGATTGCTAAGATTGCACCAAAACTCGCGTACAGTTTTTTACGAACAGACATTGTCACTAATAACCTACCTTACCCTTGTCTTCTGTTTTCTAACTTAGTTCATCCACATATTTACACATGCTTTGTAAGGCTTATCGGAACGTTCAACTGCAACTTTAACACTTATTTTTGTGATCCAGCTCTCTTTGCGAGTCGTCTCACAATTAATACCCATTATTAATATGAATTCACTCAATCCTATAAATAATGAATATAAAAAACGGGAGCCTGTGAAGACTCCCGTTTATTAATTTTTGAATTTAGCTGAATACTTTTCGCTTATAGCTTCTTAGAGAAGATACCTGCGAGGGCAATGATACCAATACCAAGTAGCATGATTTCGCCTTTACCGCTGTCGAAACCAGACTTGATGCCCATGAAAGCTACGATTGCGATAGCGACTGGGATTACGTATTTAACTAGGTTGTACCAAAGACCAAATAGAGGGAAAGAAACTTTACCGTCGTTAGTGATCTCTTTTTCAAGGTCAGCACGGTTTAGACGCCAGCCTGCAAAGATACATACCAACATACCGCCAACCGCTAGGAAGATCTTATCTGTTAGTAGGTCGAAGATATCAAATGCGCCCGTACCGAATAGGGTTGGACCAACACCACCAAGTGATAGTGACGCGAACACACATAGTGTTGCCATTACGACACTCGCAGACAATACTGCTGTTGAACGCTTCAGACCTTTCTCATCGATTAGGTAAGAAACAACTACCTCTAGTAGAGATACAGAAGACGTCAGTGCCGCAACAGTAAGACCAATGAAGAACATCAGAGCAAATAGAAGGCCAATTACGCCGCCCATTTCAGCAAACAGTTGAGGTACAACTACGAAGACTAGACCTGGACCTGCTGCTGGCTCCATACCAAATGCGAACATTGCAGGGAACATTGCTACACCCGCTAGGATTGCAACACCTGTGTCCATTGCCGTAACCATACCGGTTGTTTGAACTAGGTTCTCTTTCTTCTTCAGGTAAGAACCGTAAGTCATCATACAACCCATACCCAGACTTAGAGAGAAGAATGCCTGACCTAGCGCCGCTAGAACGACATTGCTGTCTACTTTTGAGAAGTCTGGCATGAACAGGAACTCAAGACCTGCCATTGCGCCCGGTAGCATCAGACCTTTCACTGATACAACGATCAGGATAAGGAATAGAAGAGGCATTAGGATTTTACCCGCTTTCTCGATACCGCCAGAAATACCTTTCATTACGATAACGATGTTTAGGAACAGGTAAACACCCATCCACATTAGCGGTTGAACTGGATCAGAAATGAAGCCGCCGAAGCTGTCACCAATTGCTTCAGGAGCACTTAGTAGACCACCGCCTACTTTAAAGATGTACGCTAACGCCCAGCCACCTACTACAGGGTAGAAACCCATGATCAATAGACCACTCAGTACGCCGATAACACCCGTAAATGTCCAACGACGATCAGTCGATTTGAAAGCACCTACTGCTGAAAGACCTGTCTTACGACCAATAGCGAACTCAGTAAGCATGACGCTAAAGCCGATAAAAATAACAAACAAAAGGTAAATTGCAACGAACGCACCGCCGCCGCTCTCACCAGCTGTGTAAGGGAATTTCCATATATTGCCTAAACCGACAGCGGAACCCGCTGCTGCCATTACGAAGCCTAGTTTAGACCCCCACGTATCACGTGGTGCTGCTGTATTTGTAGCCACGCTTTTTCTCCAAAATGTTTTGTTGTGTTTGCATAGAGATAGGCGTCTAGAATATGTTCGTGTAAATATTAATGTACACTTTATAAGATGTTTGTGTGACGCTCTATGTATGGCAAGTAAAGCAGTTTAACTTTAAAATTGGAACCCCGAATAGCACATTTATCGCGCAAATGTATCATTGTTCACGCTAAATGCTGCTTTTTTGCGCAAAAGTTAAAGTTTCATCCAACTTTTCACACCTTAGTAACACATTACCCCGTTATAAAATCTATTTCACAACATAAAATCACCTAACCGTGTTGGTATGAAAATAGTTTCCCGTTACGTCATTTCCGCTTAATATCCATATTGGGCTTATTACTTTTGGCGTATATGGACAAGTTCTATCACTTTCTCACCCTAGCTAGCATCGGGCTTTATTGGTTCCTAGTGGCTGGTGTTACTATTCGTGTCGTATTAAAACGTCGCGCTGTTAGCGTCTCTCTTGCATGGCTGATGATCATCTACATCCTGCCAGTGCTTGGTGTTGCCTGTTATTTCTTATTTGGTGAGCTTAACCTTGGTCGAAAACGTGCAGAACGGGCTAAAGTGATGTTCACACCGTTCCAACAATGGTTCACTCAGTTAAATGATTGTAACGCGCATGTTCCAGAAGCAATGGGGCGTCATATCTATCGCATTGATGAGCTATGTAACAACCGTTTGGGTCTTCCTGCATTAAGTGGCAACACACTTTCACTTCAGCAATCACCGGATGAAATCCTTCATTCCATCATTGAAGATATCGAAAACGCACAACACAGCATTCGAATGGTGTTCTACATTTGGCACCCAGGAGGCTTAGCCGATTCAGTCGCTTCTGCACTGATTCAAGCGGCAAAACGTGGCGTAGACGTAAAACTGCTTCTTGACTCTGCTGGTAGTCCGCGTTTCTTCCGCAGTCATTGGTATAAGATGATGAAGGATGCGGGCATCGATGTAGTACAAGCATTGGAAGTTAAAATGTGGCGTATCTTCCTGCGCCGTTTGGACTTGCGTCAGCATCGTAAGATCATCGTGATTGATGACGAAATTGCTTATACAGGCTCAATGAACTTGGTCGACCCTGCTTTCTTTAAACAAAGCAGTGGTGTTGGTCAGTGGATTGACATCATGGTGCGAATTACCGGTCCTACGGTCAACGTGCTAAGTGCCATTCACTGCTGGGATTGGGAAGTAGAAACAGGTGAACGTCAGTTACCTAAACACCCAGAGTGCCGCATTGACAACAGCGATGAGTTTCAACATCCAATTCAGGTGGTTCCGTCTGGTCCGGGGATGCCGGAGTACTTGATTTACCAAGTACTGACTTTGGCGATCAACCAAGCGAATCGCTCGGTGAGGATCACCACGCCTTACTTCGTGCCAAGCTCTGATTTACTCGAAACATTAAAAATGACCGCACAACGTGGCATCGATGTTGAGCTGATCATCCCGCACAAAAACGATTCCATGATGGTGCAATGGGCATCGCGAGCTTTCTACAGCGAGCTGATGGCTGCTGGTGTGAAAATCTACGAATTCTATGGCGGTTTATTGCACACTAAATCGGTGGTGATTGATGATCAATTCTGTCTGGTCGGCACGGTAAACATGGATATGCGCAGCTTGTGGCTCAACTTTGAGGTAACTCTGGCAGTAGATGACGAAGAGTTCACCAAGCAAATGTCGTGGCTGCAGGACACCTACATCCAACAATCACACACTGTTGATAAAGAAGAATGGGAGAAGCGCAGTATCTTCTCTCGTTTCTTGGAACGTGTTTTCTATCTATTTAACCCATTGCTATAACAAATGAGTTATACCCAAGTAACC
>NZ_BCUF01000018.1 GCF_001591145.1 Vibrio harveyi NBRC 15634 = ATCC 14126 = KCTC 12724 | reverse complement strand
CAGACCATAACGCAATAAATAAACTCAATATATTCTGAGAGTAGATTCTGAATCACGCTTGTTCCTCGCGGTTCAGAATGACGGTTATCAGCCCTACAATACAGGGGCAGACGTCATTCCGGACGAGCCTAAGCGAGCCATCCGGAATCTCTCTTTTAGACGTGCACCAAATCCGATTAGCAGAACGTCTCGATGTACAGCGCTTCTACTTTATCTCTTGCCCACTGCGTTTTACGCAGGAACTTCAGCGACGATTTGATTGAAGGATCTTTCTTAAAGCAGTTCACACGAACGCGTTCATGCATTCCGTTCCACCCAAAGTGCTCAACTAAACGGGTAAGGATTTTTTCTAAACTCAACCCGTGAAGTGGGTTATTCGGCTGCTGTTGGCTCATACTATTGATCCGGTAAAGTGAAGTTGCGCGCTAATCTAACTCAAACTCGCCGCGCAACCTAATGTTTTAACCTTGAATTGCCCTGCGACTCTCCCCTATAGTAGCCCAAACTTCTTAAAAGCCCTTTTCATTATGAAAGCCCTCAACGATCTGAATATCTTTGTCGAAACCGCACGCCAAGGCAGTTTTTCGAAAGCCGCCAACAGCATGGACATGACACCAGCAGCCATCAGTGCATCGATCAAACGTCTTGAGGGACAAATTGGCTTTCCGCTGTTTGTGCGCTCCACTCGCAGCCTTCGCTTAACGTCGGAAGGTGAGCTGTTCTTAGACAAAACCACTCAAGCGCTCGCAACACTGCAAGAGGGGTTAGATCAGATCTCAAGCGCGCGTGGCGAGTTATCAGGTCAGCTGCACATCACCGCGCCATCTGATTTTGGTCGCAACATGCTGCTTGATTGGGTTGATGAATTTATTGATGTTTACCCAAACGTCTCGATCAAGTTAGAGCTGTCTGATAGCTTAACCGATATGTACACCAAGCCCGTCGATATCGCGATTCGTTACGGCGAACCTGCTGACTCTAACCTTGTCGTATTGGCGTTATGTGGTGCAAATGAGCGAATCCTGTGTGCCTCTCCAGAATACGTCGCAAACAATCCTGTGTTGACCAAACCGGAAGACCTAAACCAACACAACTGTTTGTGTTATATGGTGGCGGATTCGGTTTACAACAAATGGACGCTGACTCGCGGAGACGAAACAGAACAAGTTGTTGTAAGTGGCAAGCTGCTTAGCAACGACAGTGACTTATCCCATCGCTTAGCAATCAAAGGCAAAGGCATCGCCAACAAATCACTGATGGACATCAGCCAAGATTTGATTGAGGGAAGATTGGTAAGAGTATTACCTGAGTGGGATTGTGGTCCAGTACCGCTATACATGGTGTGCGCTGATCGTCGTTTGCTGACGCCAACCATTCGTACTTTCCGTGAATTCATTCATGAAAAATGCTGCCAGCAACGTAAGAAAGTGCTGGCAACATTCTGCTCAGAAGCTTAACCGACAAACGTCATTGGGCGAATCTGAGAATATTCAACCCAATCGTTATCTTCTAGCGTCGAGATAAACTGTGCGATATGTGGGCTTTGTAAGTGCTTATCTAACGCTTCTTGCGATGCCCAAATTTCTTGGAACATAAACAAGCCTTCGATCTTTTGATCCAAATACAGTTCGTATTGGCAACAACCCTCTTCTTCACGAGAAGGTTCTAGTAGACCAGAAAGTAAGTTGGTTACGTTGTCGATACTATCTGGGTAGGCTTTAATTTCTGCAACTAAATGAATCATCTTGATCAGATCTCGGTAAATACAGTTTCTGCTTCCCAGCGTGACTTAGGCGTCTTGGCATTGAAGTCATCTTCCGCGTGGTAGCCAAGCGGCACAATCACAACGCCAGTGTAGCCTTTTTCACGTAGACCAAATTCTTCATCCAGCACTTTCGGGTCAAAACCTTCGATTGGCACCGCATCAATTTCTAGCGTTGAAGCGCCCAGTAATAACGTACCGACGTTGAGGTAAACCTGTTTCTCCATCCAATGATTAGCGTCTTTTAGGTCAAAACGGTGCATGTTTACAAAGTAACTACGACCGCCACGTACCGCTGCTTTTGCCTCTTCGGTTGGGAATCGACCGTCTTTTTCTTCCTGCGCTAATAACGCTTCGATGTAGTCGTTATCGATGCCCGTTTTGGCACAGAACACCAACACGTGTGATGCGTTCAAGATCTTCGCAGCATTGAACGCGTAGTTCTCTTGCGCTGCTTTTGCGATACGTTGCTTGCCCTCTTCTGTGCTCGCCAGAATGAAGTGCCACGGCTGAGAGTTCACACTCGATGGACTAAAACGAATCAGTTCTTTAACTGCGTCGATCTTCTCTTGTGGCAGCTTACGAGTTGGGTCAAAGACTTTGGTTGAGTAGCGAGATTTAGCAGCTTGAACGATGTCCATCAGGGTCTCCAGTCGAGTAGTTTATGCTGGTTATCACTTTAACCTTATGAGTTACAGGGAAAAACCGATTTCAGTTAAAAACATCTTCAAAATAAATTTGAAAATCGCCGATGTAACAAGCTTTGAGCACTCTCACTGAAGCAACACTTGGTTTAAGCAATAATGTCGCCTTTGCTTTATTACCGAACCACTTTCATGCTGCCTCAAGACAACATCATCACGCCCTTTTTCTGCAAAAAACTTGGGCACAATCACCTAAGAATTGCTGGCGAATATTGGCATATTGAAAAGCTGGTTGCCTTGCAATGTATGATGTTGCAAGAGGCACCGACGCTACGTTAAGGTTTGCTGTGGTGGAGCAAAAGTGTTTCGCTGTTCGACCGTCGCTTGTACATTGTTTTCGAACACAGTGATAACCAGATTCAGATGCAGCTAGAGTGCAGAGCTACCGAGATGCCAAGTTGGGCAGAATCGGTTTATGACTTGCTGCTGATGCAATTGGAACAGTTAGGTTTGGGTGAATCGGTGCACATTCAGCTTCACAACCATGACCTTTACTCTGCTCATTTAGAACTAGAAGACGAGACTAACCCGAATCAGAACTCGGTTGTGTTCGACTTGGTGAAACATGTTTATTTGCTGCTGTCTCACCAACCAATTGAACAGCCAGAATTGCTAAGCGTGCTTAATGCTCTGTTCGTCAAAAACAGCAATTACGCACTGAAACTAGAACAAGCCGCGCTACAACTGGGCGTATCCAAGCGTACCTTGCAACGTCGCCTGCAAGAAAAACAAATGAGCTATTCGCAATGCGTCGACTTCGCCAAGAAAAAGCACGCATTAGCCCTACTTGCAGACACTCAACTCACAACGCAGCAAATCGCTTATCAGTTGGGTTATGAAGAGCCTTCCAACTTCCACCGAACCTTTCGCCGTTGGTATCCGTTTTCGCCAATGCAATATCGTCAGCAGTGCTTGGATAACCGCACTCATCTCAATAACCAACCCATCCGCTTGTACTACGCCAAAGCCAATACTTTAGCCGATAACGACATTGACCAACCCGTCGGTAAAATCTGGATGGAAGTGGATAATATTGCGTTTGAAAAAGTGGTCTCCGTTGAGTGTCGAGACCGTGATGGCACTTGGCGTCGCTACCCCGCCTTCTTCGAGCGTTTCTTGAATAATGGCACTGAACTATGGGCGACGACAGAGCTGCCCGTCGCTCATCCACTGACGTTTAGACTGTGTTATGAAGTCGATGGTGAACGCTACATTGATAACAACCACCAGCGCGATTACGTGGTTTCTAAAGGGCTTTTAATTGGCGCAACAGAATACATTGTCCCGACAAGACAACTTATTCAACTCGGCACTCAGCACACCTTGTTTGTGGAACTCGCGTGTCGATTAAAAGACGTGGCGAAGATCGATTGCTACGTAGGTGATGCGCTAACTCCGCACGCAATGAGCCAAACTCAGAATGCAGAAGATTACACATGCTGGGCGCTACAACTTCCCCTCCCCCAAACAGCTAAACAGTGTCGATTCCGACTCTATGATCATTCTGGTAATGAGTTAGCCAAAGACCATTACCCGATTCAATACCCAATTGTGCAACCACTCAGTTAAATATGTAGCACAGTTCAAATTCAGCTCTTCGTGACATCATTTCACGTCTCTTTTGGCGCGAAATGACACTCTCAATTTCAAACCTTTGATTTATCGTTTCCGCATTGCTGCATAACGGAGACAAAAACCGTGTTTGAAACCTTACCTAACCCTATGAATAAAATAAAAATACTACCTTTAGCGATCGCCTTAGCTCTTTCTGGCTGTGGTAGCGATGAAACTACACCAGCAGATACAGGAAGCCACGTGGCATCTCCTGATTGGCAAGACCAGATCATTTACTTCTTGATGATCGACCGTTTTAACGACGGCGACAACACACTTAACGATCAAGGTCAGAATGAGTACGATCCTACCTCAGACAAGAAATTCAGTGGTGGTGATCTTGTTGGTGTTAGTGACAAGCTAGGCTATATCGAAGACCTAGGCGCAACCTCTATCTGGATTACGCCGCCAGTGGCAAACCAATGGTGGGACGCAGAACAAAACTACGGCGGCTACCATGGCTACTGGGCGCGTGACTTCCAAAAAGTGGATGAGCACTTTGGTGACATGGAAAGCTACCAAGCGTTAGCACGAGAAGTACATGCTCGTAATATGTTCTTGATTCAAGACATCGTGACCAACCACGTTGGTAACTTCTTCACTTACGATGACCCATACAATTACGATCCTAGCCTTCCTTGCCAAGGTTTTCGCTTGATTGAAAATGCGCTGCCAGCAGGGCAAGAACTGCCTTATCCGCTCAACATGAATGAGTGTAAAGAAGACGGTACTGGCATTTACCACTGGACACCAAGCATCACCGACCACAACGATCCCGTCCAAGAAAAAACCTGGCAACTGTCGGATCTGGATGACCTGAATACGTCCGATCCTGAAGTACGCGCTTATCTAAAAGAGAGCTACCGTAAATGGATCCGCGAAGTGGGCGTTGACGGTTTCCGTATAGATACCGTGAAGTTTGTTGAGCACGATTTCTGGAACGACTTCCTGCACGCCGACGATGGTGTGATGACTCAAGCGGTTGATACTGGTCGCGATAACTTCCTGACCTTTGGTGAAGTGTTCGAAACATCTACGCCTTACAACACCGAAGGCGAAGAGAAGATGCTCACTTACATTGGCGAAAGCGGCTCACCGGAGCAGTTAACCTCGGTGTTGAACTTCCCATTGCAAGCTACTTTGACGCGCGTGTTTGCAGCAGGACAACCGACCGATTACTTACGTTTCCGTCTTGAGAAAATGATGGAGATGTTCCCGAATCCATACATCATGCCGAACTTCATTGATAACCACGATATGCCGCGTTTTCTATCACAAGGCAGTGTCAACGATATGAAACAAGCGCTGATTACCATGATGGCGGTACCGGGCATCCCTGTGATTTACCAAGGTACTGAACAGGCAATGTCAGCGGCGCGCGATGCAATGTTTGCTGGCGGTTACCGTGAAGACGGCGACTACGTAGATTCATTCGACCAAAACAGCGAGATGTACTTGTTCATCCAAGAGCTTGCTAAGTTACGTACCGAGAACAAAGTCATGACACGCGGCGAAATGAAAGTGATTGGCAGCGATAAAGCCGGCGCCGGTGTGTTCGCCTTTACACGAACATTGGATAGCGACGAAGTCTTAGTGGTAATGAACACATCGAATTCCCCGATGTTGATGAACCAACTCGATGTAGAGCAAGCGGGCGGCACCGTCTTCCAACAACAAATCATGTCGAACTGGGCAGACGCTCCGGAGCAGTTAATCGCAGATGAAAACGGTCACGTAACCCTTGAGCTACCAGCCAAAGCTGCCGTGATTTACTCGAAAACTAACGACACCCAATCGGTAGATACACCAGACCTCAACATCCAACTGGCGCAAGATTGGGAAGGACAAACCATCACTGATGACATCGTGATTACTGGTACTGCTAGCGCAAACGAGAAATTGAACCTTGTCGTAGACGGTAACCTAGAAACAGCACAAGCCATTACAGTAGGTGCTGACGCTCAGTTCAGCGTGACTTTATCTACCCGTCACTTTGCGATTGGCGAACAGCAACACCGCTTCGCGATTTACTCCACTGAGAAAAAAGCGGGCATTGAAGATGTGAACTTTGTGTCGGACTTAAGCTGGTCAAACACGCCAGACGACACTACTGATGACGCAGGTGATGCGCAAGATGGCATGGGCGGTCCTAACGGTAACTACTCGCTACCAACGGATCCAACGTTCGACAAAGACAACAGCCAACTCGCAATCAACAAAGCCGAGGTGTTTACTGTCGGCAGTAATGTGCGCTTGACCTTCACCATGGACAAGATCACCGATACTTGGTTGCCGCCAAACGGCTTTGACCACGTTGGTTTCACCATCTTCATTGATTTACCGGAAGAAGCAGCAAGCAACCTAACGGAACTGCCTAAGATCAACGCTTCTATGCCAAGCGGAACATGGAGTCGCAATGCTGTGGTCTTCGGCTGGCAAAGCTCGATTTACAACACTCAAGGCGCAAACGCAACAACATGGGGCGAAGCCGTAACACCTGCACCAATGGTCACCGTAGACAAAGCTAACAACACCATTTCGATGGACTTTGCGAGTGACGCGCTTGGTCGACCTGATTCACTGAATGGCATTCGATTCTATGTGACAACTTGGGACTTGGATGGATTGTCTGCTACTTACCGTCCACTAGAACAAGACAAAGGTCCTTGGAACTTCTCTGGCGGCGCTTCGGATGAGAGCAAGATTTGGGATGACTTACCAATCATCACCTTGTCTGAATAATCACTGAAACCACAATAAACGCGAAAGCAAAAAGCAGCTCACATTCGAGCTGCTTCTCTTTGTCTGAAATTCTGAAATCACTAATGTGAAAATCACCCTTGCGCTAGCTAAACAACGACTTCACCCACAGCACTAAACTGTCCCATAACTTCCCAATCCACGAGCCCTCTTCCACCGCTTGGTTACTTACCAATGGATAGCTCGCCACGGTTTTATCGTCACTCTTCCACACGACTTTACCAACCACATCCCCTTTTGCGATGGGTGCAATCAGCGGCTCATTCACGACGACACTCTTGTCTAAACCAGCGGTTAAAGAGCGAGGCAGCGTCAGGTAAGCATCTTGCGCAAAGCCCAAATCAATCTCACTGACATCGCCTTTCCAAACTTTAGCACTCGCCTGAACTTCCCCCTGTTTTGCCACTTGTTTAGTGTCATAGAAGCGGAAGCCATAGCTGAGTAGGTTCTTAGACTGGCTAATGCGTGACTGCTTGCTTGGTGTCCCCATCACTACCGAGATCAATCGCATCTTTCCTTGCTTAGCAGAACTGACCAAACTGTACCCTGCATTGCTGGTGTAGCCCGTTTTGCCGCCATCGACATCCATCGATTTGTCCCACAACAGTTTATTGCGGTTGTATTGGGTGATCTTATTCCACTTAAATACCTTCTCACTATAGAGCGCGTAAACCTCAGGAACGTCATTGATGATGGATTGCATCAGCGTCGCCATATCATTAGGAGAAGTTTGAATGCCCTCGCTATCCAGACCATGCGAGTTAACGAAGTAGGTATCGTTCAAGCTGAGCTTATCTGCCCAACCGTTCATTAAGGCGACAAACGCCCCTTCACTACCGGCAACATGTTCGGCGAGCGCCACACAAGCATCATTACCAGATTGAATAATCACACCACGCATTAGGTTGGCGACGGTGATTTCATCTTTAGGTTGGATAAACATTTTTGAGGAGTCTGGGAATTTGGCTGACCACGCGTTCTCACTCACCGTCACTTTATCGTCCCATTGGAGCCGCCCAGATTTGATTTCTTGCCCCACTACGTAAGCAGTCATCAACTTAGTCAAACTGGCAGGGGCTAATCCAGCACGCGCGTTTTGCTCCGCAATGATGGCACCGGACTGAAAGTCCATTAACACATAGCCTTTTGCCTGTAACTGAGGCGGATTCGGCGTCACGACCGCCAATGCAGGGGCGCTTATGGTCTGTAGTAATAAACAAGTGAGCGTGATTCGGGTAAGTGACGTGTTCATCAAGCATCCTCCATGGTCAATGACCGCCAAATGTCTCGTTTCATAAAAACGGTAAGACAGTGATGTCTAAACTGCACCTATCAGATCATAGTTCACTCAGTGCATACCAACACGGAAAGATCGAAGAGTTTCTGTTTTGAGTGCCATTACTTGCCTTTCAGGCTTCAAAAATCGAGTTCTTACAACAAATCTATTGTTTCTAATAAGGAATTCGATATCGTAAAGCGACTATAAACCAAGGACAGACCATAACAATGAACGCTCAATCATTTATCGACGCAGGACTGCATTACACACCCCACTCGTTCACCGTGCCACTGGATTACCAAGATCTAAGTAAAGGCACGATCAACGTCTTCGCTCGCTCCGTTTGTTTAGTCGGCGATGAAGACTCCGACAAACCATGGTTAGTGTATTTTCAAGGCGGTCCGGGCTTCCCTTCTCCTCGTCCAAACGGAAACAACGGTTGGATCAAACGCGCACTGAGTGAGTATCGTGTATTGCTGCTCGACCAACGCGGCACTGGCAACAGCAGCGTGATTAATCACCAGACGCTTGCGCACCTCACGCCAAAGCAACAGGCAGACTACTTAAGCCACTTCCGCGCAGACAACATTGTTCGCGATGCGGAATTTATCCGTGAACAATTTGGTGTTGAGAAGTGGGCGATTTTGGGTCAGAGCTTCGGTGGTTTCTGCTCACTAACTTACCTATCGCTGTTCCCGAACAGCTTGCTGCAAAGCTACATTACAGGTGGTGTTCCTTCGGTTTCTCGCCATGCGGATGATGTGTATCACGCAACCTTTAAGCGCACCATGGAGAAGAACCAAGCCTTCTTCCAGCAATTCCCACAAGCGCAGCAGCTATGTCAGAACATTGCTAATCACTTATTGGAGCACGAAGAGTTTCTGCCAAATGGTCAGCGCTTTACTGTCGAACAGTTCCAACAAATTGGGATTAACTTTGGTGTCAGTGATACCTTCTTGCCAACTTATTACTGGCTAGAAAGTGCCTTGATTGAAGTGAACGGTAAGCCTCAGCTTCGTTATGAATTCCTCAACGACATGTTGGCGCAGCAAAACTTTCAGACCAATCCAATTTACGCGATTTTGCACGAATCAATTTACTGCCAAGGGTTTGCTTCTCAATGGAGCGCGCACCGAGTGCGCCAAGAGCATGATGCGTTCAATTACGAACAAAATAAGCCGTTTTACTTCACTGGAGAAATGGTATTCCCTTGGATGTTCGACCAATACGTGAACTTAAAGCCACTGAAAGAAGTGGCAGAGTTATTGGCAGAGAAAGCAGATTGGACGCCGTTATACGATGCGCAGCAACTGGCAAACAATAAGGTGCCTGTGAGCTGCGCCGTCTATGCCGACGATATGTTTGTAGAAATGGACATTAGCCGCGAAACACTCGCTACAATGCCAAACTCAAAAGCGTGGATCACCAACGAATATGAGCACAACGGTCTTCGTGCAGATGGTGAGCGTATTCTCGACAAGTTAATTGCGATGGGTAAACAAACCGCAGCAACATTGAAATAAACAGCTAGTACTCAGAATTCGCTAAAAACCTAGATAGAAAAACGCCTCTTTATCACAAGATAGAGAGGCGTTTTTGGTTCAGCATCAAATATTAATAAATACCATTAGGCAAACCCGACAAATGCATCTTGATGCATTTTATTTCTTATTGTAACATCCTGTTTTTATTAAATTAGTTGGTTATAAAAATGACAAAGTTTACAGAATATAAAGTGGTTCACATTGTTGAAGGTGGTTGCGGCACAATTCTACTAGGTGCAAGTGGCTTGCCTGTGCAAAAGATGGAAGCAGAGCTGAACAAGTACGCACAAGATGGTTGGCAAGTTGTATTCCAAGTAGTGGAACAAAAACGCTTTATGCTATTTTGGAAGCGTGAGGCTGTAATTATCACTCTCGGCCGATAAGTTTGCTTAAATATATCTCTTTGAAATTGATCCATCGCTACCAGGCTAGCGGTGGTTCAAAGCAGTTATTGAATATTGAATGTAATTTTGAGCCCACTTGCTCAGAGTACACCAAACAATGTATTGCTAAGTATGGGGCAATAAAAGGTTGGAAACTTGGTTTGGCAAGAATTAAGCGGTGTAACCAACCCGACCTCATTGAAAAAATATATGACGAGGTACCGTAATGCGCTTATTTGAGCCAATTGAACAGCTAGAGAAACAGGAAGAATTACTGAGAAGTCAGGTAAACTCATTACCTGAACATCAAAAGAAAGAATTCTACGAACGCCAGTCTAAAAGTCTCAAGGACCCCGATACCTACGCAACGTTAAACTGGTTCTTTCTTGGCGGTTTTCACCATTGCTACCTAGGTAAATATGCTTTATTTGCTTTAGAGCTAATATTGTTAATCGTAAGTATCGTTGGCTTTGTTCTTGGACATCCTAGTGCGTTCCTTATCCTCGCGTTACTCATTATATATGAACTACCACAATTGTTTTTTTCACAGAAAATAGCAAGACAGCACAATTATCAGTTATCTTGTGAAATCTTCAATGAAGTACGAAGAAACTAGATGATTAAACGATATAGCACTCCCCAACGTTTGGCATTTTCAGTTTAAGGTTGGGGAGCGTGTCTCACAACATAATGTGGCGTTAGTCTTTGACTCGCTTAGTCATCATTTTGGTGATCACGCGGTAACCCATCTTATGGTAGAAATCTTCACCTTCGTGATTAAATGACGCCACGGTTAAACCGAGCTCTTCAATATCTTGGCTGCACAAATCACTCTCGATTTTATCCATCAAAGACAAGCCGATACCTAAGTTACGGTGGCTTTCAGACACCACCAACTCATTGATATATCCAACGCGTCTTTCCGGAGAGAGAATCGAGTTTACCTCTCGCACGGTACCAGAGATAAAACCAACCACCTGTCGGTTCGAACAAGCTATAAAAGCCGTGATGCTGCCATCAAAATATTTATCGAAGATGTTGCGATCTTCCCTTAACTGCGCCATTTCTTCCGGAGAACGGTAGAAATCTGGCTCAGCATCATGGTGAGAAGTGTCGAGTTCGACCAAGAGCGTTTTCAACAGAGGGACGTCTTCTTCTCTTAGTCTTCTGATATGAAACTGTTGCATGTTGAATTCCTTTGCCAACCGACCTGTATCAAGCACAGATCTTTGCTTCAACTGATTATCGGATAAGAAGTTTTAGGAATGTGAAGCGAATCAACAGTACAAATTTCGACCATTTATGTCGAGTGCGTTTTCAACAGTTTTATGAGTTTTTACTGATAATTTGAACATCCACAAAATTTAAGTGGAAATAAAAATCCCCTTTTCTCAATAAAAGGGGATTAGAGACCTAACTTAGAAAGCAGCGCTTTGCTCAAAAGCGAGTGCCGATTTTAAGCGACTGAAATCACCAATGGGTTCGCCATCAAGCATAAACTGCGGGTAGCTTCTTGCGGTTGGGAATAACTCGAACAAAGTTTCCCGCTCAAACTCCACACCTAACTTGAGCGTTGCCACTTTAAAGCCCTGATTTTGCAACCACATTGCCGCGGTTTCACATTGGGAGCACTGCTCCTTGCTGTACATTTCTATTTTCATCACTCTTCTCTGCTATTCCTTGCCGTTAGAAATCTGCATCAAAACTCAATTGGCGATCTTGAGGTCGTTTGTACTCAGTAACGCGTTTTTCGAAGAAATTGGTCTTTCCTTCCATATCCAATAAGCGCATGTAATCAAATGGGTTTTCAGCACCAAAGATCGGGTTGAAACCAAACAAACCAGCGATAACATCGGCAGTATGCTCAATGTATTGGCACATCAGCTCAGCATTCATACCAATCAAGTCCACTGGTAGGGCTTCCGTTACAAACTCTTTCTCAATTGAAACCGCTTCACGGCAAATCTCTTCAAACTCTTGTTGTGTCACTTTACCCTGCCCCAAGGTTTTGAATAGCAGCGCAGAAAAGCTAAAGTGCAACCCTTCATCACGGGCAATCAAGTCATTGCTTGCTGCCAAACCAGCCAGCAAACCACGTTTACGGAAGTAGTAAATGGCACAGAAGCTGCCAGCGAAGAACAAGCCTTCCACCAAGCCAAAGGCGATCAAACGCATTGCCAATGGTTTATCGGAAGAGATCCACTTCATTACCCACTCCGCCTTACGCTTCACGGTCGGGACGTTTTCAATCGCATTGAACAAGCGCTCACGCTCTTCAACATCGGGAATGTAAGTTTCGAGTTGCAGTGCGTAAGTCTCTGCGTGAATGACCTCATTAAACGCCTGCAAAGCAAGGAAGCAGCGCGCTTCTGCGATTTCAATTTCGCCATAAAATCGAGTCAATAAGTTCTCGTTGATCATCCCTTCGCTCTGAGCAAAGAACGCCAACACATGTCGAATGAAGTGCTTTTCGCCTTCGGTCAGCTTGGCAAGATCAGCAAGATCTTGAGCAAAATCGAGTTCTTCTGTAGTCCAGAAAGCCGCTTCGTGAGTTTTGTACGCTTGCCAAATCTCTTCGTATTGAATGGGGAACAAGCTAAATTTGTTTTTAACAATCATACCGTTTCCTTACTTTCGGTTGATGTGAATCTTTTTAATTGGCGAGATAGGTTATGCGCCGCAATTTAGGCAATCTTCATCTTCGCTTTGCTGACCAACGGTGACTTTCACCGCATTCGTCGATGGCTTAGATCGCAGGTAGTACATGCCGGTTTTCAGACCACGTTTCCACGCGTAGAAGTGCATCGCATTGATTTGGGCGAACGTTGGTGATGCGAGCCATAAGTTGAGGCTCTGCGATTGGCAAACAAACGGGGCACGAGCCGCAGACATATCAATGATCACTTTCTGAGAGATTTCCCACACGGTGCGATACACGGATTGAAGATCGTCTGGAATCGCATCAATGCCTTGTACTGAACCGTTATTAAGAATAATGGCGTCACGGATTTTGCTCGTCCAAAGACCACGCTGTTCCAGATCGCTTACCAAATGTTTGTTGATGATGATGAACTCACCCGACAAGGTTTGGCGTTTATAGATATTGCTGGTTTGCGCTTCAAACGCTTCATTGTTACCTAAAATTTGCGCTGTCGACGCCGTTGGCATTTGAGCAATCAGTAACGAGTTGCGCACACCATGCTCTACGATTTGGCGCTTGAGCTGTGACCAATCCCAGCGGCTGCTTGGTTGTTCATCCCACAGATCAAATTGGAACTGACCATGACTGATTGGTGAGCCGTCATAACTGGAGTACGCGCCTTTTTGCGCCGCGATTTCACAAGACGCTTCAAGGGAGGCGTGATACATGGTTTCCGCGATGTCACGGTTAAGCTGCAATGCTTCTTCGCTATCGAATGGAAGGTGCATTTTGAAGAACACATCCGCCAAACCTTGGATACCCAAACCAACAGGACGATGCGCGTGGTTCGATTTTTCAATCTTATCGGTTGGGTGATAGTTCACATCGATAACGCGGTCGAGGTTCTTAATCGCGACTTTGGTAACTTGGTGAAGTTTGTCGAAATCAAACCCCGTGTCTGTAACGAACTTAGGCAGTGCCATAGACGCCAAATTACAAGCCGCCGTTTCATCTGGTGTTGAGACTTCCATGATCTCTGCGCACAAGTTACTAGATTTGATGGTGCCGAGGTTTTTCTGATTCGACTTTTCATTACACGCATCTTTGTAGAGCATGTACGGCGTACCCGTCTCGGCTTGCGACTCAATGATTTGTGTCATCAATTGGCGGGCTTTGATGGTCTTCACGCCCAAGCCCATACGCTCGTATTCTTGGTACTTCTGAGTAAATTCAGCGCCGTATAAATCAGACAAACCTTTGGTATTGTGTGGGCTAAACAGAGTCCATTCCGCGTCGTTTTCGACACGTTCCATGAACAAGTCTGGCACCCATAGAGCGAGGAACAAATCACGAGCGCGGAACTCTTCTTTACCGTGGTTTTTACGTAAATCGAGGAAGGATTCGATATCCGCATGCCAAGGTTCCAGATAAACCGCAAACGAGCCCTTGCGCTTGCCGCCACCTTGATCCACATAGCGAGCAGTTTCATTGAAGACTTTCAGCATTGGCACGATGCCATTCGACACACCGTTAGTGCCAATGATTGGCGCACCCGTCGCTCGAATATTGTGGATGTGTAGCCCAATGCCACCCGCCGATTTAGAAATCAGCGCACAATCTTTGAGGGTGTCGTAAATACCGTTAATGGAATCTTCTTGCATCGCTAATAGGAAACACGAAGACAGTTGCTGCATCTTACAGCCAGCATTAAACAGCGTTGGCGTAGCGTGGGTGTAGTAGCCAAGACTGAGCAAATCGTATAGCTCTCTAATTTCTTCAAGATCGTCACCCGCGACAGCGACCGCTACACGCATGAACATATCTTGCGGTCGTTCAACCACCACACCTTTTACTTTCAATAAGTAGGAACGCTCGAGAGTTTTGTAGCCGAAGTAATCAAACTGATAGTCGCGTTTGTAGTCAATCATGTCTTCGAGCGCAAACTGATTCTTGGCAACAAAGTCGACGTAAATATCGGAAAGAATACCGATTTCAGAGAGCTCACGTGTTGCAGTTGCGTATCCGCTGGTTTCTTTTTGCAGAGAACTCACCATCACGCGAGCCGCAAGCTTGGCATAATCAGGGTGTTCCGTCGCGAGGCTTGCTGCCGTTTCAGCGAGGAACACATCGATTTCCGTCACCTTAATGCCGTCGTACAAACCGCTTACCACGCGTTGTGCAACCGCAATAGGTTCGACTTTTAGTCCATCAGCCAGCGCTTCGGCTCTTCGAGTCACCTTATCTAGACTGGCTTTTTCTTTCCGTCCATCTCGTTTTATAACGTCCATAATCTATATCTTGTGTGTAGTTTAAATATTGAGCACCATATGTACGCAATAGATCTAGATGATAATGGTTATCATTACAAGAAAGTTTTTTAAAAGTTAGAACTGACCATGGAGAGGGTAAGGAAACATATTGACACTGACACCAAGCTCGATAGGAACAGCAATCAGAGGCAAGCACCGCAAACGTGATAAAGTGATGAAGTTTTCCACAAAGCTTTAATTTTCATTAACTTAGTTCATTTCTAGAAAAGAATAACAAATGTGATCTGGTTCAAACTTTCACACCCTTTAACTTCCAATGCTACGCGCTGAAATTTGTTGAAAAAAACGCCGGGGAAACATGACTAAAAATATCCGCATAGTTTGTCCGTATTTCCGACTAAATTACTCAGGTATACTCCGAGCCGCTAAAATTGTTAGGTATCGAGTCGTCGAACCATCAACCTTTTAAAGTAAGGAATAATCATGAGTCAGTATGTTGTCTGCGCCCTGTATAAATTTGTGGAACTGGAAAACTACCAAGAGTTACGCGAGCCATTGCTTGCACTAATGGAAGCCCACGGTGTACATGGAACGTTGCTACTGGCGAGTGAAGGTATTAACGGTACGATTGCAGCGAAACGCGAAGGTATTGATACACTGCTTGCATGGCTAAATGCCGAGCCTCGCCTTACTGGTATTGTTTACAAAGAGTCGTACTCAGATACTCAGCCGTTTAACCGCACCAAAGTAAAGCTAAAGAAAGAGATCGTGACATTGGGCGTTGAAGGCATCGATCCTCGCCATGTCGTTGGCACCTACGTGAAGCCGCGAGATTGGAACGAGCTGATTGCTGATCCAGAAGTATTTGTGGTTGATACTCGTAATGACTATGAAATCGAGATCGGAACATTTAAAGGTGCAGTTAACCCAAATACTGACACGTTCCGCGAATTTCCTGACTATGTAAAACAAAACATGGACCCAGAGAAACACAAAAAAGTCGCGATGTTCTGTACGGGTGGTATTCGCTGTGAGAAGTCGACCGCTTACATGAAAGAACAGGGCTTTGATGAGGTGTACCACCTAGAAGGCGGTATTCTGAAATACCTTGAAGAAGTACCAGAAGAAGAAAGCTTGTGGGAAGGCGATTGTTACGTATTCGACGGTCGCGTTGCGGTGAACCACCAGCTAGAAAAAGCTGACTACGACTTGTGTAACGCTTGCCGATTGCCAATCACAGAAGAAGACAAACAATCAGAGCAGTTTGAGCAAGGTGTCAGCTGCCCAAAATGTTTTGGTAAACACAGCGAAGAACAGGTAGCACGCTTCCGCGAACGTGAAAAGCAAGTGTCGTTAGCTGCGGTTCGTGGCGAGCAGCACGTCGGTGGTGAGAGTGCCAAACAACGTCAGCAACGACGTGCAGAAAAACTGGCAAAGAAAGACGCACAACGTAAACAAGCGTAATTAGTAAGGTGCGAGCTAACAAACCTAGCTCGCACTTTCTCCCCTTTCAATCTAATTTCAATAGAGGTCGTTGTCTTTCAGCAACACTTCCAGCTCGTTAGTACCACTCCTACTTGGCTGGCCAATCATTTCATCGTAGGCACTTTGCTGGCGAAGTACCTGTTTGTTCGCTTTCAAGTTACGACATTGCTTTTGCAACTCCAATATCGAATGCGCCCTTAAAAACTTCCCTTTATCGTCAGTAACAAAGTGTTCCTCTCCGTCGACTAGAACCGAGACTTGATACAAAGCGAGATCGAGAGAGTGGATGACAAGCTTGTCGATATAGAAGAATTTTTCCAGTTTACTGAGTGGCATAGACATAAAGCACCTCCTTGCTCCGTGCCTCTACGTCAACCGTAATAAAATCGATCACCGAGTGAGAAATTTGCCTCTCTCATGCGTAGAAGTCGGAAAACCAGTGAGGGCTCCGATGCAAACAATCAACTTAGTATGGCTAAAACGCGACTTACGCCTGACCGACCACCTTCCTCTGCAGCATGCTCTATCTTCTGAGAATCCAACAGTGCTGCTCTATATTTTTGAGCCCATGCTGCTAGATGACCCACATTACTCCGAACGTCATTGGCGCTTTGTTTGGCAGTCACTCCAAGATATGGACGTACAGCTTGCCCAACATGATCAAAAGATCTCAGTAATGTTTGGCAATGCTCGGGATTGTTTGAGTGCAATTCAAAAACAATTCAACATCAATGCCGTTTTCTCTCATCAAGAAATTGGATTGAATTGTACGTTTGAGCGAGATAAACAAGTATCAGCATGGCTTCAAGCACAAGGCATTCCATGGCATGAGTTTGAACATGGTGCAGTTGTGCGAGGCGCAAAAGACCGATTCGGCTGGGACAAACACTGGGATACCGTTATGCGAGCTCCGATAGAAGAGGTTGAGCTTGAAAGCGATTCTCTTATCACCCTCGATATCGACGCGCTAGGTTTCACCTTTACTCCTCCCACTTCTTGGTTAGAAAAAGTAAAAGGCATGCAAACTGGCGGGAGCTCACTCGCTTGGCAAACATTGGAAGACTTTTTTCAACGCCGAGGACGAGATTATTACCGCAGTATTTCCAACCCGACGGCATCTCGAACAGCCTGTACTCGCCTCTCTCCCTATCTTGCATGGGGTAATATTTCGCTTCGAGAAGTGTATCAATACCTCTTGCAACATTGGCAAGTGACTGGGTTTCGTCGCAGCCTAATTGCGTTGTCTTCAAGGCTTCATTGGCATTGTCATTTTATGCAGAAATTTGAATCTGAATGTGAGATGGAATTTCGCTGTGTGAACCAAGCCTATGACCCTTTGCTTCGCCAAGCGAGCAACATCGACCCAATCCGACTAGATGCTTGGAAGGAGGGAACCACTGGCATACCTCTCGTCGATGCCTGTATGCGCTGCCTTCATCACACGGGATACATCAACTTTCGAATGCGCGCGATGCTAGTAAGCTTTTTAACGCATCACATGAACATGGATTGGCGCGATGGCGTAACTCACCTAGCGCAGCTATTTCTCGACTTTGAGCCGGGTATCCATTATCCACAATTTCAAATGCAGGCTGGAGTGACTGGCACCAATACCATTCGTATCTACAATCCGACGAAACAAGCACAAGAACACGATGCCGATGGTGAATTCATTCATAAATGGATTCCGGAGCTCGCTAAGGTACCCACCCCACTGTTGTTTGAGCCTTGGAAAATGACCGCAATGGAAGTCGTGATGTACCAGTTAGAACCGGACTCAAAATACCTCGCCCCAATAGTCGATGTAGAAGCGAGTGCGAAAGCTGCCAGAGAGCGATTGTGGGCTTGGCGAAAACGTGCCGACGTAAAAATGGAAGGTACACGCATTTTAGCTCAGCACGTCCGTCCTTCGAATAAAAAGAAAGCCAGTTGATCGCCAAGAAAAGGGCGTGCGTACAAACAGGGACTTTATCAGGGAGAGAGCGGTACCCAAACAACAAAAGGAATGCATTATGTTGAAACGCATCTTGGTTACGACCACGGTTTTGTTCGCCACCCTAACTTTTTTACTGCCAGCGAAAGCACATGAACATGGAATGATGAAAGAAGACATCGTTGATGTGGCCGCAGCAAATGGCTCGTTCAATACGTTGGTCGCAGCAGTCAAAGCCGCAGGCTTAGTGGATACGCTAAAAGGTAAAGGTCCATTCACTGTATTTGCACCCACAGATGAAGCTTTTGCTAAGCTTCCAGATGGAACAGTCGAAATGCTACTCATGCCTGAGAACAAAGATAAGCTGGTTGCGATTCTCACTTACCATGTGGTTCCGGGAAAAGTGATGGCCGCAGACGTAGTGAAAATGGACAAAGCGACGACAGTCCAAGGGCAAGACGTGATGATCAAAACCATGGGCGATAAAGTGATGATCAATAACGCTACCGTAATTGCCACCGACGTCAAAGCTAAGAATGGTGTGATACACGTGATCGACACCGTCATCATGCCGAAATAGTGACACAACATGGAAGGACGAGGTTTCTCGCCCCTTTTTAGGACATGGAAAACATCAAACTCTCAAAGCATGATATACAAACGATGGAGCAGCGCCAAAGAACTCGATTGGTCAACTCCCTTGCGGGATACAAAAGCGCGAACCTCATCGGAACAAGAGACAGGCAAGGACAAGAGAACCTGGCTATCGTAAGCTCTGTGATCCACTTAGGCTCACATCCGCCACTGTTTGGTTTTATTGTTCGTCCACGCAAAAGCCGTCGTCATACATTAGAAAACATCCTCGATACCAAGCACTTCACCATTAATGCCGTCGGCGTCGATTTCGTCCAAAAAGCACATCAAACCTCCGCCCGCTATCCAAAACAGATATCAGAGTTTGAAGCGGTAGGACTTACTCCTTACTATGATGATGCGTTTCCTGCGCCATTTGTCCTAGAGAGCAATCTCAAAATGGGGTTGGTGTTGAGAGAACACATCAAGATTGAAAGCAATCAGACAGAGATGCTGATTGGTGAAGTGTTGATGGTACACGCACCTGAAAGAGCCATCATGCCCGATGGCTACCTAGATCTAGAGCTACTCGACTTAGTGACCATTTCCGGGCTCGACAGCTACCACGTCACGCAACGTCTGCATAGGTTAAGTTATGCCAAACCAGACGCTCGCCTATTCCCTCTGACGAGGGAGGGAGAACCTTCATCTTGGGGAGCACTTGAAGTTGATATGGACTAACCGCTTTAGACATCAAAAGCTAAATACAGAAGTGGCAGTTTTCTCTGTCTAAGCCGTGTTCACCGGCCCGATTGGTAAGGTGGGCGCGCCCTGCTTCCAATCCCATTTCGTAACCTTCTAGCAATACCGACTGGCGCATTGATAGACGTTGTACACTGAATTCATCCGGCGGTGCAATAACGCGAATGTGCGTGTCTTTTGGAGGATTACGAATGAAATCTAACGATTCGTTGTAGTTCTCTGAACGGCGCAACATTGCCTCTGCCATCTGTGGATGCTCAGCGAACAACTTCTTCATTAACCAAGGCGTTTTTACCGGCTTTTTCTCATAAGCCAAAGGATGAGAAAGGATAACCGTAATATCACGAGCGCCGCGACGATGTGCTTCTCGAACCGGAATGGAATCCGCCACACCACCATCGGTATAACAACCACCAGAGAAGCAAGGAGTATGCTTGTACGCAATAGGCAGTGCCGTCGTCGCTTCCATCGCATTATGGAAGTTATGACGATTTACACGGTAATAATCCGCTTTACCCGTATTTACGTTCGTTGTCGCTGCTAAGAAAGGAATGCCTTCAAACAGTTTCGCTTCATCGACTGGGTACAAACGATTTGATTCTTCAAACAACCATTTCACATCGATCAAATCACCGCCTTTTAAAAAACGAGTAGGATCGAAAAAGCGTTTGCTGGTTGCTAATTTAGTAATGACGTTGATGCTACGGTGCGGGTAATCGGTCAAATAACCGATCAAATTTGAAGCCCCTGCCGATACGCCAATCGCAAAATCAAATGGTTTGTAGTCTTGTTCTAAGAATGCATCCAATACGCCGCTAGCAAAGACACCACGCATTGCACCACCTTCGACTACGATTGCTTTTGTTGCCATGTTTCCCCCCAATAATTGCTCTGAAAAGGTTACTGAAATTCGTGCTACAGCAACAATTGGTTATTCTTATTATTGAGATAGGCGAAGTCTATGTGTTTCTTGCTTTTTAAGTGGAAACTTAGGATCAAAAAATCCACATCAACTGCCTAGTCAATGTGGATTCAAAGTAAAGTATTCAGATGCTAAAGAAATTAAGCAAAAACGGTTTTATACGCCTCTGCAGCGCCATCAATGAACATTTGTGTGCCAATCACGGCGAGGATCAGCCCCATCATTTTGGTGATCACATTTAACGCACTTGGACCAACAGCTTTCACTAACTTGTCGCCAAAGAGAAACAAAACGTAAGTAATAGCACAGAGCACAGCAAAGGATGCGATAGTAATAATGGTTTCCGTTATTCCACCCGCTGTTGCAAAGTTCATTGCTGTCGCGAGAGTGCCCGGACCAGCTAAAATCGGCATTGCCAGTGGGGAAACTGCAATACTTAAAGCCGCCTGTTCTTGCTCTGGTGAATAGGCTTTCTCTTTGGTCTTCTTGTGCGTTGATTCACCTTGCAGCATGTGAAAGCCAATTAAAAAGACTAAGATGCCGCCGGTAATACGCAGCGCGTATAACGTAATGCCGAACAAGTCGAAAATCACCTTACCCGCAACAGCAAACACAGCAACAATAACAAAAGCGATAAAGACCGAACGAAATGCAATTGAGCGGACCGTTTGTTTATCATCATCCGCTGTTAGGCTTAAAAAGATAGGAATGTTAGCGATAGGGTTCATGATGGCAAAAAAGCCCATAAACACTGTGACCGTATGAAGTATTAGCTCTTTCATGTTCTCCACATTTGGTAAGCTATTGATTATTAAAAATCAGTATATACCCAAGTTTATAAATAACGTCACTTTATGTTCAATTTGCTCGGTTGCACTTCGTCAAGTTTTGTCCTGTGGCACACTTTGTAGTGCATCTCTGTTTACGCTCCCAATAAATGCCGTTATGGTGAAGATTCAGCCAAATAGAACCACTCTTCAGGAAGCCAGAACATCATGAACAATACGATTGAAACCATTCTTGCTCATCGCTCTATCCGAAAATTCACCGCAGTTCCTATTACTGATGAACAAAGACAAACCATCATTCAAGCAGGTTTAGCTGCGTCTTCTTCTAGTATGCTTCAAGTCGTCTCAATAGTTCGAGTGACTGACTCTGAAAAGCGTAAGCAATTGGCTCAATTTGCTGGTAACCAAGCTTATATTGAAAGTGCGGCTGAGTTCTTAGTGTTTTGTATTGATTATCAGCGCCATGCAACCATCAATCCTGATGTACAGGCAGACTTTACAGAACTAACTCTGATTGGAGCAGTAGATTCTGGAATCATGGCACAAAACTGCTTGCTTGCAGCCGAGTCCATGGGATTAGGTGGCGTATATATTGGAGGACTAAGGAATAGCGCCGCTCAAGTTGATAAGCTATTGGGCTTACCGGAAAATAGCGCGGTGTTGTTTGGTATGTGCTTAGGGCATCCCGATCAAAATCCCGAAGTAAAGCCACGCCTACCTGCACATGTGGTTGTTCATGAAAATCAATACCAAGAGCTAAATTTAGATGATATTCAGAGCTACGATCAAACTATGCAAGCGTATTATGCGAGCCGTACAAGCAATCAAAAACTGAGTTCATGGTCGCAAGAAGTCACTGGGAAGCTTGCTGGTGAGTCGCGACCTCATATTCTGCCGTACTTGAACAGTAAGGGGCTAGCAAAACGCTAATATCATTGAAATGATGGTTTGTTGTATGAAATCGTTCATCAAACCATCACTTTGTTGAACCCACATCATATTTTGACCATACGCTGCCTACTTTCTGGCAAAACCATAACAAAGCGCTATTGACGTAGAATAAAAAATACGACACACATCACATTTTAAAACAAAGCATATAAATTTTTTTAGAAAAATGGTCGCATCAATAACTAATTGAAAAACTGTTAAATTACAAATTTCGTGAGCTGATACGGAAAATTAGAGCTAATTAATAAACACTTTTGTCAAATCCACGCTACTCAACGCACAGAAATATAAAATTCAGCAATATATAGCTGGCTTTTTATCAATTTATCGTCTATTGCCCCTCCTCAAAAAATTCTTTAGAGTGCGCTCGCCAGATGCAACCCGTTTCTTATTGAGTATTTTATAAATTAAAATAAATAATACTGCCCAATAAAATTGTGACGTGTTGTTGTTTAGGCAAAAAACAATGTTGTTCTTAGCAACTCGCTCTTTACGTCAGATGAATGAAAAAGCATGAATTTCAACTATACAAAGCTAGGCAGTTTACTCCTTTCCTCTGTACTTCTCGCTGGATGTACAGTACCGGGCAGTCACTTATCCACGAGTGGAAAGCACATCGTTGAAGACAACAGCGCCAATACGGCGGCAGATTTTAACGTCTTTCCACTGACTCTTGATAAAGTCTCGCAGCTAAAAAGCTCAGATGTAGAGACCAAAGCGAACCCAACACTTGACCATCAACTCGCGGCTTACGAGTATGAAGTCGGTCCTGGCGATATTCTGAATATCACTATTTGGGATCACCCTGAACTTACCATTCCAGCAGGCTCTTACCGTAGCTCTGAAGAAGCGGGTAACTGGGTGCATGCTGATGGCACCATCTTCTATCCATACATAGGTATTGTTGAGGTTGCGGGTAAAAATGTTCGCCAAATTCGTACCATTATTGCTAACAAGTTGGCGAAGTACATTGAGAGTCCACAAGTGGATGTGAGTGTTGCGGCATTTCGTTCCAAGAAATCTTACATCACTGGCGAAGTTAACAAGCCAGGGCAACAACCTATCACCAATATCCCACTTACGCTTCTTGATGCAGTTAACCGCGCTGGCGGTCTAGCAGAAGATGCGGATTGGCGTAACGTCACACTGACACGCCAAGGCAAAGTCGAAAACATTTCTCTCTATGCGCTAATGCAAGAAGGTGACCTTACTGAAAACCGATTACTTCAACCTGGCGACATCGTACATGTGCCAAGAAATGACACTCAAAAAGTGTTTGTTATGGGTGAAGTTAACGATCCTAAGCTACTGAAAATGGATCGCGCAGGCATGAGCTTGACCGAGGCTCTAAGCAATGTTGGTGGTATCAACCAACTTTCTGCGGATGCAACTGGCGTTTTTGTCATCAGAAAATCTCAAGACAATCAAGCATTAGGCGACATTTACCAACTTGATGTCTCTGACGCAGCGGCGTTAGTGATTGGTACTGAATTTGATTTGGAACCTTACGACATTGTGTATGTTACTGCTGCACCAGTCAGTCGTTGGAACCGCGTTATTGCACAGTTAGTACCGACGATTTCAGGCTTCAATGAGCTTACAGAAGGTGTTCTACGCGTTAGAAACTGGCCGTAGTTCAGACGTTCTTGAAAGGGCTTATGTGAAGAGGTAAGCCCTTTCCAATAGTTATTGATAAGGAACAAACCATGTTTTCAAACATTCTTGTCGTATGCGTAGGTAACATTTGTCGCTCTCCGACTGGGGAACGAGTGCTTCAACAACTTCTTCCGAATAAAACCATTTCTTCAGCCGGTATTGCCGTTGAGAAAAGTCGACTGACTGGGAAACCAGCGGATGAGACAGCAACGCTCATTGCCTCGGAAAAAGGGTTTTCTCTTGAGAATCACCAAGCGCAACAACTTACTGCGCAGCTTTGTGCGAAACAAGATCTTATCTTGGTAATGGAACAAGGTCATATCGATGCATTAACTGAGATCGTTCCAGAAGCAAGAGGCAAGACCATGCTGTTTGGGCATTGGATGAATTCTGTCGACATTCCAGATCCATACAGACAAAGCAGAGAAGCATTTGATCATGCGTTTTCTCTGATTGAGCAATCCGCTCAGGCTTGGGCAAAAAAACTATAACTTCAGATTACTTGGCGAAATAAAAAAACAATGGCTAACCAAACTATAAGTTCATCTGCACCAACCGATGATGAAATCGATCTCGGTAAACTGTTTGGCATATTGATAGATGCGAAATGGTTCATCATTGGCATTACGCTTCTCTTTGCAACAATCGGTATTGCCGTGGCATTGCTATCGACACCTATCTACAAAGCTGATGCTCTGATTCAGATCGAACAGAAAAGCTCTGGTGGTATTTCGGCGATGGTCGGCGATATGGGCGAGCTTTTTGCTGCAGAATCGTCAGCAACGACTGAGATTGAGATCATCAAATCACGTATGATCCTTGGTGATACGGTCGATAAATTTAACCTAACGACGATTGCCACTCCGGACTATCTTCCTTTTATCGGTAAAGGTCTTGCTCGCATCAATGGCACTCAAGATTACATCTCAGTTTCAACTTTCGAGATGCCACGTACCGCGCAAGGTTACAAGCATCAGCTTGTGGTAACAGATGCAGAGAAAGGCAGTTTTGATCTGATGATTGAAGATCAAATTGTGCTTTCTGGCGTTGTTGGTCAAACGATTGAAATGAATGGCTACCGCATCAAAGTACGTGAACTGGTTGCGCAAAACGAAGACAGTTTTTCAATCGGAAAAATTAGCAAGCTTGACGCGATCAACCGATTGGCTTCACAACTGTCTATTTCAGAACGTGGCGCGAAAACAGGTATTGTGTCACTGAGTATTGAAGGCGAATACCCTGAACGTAACCAGCAAATTTTGAATGACGTTGTGCAAAACTACTTCCTACAGAATGTAAGAAGGAACTCAGCGGAAGCGGAACAGAGCCTAAACTTTCTAAAAGATCACCTACCGGAAATCAAAGAGAAACTGACAGGGTCTGAAGACGTACTGAATCGTTTTAGACAAGAAAACGAATCGATCGACTTAAACCTTGAAGCACAATCAACACTCAAAGTGATGGTCGCTCTTGAAGCGCAGCTGAACGAACTGACATTCAAAGAAAGTGAAATCAGCCAAAAGTTCACGCAGGATCATCCAGCATATAAATCACTATTGGATAAACGTCAGACGTTACTGCAAGAAAAAGCTCGTTTGAACCGACAAGTTCAGAAGCTGCCAAAAACGCAGCGTGAAGTCCTACGTATGACACGTGACGTTGAAGTTAACCAACAGATCTACATTCAGCTTCTAAACAAAGTTCAAGAGTTGAACATTATTAAAGCTGGTACCGTTGGTAACGTACGCATTATCGATAGTGCACAGTCTTACGCTATTCCAGTGAAGCCTAAGAAGCCTCTTATCGTTGTTCTAGCAACACTATTAGGCGGTATGGTTGCCGTTGCTTTTGTTCTGGTTAAAACCGCTTTCCACCGCGGCGTCACTTCTCCAGACGAGATTGAACAAACGGGTATTTCTGTTTACGCAAGTGTTCCTAAGTCGGTACAACAATTAGAAGTTGCGAGCAAACTTAAGCGCAAGAGCAACAAAGACCTGCTTCTATTGGCAGAAGAAAACCCTGCGGATCTTTCGATTGAAGCACTACGTGGACTTCGCACTAGCCTTCATTTTGCGATGATGGAAGCGAAAAACAACGTACTGATGATCTCTGGTCCAGCGCCTTCAATTGGTAAGACATTTGTATCGACAAACTTTGCGGCAGTAGCAGCGAAGACAGGTCAAAAAGTGTTGTTGGTCGATGCGGACATGCGTAAAGGTTACTTGCAACAATGTTTTGGTCTGACGGCTGATAACGGTCTTTCTGATTTCTTAAGCGGTAAGATTAGTCAAGATATGGTGATCAAGCCGACTAAAGTTGAGAACTTAGATGTAATTACTCGTGGTCAAGTACCACCAAACCCTTCTGAGCTTTTGATGCACCCACGATTTGTTGAGTTTGTAGAAAAAGCATCACAAGAGTATGACCTAGTGATCATCGATACACCACCAGTATTGGCAGTGACTGACCCTAGTATCGTTGGTGCGATTGCAGGAACCACTCTGATGGTAGCTCGCTTTGACCAAACGACATCGAAAGAGCTTGAAGTCGCTCGCAGTCGATTTGAGCAATCAGGTGTAGAAGTCAAAGGCGTCATTCTTAACGCAATTGAGAAGAAAGCGGCGAGTTCATACGGCTACGGTTATTACAACTACGCCTATAAGAGTGAGTAATGTCGCTACACCCAAGTGACTTAAGCATACTTGGGGAAAACCATAAATAGAAACACAAAGCCCCGCAATTATCGCGGGGCTTTTTAATAATGATCTAATTAAGATAGCTTCTATTATTGCTTCTTCAATTGAAGAAAAGTGAGCACACTCAATAGCAAGAAGAAGGCGGGATCACTCCAACCAAAGCCAACAAAAACCCCCGTGATGCCAGCATAAGTAGTGATCGCTACGCCCAAGACATTCGTGACCAACAAAGCTTTAAACAGTTGTTTCACCGTATTGCCAGATTCAACATCACGCAACATCAAACTTACCGCAGCAATCCCACCTAAAAAGATTGACGTATGCTGGGACAAAAACAGTGCGTACTGGTCATTGATTTGTACACCATACATCGGCCACATCATGGTCGGAACAAAAAATAACGCAAAAGCAAATACCGTATAAATCGTGCCATGAACGGTTAGAAAGGTGCGGTTAGTCATAATATTACTCTCCGATTGGACCTTGATTGATGGTACTTAGTGGCGCGTTGATATCAAATATCTGCCCTCTTACTTGTTCAACCCCCATCTGTTTCAGACGAGCAGTGTGCATTTCGAGATAAGCTTGCGCCGTGGCTTCATCTTCAAAAAGATAGATGCCACCACCAAGTTTATCTGTCTCGCTTTCCGTCCAAATTTTCCAAATCATACCCGGTTCTTGGTTAATTGATTTAGCTAAATCGATCAGAGCATTCGACATCTCTTCTCCAAACGGACCATGAAATTCAAAATCAACTTGCAATAGTTTCGCCATCTTGAGTCTCCTCTTCTTATTGACTCGCTTTTGATGGGAAGATTATTACCTTTATAAAACTGACAAAAAAGTTCATAATTTTGCCATTAACTGTGGAAAAAACTGACTAATGAGACTCAAAACAACCTTAGAGCAATGGCAAACACTACAAGCAATTGAACAGGCGGGGAGCATTCAGTCAGCCGCAGTGATGCTCAATAAAAGCCATACCACGCTTATCTATTCGGTGAAAAAGCTCGAAGACCAATTAGGTATCAAGCTGATAGAAGTAAAAGGTCGTAAGGCCGGATTAACCGAACACGGTCAGACGATGTTGCGCCGTGCACAATCAATGCTTGAGCAGGCTCGTGAACTTGAAATGATCAGTGAGCAGCTAAATAGCGGTGTAGAATCACAGATAACGGTAGCGATCGATCACTTGTGCGACCCAAGTTGGCTCTATACTCCACTTAGTGAATTTCTCACACATAACAACACGACTTCCGTTCAAGTTGTAGAGACCTCTCTGAGTAAAACAACAGACATGGTGATCAATGAACTTGCGGATATTGCCATCATCAACCTTCCGATCACCAACTACCCTGCTGAAGCGTTCGGCACTACCACTATGGTCCCTGTGATCGCAGCTCGACATCCACTAGCAAAAAAGGAACATATTTCATTGGCGGACTTTGCAACCACCAGCCAAATTGTGGTTCGAGACTTAGGGGAATCAAACAAAGAGAAGCGAGACGTAGGCTGGTTACGCGCGCGTCAAAGAATCACGGTAGATAATTTTGACCACGCATTTAGAGCGGTTGAGCAAGGTGTCGGCTTCTGCCGCCTCCCAAAACATCTCGTTGAGTACCGTCAAAACGACCACATCAAAGAGATAGATCTTGAACATTCGAACCAATATCAAGTCGCTCTACATCTTACCTTGCCGAAAGGGGCGAAAAGTGGACCCGCCGCCCTTGCCCTCTATAAAACACTACTTGATAGTGCCAAAGTGCGAGTTGGATAGAGCGACACAAAACAAGCTCAACCGGCGCAATTCTTAAGCCTTCATCATGGATGCTTTCTCTTCTCCAACTTACTCCTCGCTTAAGTTCTAGAACT
Organism: Vibrio harveyi NBRC 15634 = ATCC 14126 = KCTC 12724; assembly: GCF_001591145.1. Lineage (GTDB taxonomy): Bacteria > Pseudomonadota > Gammaproteobacteria > Enterobacterales > Vibrionaceae > Vibrio > Vibrio harveyi. Next base: position 67,254 of record NZ_BCUF01000018.1, on the reverse strand, counting down.
GTTTTATGTGAAGTTAAGTGCAGTTTTGCTTCTTTATATTATTCAAAGTTGCGATACCTGTTTCGATTACATACCATTGAAGCAGCTCAAGCCTAAAGCACCCAACACTCGCGGAAAGAACTCGGTTCACGGCACCTCAACCACCCTGCTTTTGTTAGCAGGAACAATCTGTTTTTACCTTCTTTTTAACTTCTAATAAAGCGAGTGTGGAAGAGATAAGAAAGGTGAAAAATGCAATCTTACAATAGCTTCTCCATTAACCTTAACCAGCAAAAGTCTGTAGCAAAAAAACGCTTAAAGGCGATCCGCCAAAAAGACACCATTGCACTCAAACAGGTTAAACAGTTTCACTCTCAACCAGAAACGCTTACTCCTGACTCTATCCAGCTGTCAGACGTTCAACACGCTCTAGCTAGAGAGCTTGGCTTACCCAGTTGGAGCAAGTTAAAAGCACATATAGAGGAATTAGAAAGGCACAAGCACGCTATTGACCACCAAGCAAACCCGCTTGATGCAGATTTAAAAACACTCCATGTCCGCTGTGGGCACGATATTCAGCAACTATTAAAGACTTGCGGGTTTGAAGGTGATTTCTTACCTATGATTGATCCACTGTGCATCGGTCCTATTCCCAATGATAAAAAAGGCTTTGTCGCCATTCGAGCACAATACGTCGTAGGCACATTGCTACCCGTGATGGGTCGCAAAGATTCGGTTCAAAATGTAGCGCAGTTTGAGCAAAACAATATCCATACTCTACTTAACCATCAATATGAACGTATTGTTTTTTGGGTTGAACACGATGCCTATGATCAATTCATGCTACTTCGAGGACTTTCCTTGTTAGAGAACAGGGTAGGTAAAGTGATAGAGATCATCGAATTCAACCAGTTTCCAGGAACAGAACGGTTTATTGGCTTTGGGCAACTCCCTGCCGAAGCTATTCGCTCATGTTGGCAACACCGAAAGCCGGTTACAGCGAAGCTTTTCAGTCAAGCCAAACGCTGCTGGCAAGCGTTGCGGGCTCAAACACCACAGCCGCTCCTTAACTTGCTAGAACAACATGAATTAGATTGCTTACCGAATATCAAAGCAGTGATGAAACGACACCTTCAAGAACTGCCTAACTCGGAGTCAGGATTGAGCTTCACCCAATATTTGGCGTTGCAAGTATTGGGCGAGCAAAGCACAGCCATCACCGTTAAAGATTGGTTTCAGAGAAGTCAGCAAAGAGAGCCCCTTCCCACCCTCGGTGACGTAATGTTTTATGCATTGCTACTACCACTCGCACGAGCGGAAAAACCACTGTTTGCTGTGGATTCATTTGATAAAAATTGGTGGGAGCAACAAGTCAGTATTAATGCTCGTGGCAAAGCTTGTTTGAGTGGGAAAGACTTTTTCATTCAAGACTATTGGGTCGGAGGGCTCCATAACCGAGAACAAGACTATTGGACGTGGGATCACACCTCTCTATCAACACTGCGTCATGTCGTGATGAGTTAAACATTTGAGGCAATAAGCAATAAGCAATAAGCAATAAGCAATAAGCAAACTAACGTCGGTAGCCATCTAAAAACAGCGTAAGAATATCCTCAACGACTTTCTTGCGCTGCTCAATACTCGGCACCGCTTGATTAGCAACCAATTGTGGCCACAAACAGTTTCCTTTCAATAAGCACATTAGCATGCAACTCATCATGACAGGGTCAAGCGCTTTGACCTTGTTATCCGCAATGGCTTCTTTAAACCAGTTTTCCAGCAATGCATCTTGGCGTTGAAGTTGGTGTAAGTAGTTCTCTGCCAATTCTGGTGTGCGCATAAACTCACTGATCACCATCTTGGCGAGCGGCAAACCAAAGTCTTCATACATAGAGTCCAACTTGGCATGCAGATAGGTTCTAAGTTGTGTTTCGATATCGCTCTCTGGTGAGTAATTGAGTTGCAATCGTGCACGCTGAGTTTCGAGCACGCTTTGTATCGACTCGATAAACAACACATCTTTACTTTCAAAATGGCGATATAAGGTACGCTTCGATGCCCCAGCTCGCTCACACACTCTATCCATATTTGCGCCACTAAATCCGTGCTCAATAAACTCCTGTTGAGCCGCTTCAATCAGCGCAATGCGTTTTTTTTCCGAAAGTTTCATCGTTCTAGATTCACCAACCTCATGTAAGTGGCTGCAGAGTATAGCGCGCAAGAATCTAAAGTACACTTTAAAGTTTACTTTTTAAATTTTAAGAGTAAGATGCGCTCGCCGAAGTTAAGAAGCCTCTCTAAAAACACATAAAAGCCGCGGATCTTAACTCTCGTTTTGGTGCTTTTTCCTTATGAGAAAGCAGTGATTTTTCCGTGACGATAATTGAATCTCATAAGCTAAAAGTAACCTATCTTCCGCTTACATTGAGATCGCCACGATTTATGAAGTGACTTATGAAATTACCTTCTTTGCTTGTTGCTGCATCTTGCTTGTTTACCGGAGTCGCGAATGCGGATTCCATTTCTCTTCCTATTTGGAAAGAGAAAGCAGAGGCGCTTGGCTACAATTTGCCAAAACCTTTTGGTTTAAACCTCAGCTATATGAGTATGGAACAAGGCATCAATGTCGACTCTATCGCTTTAAAAGGCTTGGGCGGGATTGAAAAACTAGTCGATATGCAAGCAGAACCAGGTAAACAAGCCACCGATGTAATGACATTGCGTGCTGATGTCTGGCTATTTCCTTTCTTAAACGTTTATGGCTTGATCGGCACGCTCGACGGCTATTCAGAAACGGATGTAAACGTCAAAGTTAAGTTGCCGTTTGTGAAACCACAACGTATTGAGAACTTTCGTCTAGACCTTGACGGTTACACCAAAGGTCTTGGCTTTGTACTTGCCGGCGGCTACGACCAATGGTTCGCACTGGTCGATGCAAGTTACACTCAAACCAATTTAACCGTTATTGACGGTTCAATTGATGCGCTTGTTGTATCTCCTCGTGTTGGTTACGACTTCCATCAAAATGGCGTGCCAATTCGATTTTGGGTTGGTGCTATGTATCAAGATGTCGAACAAGAACTCTCTGGTTCACTCAAAGATCTTGGACTACCACAATCTTTAGGTGGCGTAATCCCATCAGGCGCGCGTTTTGAAGTAAAACAGCGTTTAGAATCTGAATGGAACACCATCGCAGGCATGCAATACCAAATTAATGAAGATTGGTACCTTTTGGGTGAAGCCGGTTTTGGAGATCGTCAAAGCATCTTCTTCTCTTTAGACCGTCGTTTCTAGGGTAACGAGAAGATGAAAACCTCTTATAGTCTTGCGCTCACCGCGCTGCTTAGTTCGTCATCTGCTTTTGCTATGCAGCAAGACGAAAGTAGCTTAATGGATGACATCCTGACCAAGCTTGGTTCAAGTGAGACCGTGGATGAATCTAAGTTAATCGACTGGGGCGTATTACCAGGTCCTTTTGTTAACCCAGAACAAGGGTTTGGTATTGGCGTTGCCGCAGTGGGGTTGTACACGCCTTATGACTGGCAAAAAGGCGATCCTTACTCGACCGTCACCGTTACTTCTTATGGTTCAACCTCAGGTTCTTACGGCTTGGGGTTAAACAATCGCACCTATTTAAAAAATGACAAAGTCCGTCTTTTAGGTGAGGCATGGATAAGCCATACCCCCGGTTACTATTGGGGTATTGGCAGCCAAGCCGCAGAAAACGAGAACAACAAAGTGCAGTATGAAGGGCAACGTTTACAGTTGAGCCCAAAAATCGCCGTTGAAGTCGCACCAAATACTTACGCCAAACTTGGCTGGCAATGGCAGTCATTCAGTAAGGTCGACGGTGTCGATGGCGATATTCTCCCTTCAGAAGTTGCCGATGCCACCAGCAGTGGTGTCTTAGTTGGAATGGAATACGACACGCGTGATTTCGAACCGAACCCAATGCGTGGACAGTTTCTCGATATTGAATGGATAGCGAACCGAGATTCACTCGGTAGTGATGAAGACTACGACAACCTCGTTGCTAACTATCGTGTTTACCAACAATGGTCTGACACTACGATTATCGCAATGGAGGTATATTCACAATCGATTTTCGGTGACGCTCCTTGGTTTGATTACGCCCAGTTAGGTGATGACCAGCGTATGCGTGGCTACTACCAAGGGCAATATCGCGATAAACACCAGCTTTCTACACAAGTAGAGATTCGCCATACCATTGCAGGTCGTCATGGTGTGGTTGGGTGGCTAGGTGCCGGTAATATCGCACCGACTTATCACGACCTCTTTAAAAGTAGCTGGTTACCTACTGTCGGGGTTGGTTATCGATTTGCCTTTAAGGCACGTATTAACGTGCGCGTCGATTTGGGCGTCGGCAAAGACAGCACTGGTTTTTATTTCCAAATTAATGAAGCATTCTAGGAGTAGGGTTTGAAGAAAGCAGCACTATTACTACTGAGCCTTTGTAGTGGACTCGTCCACGCGCAAGAACTGAAAGCACCGGTTGGCGTAAGACCGTGCTGTGCATTTGGTGTCGATCTCAAAGCGCAACTAGGAAGCGTGCCTGTTCCATTCTTTTCTCTTGAGAATGTCTTATCCAGCAACGAAGTGGGTACTCACCACTATAACGATGGCAGTGAGTCTGTCTCTGGTAGCCTGCTAGGTCTGAATGAAGAAGCTAACGGCATTATCTTTACCGAACTAGGCGGGTTTATTGATACTGCCCACGTCCGTGATACCGCAGATTACACCTATTATTTATTCACCCTAAATCAACATTATCTCGGTCGCGCAGCGCATCTGGACTTGCCTGAAGAACTTCGTGTTCGTCGTATTCGTTGGTATGAACAAAAAGAGAAGCTTAGCGAAGAAGAGAAGCTAGATCGCAGTGCTCAAGCAGCAGCGCTAACCGCGTTTCGACTGGCTCAATGGCATGAAATAGCTCAGTGGTTCGGTATGGTGTCCGTTAGCGGATTTAAAGAGCTGGCATCTGCCTTTTCATCCGAAGACCTCTACTCCAACATGCTCGGCGCAAAATTAGCCAAGCAAGTATTACTGGACAACCCCGAGCTCGATCAAAAAGGCTTTTCTAGAGCCATGGACAGCGCTTTCAAACAAGCTTTAAAGGATTTAAAAGCTCAATCGAAAGCGATAACGAAACAGAAAATCCAGCAACTCGATGGTGATTGGTGGGATAGCTCGCGACGCTTACCTGATAAATGGGTAGTTCGATTCCGAGATTACCATATGGCACTGAACTTAACGCCCAACTACTCTGGTGCAAACCATGAGCTTTCGTTATCCGCGACCTTTGCCGATCAACAACCAATTGACCAGTGGATGAGTGTAGAGTTTAGAGCAAGCGACAATGAGAAAGCCTTCTCAGCACTGCCTAAGTCTCTGACCTCAAAATCAATTTGGACACCTACAGATTATCAACAGATTTCAAATTTTGCTCGTACCATCGATAACCAAACCCGCCCTCCATTGAAATAACACCGCAATAAACAACTGAATAAAAGATGCCTAGTTATGCACTTGGCATCTTGCCCTCTACTTGTATGCAAACAGTTTTCTACCAATCAAGAATGTAAGAATTCATTTCTATCGGTTGTAAATTCGATAAATTTGTTAATTAACAAACTTTTCAACCAGCCTTTTAGTTGCCATTTAGTTAATATTCTATTTTTTAAAGTGACTAACTTCACATCTATCGACCATTCAGAGGATTATTCTTTCGTATTTTCACACTCCGCTGCTAATCTGCACGCCGCCTTGAAGTGAACTCAAGGTGCATAACTATAAGGAGTGTTCTCATGAATACCAAGAAACCGATGTCGCTCACCAGCCGCGTAATTTTGGGTATGGTAGCGGGTATCTTGACAGGATTTGCAATTCGCACACTTTTTGCCGACAACGGATTTGTCGACGCATACATTGTTAATGGATTATTCGAAGTTGGTGGACAGATCTTCGTTGCCAGCTTAAAAATGCTTGTTGTACCGCTAGTATTTGTTTCGCTAGTTTGTGGTACCAGCTCTCTAAAAGACCTATCTACATTGGGTCGCATGGGTGGTAAAACCCTTGCTTTCTACGTAGCAACAACCGCTATCGCAATCACACTTGCTCTAACCATGGGTACGCTATTCCAGCCGGGTGCTGGTGCAGATCTAACCGCAGCAAGTTCATTCAAATCAGCAGAAGCGCCATCTTTGGGTCAAGTGATCATTGATATGTTCCCAACCAACCCAATCAGCGCAATGGCAGAAGGTAAAACCCTGCAAGTTATCGTGTTCGCCGTCCTATTCGGTATCGCGATCAGTGCAGCAGGTAAGCCAGGCGAGCGTATCGCAGCATTCTTCTCTGATCTGAATGAAGTAATCATGAAATTGGTTGCGATTCTGATGAACCTTGCGCCTTACGGTGTGTTCTTCCTAATGGCGAAGCTGTTTACAGGTCTTGGTCTAAGCGCAATCTTCAACCTTGCTGAATACTTCGTTGTACTAGCAGGTACGCTATTGCTGCATGGTCTTGTGACTTACAGCTTGATGCTAAAAGGCTTCACTGGTCTAAACCCAATTACGTTCCTACGTAAGATGGAAGACGCAATCATGTTTGCTTTCTCTACAGCATCATCAAACGCGACCATTCCAGTGACAATGGAAACGGCTAAGCACCGTATGGGTGTTGAGAACCGCGTATCATCGTTCACAGTGCCGCTAGGTGCAACCGTGAACATGGACGGCACGGCGATCATGCAAGGTGTAGCGACAGCCTTCATCGCGCAGGCATTCAACATCGACCTAACTATGGGTGACTACCTAATGGTTATCATGACGGCAACATTGGCGTCTATCGGTACCGCAGGTGTTCCTGGTGTTGGTCTAGTAATGCTAGCAATGGTATTGAACCAAGTAGGTCTGCCACTAGAGGGCATTGCACTTATCATGGGTGTTGACCGTCTACTTGATATGATTCGTACCGCAGTAAACATCACCGGTGACAGCGCAGTGACTATCATTGTTGCTAAATCAGAAGGCGCACTGGATGAAGCTCGCTTCAACGATCCAAAAGCTGGGGTCGCCGAAGAAGAAGTGCATCTGAAACGCGCGGAAGCTTAAACCCTTCCAAACTCAATTATCCTGTCTAAGCAAAAACCACCTTATTCTGAGGTGGTTTTTTATTTCCAATAAACCCGAAATCAAAAAGGTTTAGATACAATTCTCGTCCCCCGAGGTTGTTTCAATTACTAATCGGTAAGTAGTTAGATTCTATATTAGTTCATCTAGAGGGTTAAGATAACTGGTCTATGTTTATCACTTTGAAAATGATATATGGGACATTTTCATCATATAGAGATACAAATTCCATTATCAAATTAAAGATCAAAACCAAATCGCGATAGATAGTAGTCTGATAATTAAGTTGGTACTAAGATACACACATCATAATTTCATGTTTAAAAATAGTCTTTTTTTATTCATTTTCTCATTTCCAATACTTGCATTAGGTTTCAAAGAAAGTATGTTCGATTTTTTTAAGAAATTTAAATATACGTTAAGCCCAGAGATAAAAGGTACTTTAGTTCTTGATCAAAGACCTCTAGAAAATGTAACGGTTTACTTAGAAGCTAATTTTTTAAAGAATAATTACAAAAGGAGTTCAAGTACTAATGAGTTCGGTGAATTTCACTTTAAACCAGTCATACATTCTCAAAGGTTCAAAGAATCAGCTTTGAATCAAACATATTCATATATCGGAATATATACCTATATAAATGAAGAAAAGAAATATATTTGGGAGTCTCAGTTAAACTACGTTTCACCACCTATATTTATAGAGGACAACTTAAGTAATCTTTACTGTGAGCTTGAAGATACCGAGTTTCGATACTTTTTCAAGAATATAAACCTAGATAATGCTCGAGATCTAATGGTTATTAGCAACTGCAATTTAAATGGATTTTTATATAAAACAGAGTTTACGGAGGATACATAATGCCGTCTTTAACACCAAAACTTGCGTCAGAGATCGCGAACATACCGTATGGAGTATATCAGGGGCAAGGGAGACTAGCGTTTAAGGGACAAGGAGGTTTTGAAAAACACTTTGTATTTTCGCAGCAAGATGTTTTTAGTGGCCGAACTGGAGGTATCTCAGGATTAGATCGTATACCATTGTTTAGAAAAGTGGTACCTGGTGTAATGAGAACATCTGAAGCGTTTGCGGTAATTGGTATTGGGAAAGGAAAATATAAGGGAGATTTAGTAATTTCCATTAGAGGGACGCAAAACGCTAATGATTGGGTAACCAACCTAAATGTCGGTCTTAAAGGCTCTCCAAATGGCTCTATCGCTCATGCTGGATTTATTAATTCATTTTCAAGTATCAAACCAAGCATAAAACAATATTTACAGCAATGCCAAATTTTACCTAACCGTATTCATTGTGTTGGGCATAGCTTAGGAGGAGCTCTGGCTTCATTATGTTCTGATTGGCTGAGAGAAGAATATTCATTACGAGTGAATTTATATACTTTTGGCGCACCTAGAGTTGGTTTAGAACAATATTCCCGTAAATCTAGTAAAAGCAACGACAAAGTATACCGCTGTACTCACGGCGCAGATCCTGTACCTAAAGTACCTGTCTGGCCATTTATTCATGCTCCATATAATGGCGATGAGTACCGCTTAGACGCTAGTTCTGGCTTTAATTTAAATGCTCATAGTATGTCTAGCGAAACAAGTTTAGGGTATTTAGATAATGCTAACTCCGAAACGTGGGGAGCAATAAAAGTCAGATCTAACAAGTACTTGTATACACCTACTAGATTTAAGTTTGAACACAGAAACCAAGCATCATTTACAGAGTATTGGTCAGAAAGAATTCAAGCAGCGTTGATAACCTTATTAAAAGATACTGGCTTGTTTTCAGCAATAGCAGCCCAAGCCACAGTATCTACTGGAATGACATTTTATGATATACTCGCCAGAAATATAGAAAAAGTAGCTAAAGCTTCTACAGTAAGAGAATCACAAGTCAAAGGGCTGTTAGGCCATATGCTAGTGTTTATTGGAAAATCAGTAACAGCAATTGAAGATATGTCTGCAAAGTTTATTAGAAATGTTTTTCTTATGGTATTTGGAAAACTTTATCGAGCAGCACAAATGGCTATTAGTGCTGTACAATAAAACTTAATCTGACATCAAACTCAGCTTTTCTCTCGCTTGTTCTTCATGCTCGTCGGTGATGGCATTGCCGACCGAGTTCGCCGCTAGGGTAAGTGCAGCCATGTCATCGGTAAAGCCGACACCTGCTAGTACGTCTGGTACCATATCTGTTGGCAGGACGAAATAAGCCAGTGCGCCACCTAAGATAGCTTTGTGGCGAACAGAGGTATTGGAATCTGCCATCGCAAGCCATGATTTGATGCCCATAACAGCAATCTCTTCGCCTGCTTTCTTGACGGAATTTTTCATTTTACGCCAGAAGGTTTTCTCATCTGGTGCTTGCATCGTTTGGTCTAAGACGTCATCGGACGCCGAATTTACAGACATGCTTGTGGTCATCGTGCCTCCTAAACTTATGACTGTGGCATAGATATTAAGACGATGAACCTGAACGTAGGATTAATAGCGAGTAATGATAATGAAGAAAGGAAGCCAATTGGCTAGATAAAAAAATCCCCAAACCGAAGTCCGGGGATTATTGCCTTGGAAACAAAAAGTTTTGAAACCAAAAGCTTTGGGAACCAAGCTTTAGAAGCAGAATGCCTTATTGAGCAATCTTCTCCAGTACACGCATCAGCATTTTGATACGTGGTTCGATAGACTCAAGTAACAAGTACTCTTGATCGCTGTGGAAGCCTGCACCGATAGGTCCTAGACCATCCAAAGTTGGAACACCAAGAATCGCCGTGTTGTTTGCGTCAGAGCCACCACCCACTTCTTTCCAGTTGATGTCGATCGCCAGTTCACTTGCGGCTTCTTCAACTAATGTCATTAAGCTTTCTGTTTGTGGGCTTGGCACCATAGAAGGCTTATAAGCTTCACGAACCAACTCAATGCTCACGCCATCAACGAATGGTGTTTCCAGCATGCCATTTAGCTTGCTATCGACATCATCGTATTCTTCGTTGCTCCAGAAACGCACATCCACGATCGCTTCAGCATGTTCCGGAACTATGTTCGCACCGTTACCACCAGAGACAATACCGACGTTCAACGTGGTACCAGATTCAAAGTTGGTCATTGCATTGACAGCCAAAATCCAATTCGCCATCTCAGTGATTGCGCTGCGACCGTTTTCTGGCTCGTTACCTGCGTGAGCAGCAACGCCATTAAAGGTCATTTTGTAGCGAGCCATGCCTTTGCGCGCTTTCACTAAACCGCCGTCTGCACGTGCCGCTTCTGCAACCAGAACATTCTTTGCGTTTTTCGCAACTGATTGAATCCAATCCACAGAATCCAAAGAGCCAGTCTCTTCATCTGGGTTCATGCAGATAGCGATAGATAACTTATCCAACACCGCTTGGTCTAGATTGCGCATCGCGTATACGATGTTAAGCAAACCAGATTTCATGTCAGACACACCTGGACCGTAGGCTTTCTCTGCATCTTGAGACATTGGACGAAGCTCAGCGGTACCCACGGGGAACACGGTATCCATATGACCAATCAGCATCACATCGATTTGCTCAGCTTCCGGCTTATTTCGAACTTCAAGACCAACACCGGCTCTGCCACAGTCGATGCGTTTTATGCTCCAACCTGACATCGCTTGGTACTTCTCTTCAAATTGAGAAGCGATGAACTCGATACCATCAGTAGTGTAAGTGCCACAATCCACATTGATTAGCGGACGTAGCTCTTCTAGATATTCATTTAGAGAGAATTGCATGACTCACTCCTAGACAAACAGATTCATCACTAGCATTGCGCCAAATGCATTCAATACTGAGATTGCAATCATAACTGGGATGTAACGACCTTCAGTACCAATTGGACCCATGATACGACCCATGTACTGAACTTGAGAGCCCATTAGGTAGATAGCAGGCGCAAGAATCGCAATGTGCGTGCCGTTCAGGATGCCTTGGTCAAACAGCGTGATCACTACGCCAACCGCACCGCCCATCGACATCCAAGCCCCGATCAATACCGCTGCTGCTTCACCCGGAAGACCAAACACTGCCATGATTGGAGAGAACACAGTGCCCATCAGATCCAGCGCACCAGTGATTTGCAGCGCTTTGATGATAACGAACGCCATTAATACGTTAGGAACCGTAGAGGTAGTCGCAATTACCCAACCTTTCTTAGCACCTTCGACGAAGATATCCGTCACCATTGGTTTTTTCGCTTTAACGTCACCCATTATGCCGTCTCCTCTTTTAGGTTCTCTGATTTGTTTTGGTCTTGCTTGTCTTCTTTACCTTCCGTCATGTTTAGGTAGATACGGAACAGGTTCGCACCAATGATCTTAAACGCGAACATCACCACAACCGCCAAACCAATAGAAGAAGTTACTGCTAGAGAGCCGTCTGCCATCGTCAACGTGAACAATACCGCACCCGATGAGAAGAAGTTCACGATGGTTGCACCCGCAGTGAACTGGAACATGGTAAATACGTCCGTTTCACGCTTAGTTAGGTGACCTTCATCTTTTAGTTGACGCGTCATAGCCGCACCTGCATCGGTACTTTGTAGAGAAGCAATCAGAGCCAGACCAGAGTTACCAGGGATGCCCATTAGAGGACGTAGAAGAGGAGTAAGAAGCTTACGAGCGGCTTCAAGTGCACCGTAGTGCTCAAGTACGTTGATCATACCTAACGCGAACATAACGGTTGGAATCAAAGTAAGCGCAAAAATGAAACCGTCACGAGCACCGCTACCACCAGTACCACGGAAAGATGTGGTCGCAGCTTGTACCGCGCCATCTGCACCTTCCGTCACGCCGTAAGCGACTTTACCGAAAGAACCATTAAGCGTTGTAAAGTCGAATACACCGTACCATTCGTTGGATTGCATCAGACCAGAAAAGAACACAACCGCAAACGCGAGTGCAATGTAGCACCCGATCGTCACCTTGCGTTCAGCATGAACAGGGCTTGTCATAAATTCACCTATATATGTGGAACAGAACGCATAGATGATCCCCTGAACGACGTGCTAGAGAGATGATCAAAATCAATCCATTTACCGAACAGTCATGCTGCTTAGTTATGAAGTTTTATTTTATGATTTGAATCACATTTAAAAGATAATAAATATTTATGACCAAGATAAGGTAGATTTATCTGAGAATCAGCTAGTTCAATCCATTAACAAAGCAAGTTAAAGTTTGGAACAAGTTTGCTATTAGCCACATTCTCGACGTGCTTCATGATTTGTTGCTTATTTAAGATTTCTTGACCGAAAACTAACAAATTTTCTGTGCAATTTAATTTAGGGTGGTGCGGTCATTACTTAGAGACTTACTCAGGGTTTGCCTTTTGCTTCGATCACAATCCAACATCGCTCGATGGACACTCGCCCTTGTGGCTTGGGTTGTCGTGATCTGTTTAAGTAAAAATGCAGGTCTCTTTCAATCTTGTCCTCTCATTGGCGATCAAGTGACGACTGAGCATGCCACTGGGCAACAGCAAAAGAGCGAAAAAGGACTGACTAAGCAGTGTGAGCTGTCTGAAAAGCTGATTCAGGTTTCACAAAACCATCTCGACAGCTTCATTGTTCCCTTATTCCTATTTGCGTTCATCTTGCTGTCTATCAGTGGCAGCGAGCGCAATGCTTTCCGCCATCATACTGAACCGATACCCGACAAATATCGGGTGCACCTCAAGCTATGTGTGTTTAGAGAATAAAACCCGATTGCTATTCATCCCCAAATCAATTGTTTTATTTTTAATCACTTCGCGACAAAAACCGCGAAGAAAAAGAGTTTTAGGAAATATCATGAAATTCACACGCACACTATTAACTGTGGCTATCGCGCTGGTACCTCTATTTTCACACGCAGCAGAAAAAACGTCAGAAGAGAAGCTACAAGAAATTACTCAACTACTGAAAGAAAACCCGCAGATCCTCAATTCACTGCATCAAAACCTGCAAGACTACGTCGCTTATCAAAAGACGTTTAACGCGACTTTGGATGAAGCGCGCGCCTATCTTAACGATGGCAAGCACTCTTACTTCGGTGCAGAGAACCCTGAACTGACGATCATCAACGTGACCGATTACAGCTGTCCTTTCTGTAAACGTCTTGAAGGTGAGTTAGTGAAGGTAGAGAAAGAATACCCACAGGTAAAAGTGCTGAACATGACGGTATCGTTCAAAGAACAGTACGAGAAGAACGGTTACAACTCGGCAAGTTACGCATTGAACGTTTGGCAGAACCAACATGACAAGTACAAAGAAGTGCACGACTTGTTGGTGAAGAAGCCGGGTCCACACGATGCAAGTTCACTACAAAAAATCGCTAAGAAGACCGGCACAGAAGCGCAGCTTGTCGACGACAAAGAGACCAAAGCATTGTTGGATAAAAACTACGAGTACTTCACTCGCCTAGGTCTACGTGGTACACCAGCGATCATCATAAATGACCAAGTCATTCCGGGTTATGTACCTTTCGAAGAGCTTGAGAAAGTCATCGACCAAGAGCTAAAGAAATAAATAGCGGTTGATGCCGATAGCTATTGAAGTAGCTAAGTGAGCACCGAAAATAACAAAGCCCTTCCCTGAGAACTCAAGGAAGGGCTTTTTCTATCTAGGCTTAAAACGAAGTTCTAACTACTTGTCACGTCCCACAAACGCGACAACGACTTTGTCATTGCCAAGCGAGCGAGAGAACACGTACGCGCCTTCTTGTTCAATCACTTGATGCTGACCCGCACCAATCGCTGGATGCGCTTTACGGAACTGACCAAGGGTTTGCCAATGTTTGAGCAGCGCTTGCTTCTCATCAGATAGCTTCCACACCATGTCAGAGCGTGTGCCTTGGTGGAAATCATCCGCGTAAGGACCAATGTTACGACCCACTTCGTCACCGTAGTAAACCTGAACAGCACCAGGGCTTAAAAGCAGTGCATTCGCGGCGTTACGCTGCATGCCGTAATCTTTAAAGCGAGAGAAGAACAACTCAGTATCGTGAGAAGACATGTAACTCACTGGGTTGAAGTCTTTCTCATTGGCGATAGTATCTGCATAGCTTTGGTAGGTGTCTGCCATTTGGCTGAAACACGCCGCGCCTTTATCTAATTTCTTCTGCATGTCGAAGTTAATCAACGCATCAAAGCCATCGTCAAAGTAAGGGCTGCGATAAGCGGTATGCCCCCATACTTCACCCATCATCCAAAATGGCAGACCCGATTTTCCGTTCTCTTTGCGCCACTGCTCTAGACTGCTTGATGCTTCTTCTTTCAAGCGCTTCCACACATCACCTTCAACGTGCTTCACCGTATCAACACGGTAACCATCAATACCAAAGCGTTTCACCCAATCAGTTTGCCACTCAATCAAGTAATCGGAAACGGTGTAATTGTCACGCGCTTCTACACGTGTGCCGGGGTTATCCAATAGCCATTGCGCTGGCTTCACGGCTTTGTCTGATTCAGTGATAAAGTCAGGTAAACCCGCCAATGACATAGTGATATCGCTGCTGCCCGGAGCAGGGTAGCCCGGCAAACCGGTTCTTACCCAATCACCGCCCCACCATTTCGCCCAGTTTGGACTCTGGTAATCAATATTCTGGTGGTAGCTATGCCAATTTTCGCCCGCTTTTGGTTGCCAATCCCCCCACTTCTTCGGTAGGTCAGCGTTTGGCTTTAACACCTCAATACCGTCAAATTGCAAATCGGCTAACGTTGAGTAGCCAGTGTGGTTGATTACCGCGTCCATCAAGACTTTGAGACCACGCTTATGCGCCTCTTCCACCAGCACTTTAAGGTCATCTTCGTTACCAAAGTTCTCATCAATCTTGGTGAAATCACGCGTCCAGTAACCGTGGTAAGCATAGAACGGGAATGAGCCGCTATCGCCGCCGCCCACAAAGCCGTGTACTTGCTCAACGATTGGCGATAACCAAATCGCATCTGTACCTAGGCTCTTGATGTAATCCAGTTTCTCGATCACGCCTTTTAGATCACCGCCGTGGAAGGTACCGATCTCTTCTTTGCCGTCTTTCTTGCGCCCATAGCTATTGTCATTGCTCGTATCGGCGTTGTTGAAACGGTCGACCATCACGAAGTAAATGTTGGCATTACGATAATCAAACGGCACTGCTTCTTTGGTTTTCTTCACTGGCTCTAGTAGCACCAAACCGCCGGAGTCTTTGCTTGGCGTCAGCGATACTTGCTGATCTTTTACTTCAACCATTTGCCCAGTGTAAGCATCACGCAACTTGGTGCCATCTGGGAAACTGTCACCTAACGCGATGGTGACTTCGCCACCTTGGTAAACCTCACATTGCACTTGTGGGATTGGGCGTTTGAATTCTGTCTTGGCAGCTTTCTTAGGTTCACGCTTGAAGCGCAGTGTTTTCGCTTCCGCATCAAAAGCGAAAGAGTAATCGCCAGTAAAACGGATTTTTAACGGCAATTCCGTTGGCTTTCCACAATTCAGCGCGATCGGTTTGTTGAATTTAACTTTCTGACCATCGGGCGCAACGCAATCGCCTTCAACGCCGGTGATTTTAAGCGTATAGCCGTCTTTGGTTAATGGCACAACCAAAGCCTGCTCTGCACTTAAAGGAAAGTCACGGCTGTTGGTCGTGGTAGATATGGTGATGTTTGGCTCGGCGATGGCACTTGCCGATGCAAGCAATAAGGTAGTCGTAATCAGATTCAGTTTCATCGTTCAGTCCATTGGTTGCGCATAGACGCAGTATTCGTGTTGTAGTTTTATTCACACTAATAGTAAATGGATGAAAAACTGAGCACATCATTCTATAAGGCTACGCCCTAAAGCTTGTGACGCTTCACATTTTGCCTTTATCGGGGCGTAGTTCTATTTACGGACACAAGATAGTTAAGGAAAAGAGAAACTTATAACTCGACGTTGCCAAGATTGCGCATTTGGGTCAGAGCCCAATTGGTGCGATGTTGAGTGTAATTAGTGTGCGGATACACTTTGATCTTGTAAGGATTCGGCAGAACCACCGCTAACCTCGCCGCTTGCCATTGGGTCAGTTGGCTAGCCCGAATACCGTAATAGTTTTGTGCTGCAGCTTCGATACCGTAAATACCGGGACCAAACTCCACCACATTCAAATACACTTCGAGAATGCGTTCTTTGCTCCACATCGCCTCCATTAAAAGAGCAAAGTAGAGCTCGTACGCTTTGCGCACATAAGAGTGTGAAGGGAATAGAAATACGTTCTTTGCAGTTTGCTGAGTAATCGTACTTGCACCACGAGAAGGTCCGTTCTCGCCGGCTTGTGAGATAACAGAAAACAGTGAATCAAAATCCACCCCATAGTGATGGGGAAATTTCTGATCTTCCGTAGCCATCACCGCAAGTTGGATATTTTTTGAAATCTGAGACAGCGGTACCCACTCTTGCTGGCTACTCTCTGGATAGCCTTCTGGTGGCGAGATCATGCGGCTGATCTTCCATCCCCATAGAGGCGGATTCACGTATTTGACGAAGCCCACCAGCAAAACGGGAGTCAGTAACAAAACCAATGAAATTTTGAATAGAAACGACTTCAGTCTTTTCAGCATGCTTTATTTGCCTAGCCAGAGTAAGGAATACGCCACTTTTACACGTGTGGGTGTTCAAGTAAATGGGAGCGAAGGTTGCCTGATTCAAGGTAGAACAACAAGTTTACAAGGTCAAAAATTGGTTAAAAAAAGCCCAATTTACAATGTAAACCGGGCTTACTGTTTGATTAATGAAAGTTATTTCGTCAGTTTATAGAATACTGTCGATAGAGGTGGTAAACGCAGCTCAAGAGATTGAGGTAACGACTCGCTTTCTAATTCTTGCGTTTCGACGTTACTTAGTACCTCAAAATCGCTGCCATCGTATTTCGCGTCGTCAGTATTCAACAGAAGTTCGTACTTGCCTTCCATCGGCACACCCAAACGGAAACGCTCATGAGGCACTGGTGTGAAGTTACTGATCACCAATACACGTTCGCCATCTTGGCTAATACGTTCATGCGCAAGGATACTTGCTTCCGCTTCATCTTGCAGACGCCATTCAAAGCCAGCAGGCACACAATCTTGATCGTGCATCGCCGCTTCGTCACAGTACAAGTGGTTCAAGTCGCGAATCAGTGCTTGCACACCTTGGTGGCGACCAAACTCAAGTAAGAACCATTGTAACTGGTCATCGTGATTCCACTCTGCGGTTTGACCAAGCTCAGCGCCCATGAAGTTTAGCTTCTTACCCGGTTGACCATACATGTAACCGTAGTAAGCACGTAGGTTCGCCGTTTGTTGCCACTCATCACCTGGCATCTTGTTATGGATAGAACCTTTGCCGTACACCACTTCATCATGAGATAGCGACAGCACATAGTTCTCGCTGTGTGCGTAAACAAGCGGGAACGTGATGGTATTGTGGTGGTATTTGCGGTGAATAGGATCTTCTTGGATGTAAGAAAGACTGTCGTGCATCCAACCCATATTCCACTTAAAGCCAAAGCCTAAACCGCCCATAAATGTCGGTGCAGATACGCCTGGGAATGCCGTCGATTCTTCTGCAATGGTCATTGCATTCGGGAAGTGCTTGTACACTTCTTCGTTCATCCACTTCAACGTTGCGATCGCATCGTAGTTCTCGTTGCCGCCATCCACATTTGGAATCCACTGATCGTGACTGCGTGAGTAGTCTAGGTAGAGCATCGACGCGACAGCATCCACACGGATACCATCAATATGGAATTGCTCAAACCAGTACAGCGCGTTAGACACAAGGAAACGGCGCACATGCTCACGACCTAGATCGTAGATGTAAGAGTTCCAGTCTTGGTGCCAACCGCGGCGAGGATCTGGATCGTGGAACAGTGGTGTGCCATCAAAGTTTGCTAAGCCATGATCATCCGATGGGAAGTGTGCTGGAACCCAATCCAGTACTACACCAAGACCCGCTTGGTGACACGCATCAACGAAGAACTTGAAATCATCTGGAGAGCCGTAGCGACTCGTCGGCGCAAACAACCCTACAGGTTGGTAACCCCAAGAGCCAAAGAACGGGTGTTCTGAAACTGGCATCAGCTCAACGTGGGTGTAGCCCATATCCACAAGGTAAGGCACTAACTCAGCCGCGAGTTCACGGTAATTTAGGAAATCCCCATCAGCGTTACGCTTCCAAGAACCCGCATGCAGTTCGTAGAAAGATAAAGCTTCATCACGTTTCTGTGTGACGGGACGATTTTGCCATTTTGCATCTTGCCATTGGTAACGGTTGTGATCGTAAGTGATCGACGCGAATGATGGGTATTGTTCAGAGTAGAAGCCCCAAGGGTCTTGCTTATGAGGGAGCCCTTCCCCATTTGGACCTTTGAGTTCGAATTTGTATTGTACGCCCTCTTCCAAACCAGGAATAAACAAGCCCCAGATACCGTAGTCGAGACGTTGCATTGGATGGCGACGACCATCCCACTGGTTGAAGCTGCCCACTAAGCTGATTGCAGAAGCATGAGGGGCGTAAACAAGGAAGCGCACACCAGAGATATTTTCACCACCGCGCTCGATGGTCACAAACTGCGATCCCATGTAGCGGTACATGTCTTTTGGCGTGTGCAGGTGTTCGTATTCTTGATAAATGTTGTGGTACTGGTAAGGGTCGTCAATGAGCTGTTCCACGCCATCCCAATCCACAGCAAGTTGGTAGTGAGTTAGGTGCAGGTCACGCTTCTCTTTCAAGATGAAGCCGCTCTCGCCTTCGCGTTCTAACTCAACACGAGGTTCACCGCTGACAACCAATTCAACTTTGTCTGCACCCGGCATCCAAACTCGTAACGATCCTTCGCCATCATCGATGAATGGACCAAGTGACGCAAATGGGTCTGAGTAAGCCGCCTCAGCTAGTAATTCATAGGCGCGTTCGTATTTTTTCTTTACCTTGGTTTTCAAATCTTTCTCCCTAGCACCGATATTCTCCTTATGGTTTTTGAACATCGGATTTCCTCAGCCAAACGTTGTGAATTCACACAATTATAAAAAACCGCACTCTATCCAAGAGATGAATAAAATAGCGTCAAAAAACAAAAATGCCCGCTATTGTTGCGGGCATAATAACGGTACTTCATCCTAACGGATTGTGCCGATTTAATGAGTGACCTAGGCTGTACTTTCGTACCTCAGCGCAATTAAATTCGCGAACTCCTACATCACCCATTCCACCTTATTTGCTCGCTTTCGCACGCACTTCAGTGAGGCGCTTAGAAATACGGTTAACGTCTTCACGGCTGAAGATTTCGTCAAGGTTCATCGATAGTTTACGACGCCAGTTTGGATACTCGTCAACAGTACCTGGAATGTTTACCGGTTGGTCCATTTCTAGCCAGTCTTCAAGCTGAACACTTAGTAGTGCTGAGTCACCCGCAGCCACATGCAGTTGCAATGCTTCACTTAGGTAACCATCCATTGGTACGTACTGCGCATCATGACCGATACCTTCTGGTAGGTAACCATGCCAACGAACACTGTCTAGGATGCCTTGTTTGCACTTCAAACGATCATCAAACAGACCTTCCAGTTGTTGCTCGTCTGGGTACAGACCGATCTCTCGACCCATCTTCAAGTCATCACAGTGCCAGAAGCCACGTAGGGTTGGCATATCGTGTGTACACAGCGCTGCCATTGACTGCTCAGCGTAATGCTTCGGAGAAATGAAGCCGCCGTCGTCTTTTGATGTTTCGAAGAAGAATACTTTGTATGAGTGAACACCTGCGTCACGAAGGATATCAACGATTTCATCAGGCACGGTACCCAAATCTTCACCGATTACAGAACACTGATGACGATGAGATTCTAGCGCTAGGATTGCTAGCATATCTTCAACTGGGTAGTACAGGTATGCTCCTTCTGTCGCCTTCTCACCTTTTGGAATCCACCAAAGGCGAAGCAGACCAAGAACGTGGTCAATACGCAGTGCGCCACAATGCTTCATGTTTGCACGTAGCAACTTGATGTACGCGTCGTAGCCTGTCGCTTCCAACACTTGTGGGTTTAGCGGAGGCAGACCCCAGTTTTGACCCAGAGGACCAAGGATATCTGGTGGCGCACCGATGCTTGCATCCAGTACTAGGTTGCCATCATCAGCCCAAGTCTCGCTGCCTGAATCTGCAACACCAACAGCAAGGTCACGGTATAGACCAACCGCCATGCCTTTTTCTTCTGCAAGAGCCTGTGCTTCTTTGATTTGATCGTCTGCAATCCACTGTAGGTACATGTACAGGTGAACGCGGTCAGAGTTGTCTTTGATGTACTTCTGAGTTGCCGCAGCATCAAACGTACGGAATTTCTCAGGGAATACCGGCCAGCCCCAAACACTTGAATCTTCAGCGTGTAATTCACCATGCAGAGCATCAAATGCCGCTTGGTGAAGTAGGCTCTCACCGCCAAGTTCTACAAACTCTAGGAACGCGCGCGCACGATCAGTGTTCTTGTCTAGATGACGTGCTTTGAACTCGCTAAATAGCAGCGGAAGAATGTTCATCTTAAGCTCAGAAACCTCGGTGTAGTTCACCCAGTGTGCTTCACGAGCTTTTTGCAGACGCTGTTGGAACTCAGCGCTGCCAACGCGTTGTTGTGCTTCTGCACTTAGTGCAAATTCAGGCACAGAGCTTACGTCGATGTACATGATGTTCAGCCAACGACGAGAAGACGGGCTGTATGGGCTCGCACCTTCAGGGTTCGCTGGGAACAATGAATGAATTGGGTTCAAACCAATGAAGTCACCGCCACGAGAGGCGATATCACTGACCAGCTGCTTAAGGTCACCAAAGTCACCGATACCCCAGTTGTGCTGAGTACGCAGTGTGTAAAGCTGAATGCTTGGACCCCATAGCTTTTTATGTTGGTTTAGATCTTCTTGTTTGAAACACGCTTTCGGTGTGATGATCAGCGACATTTCGTAAGGTGTCTTACGGCGTTTACGGCTGATGATCAGTTTGTGGTAACCCCATGCCAAATTCTTTGGCAATGCAAACACTAGAGGGCCACCCTCAGCTCGTTCATCACGAACAATTTGCGACTGAAGATAGCCTTCAAGTACCTCTCCTTGTTCTGTTTCTAAACGCCAGCTAAATTCACTCTCACGAGCACTCGTACCTAGGTTTAGTTCCACTTCGACTGGGTCGCCGTCGCGTAAAACAAGAACAGGGGCTAGTACGTCTTTCTTATGTTTTTTCTCAGCAGAAGCCAATAGCTTCTCATCGCTGCTAGTATCGTAGCCAAGTGAAGTGAGCAAGCGGCGTAGCGTCTCCTCAGAAACTTTTGCCTCGTCTCCCCACGCGCTGACGTAGCTATCAGCTAATCGCGCCATGTCTGCGACTTTCTTTAATGCTGTTTGTTCTTTCATCGCTTTCTCCGAAGGTAATACCGACACCTTCCATGTAGGGTTTTATTGTTATCAATAACTAATTCTTGAAAATGACCAAAGGTAGCGCTCGGCTACCTTGGTCTTATACCCAAGTGACCTCAAGATGCACAGTTCAGAGCGTTGTCATTGATTCGAGTTCAAGGAAAACAACGCCGTGGAATAGCAGCCTCTTTCCTAGTTGTTTGACACCGAAATCGGGTCAATGACACGCTCCCAGAGGGCGAGTTGCCTTGCCTGAAAACCAAGTCAATCTCGCTGAACAAAGCATCCTGGGGTTACTTGGGTATCACTTTTAACGTTTTACCGCTTCTAGTTTCCAGATGTTGTTCACATAGTCACGAATTGAGCGGTCTGATGTAAACTTGCCAACTAGGGCAGTGTTAAGAATGGCTTTCTTAGCCCAGCCAGCTTGGTCTTTGTATTGTTTGCCCATTTCTTCATGCGCTTTCACATAAGATGCGAAGTCAGCAAGACATAGGTACGGGTCACCGCCATCTAGTAGGCTATCGAATGTAGCGCGTAGTAGACCTGGTTGACCTGGCGTAAACTCATCACCTGTTAGTAGGTCTAGAGACGCTTTTAGTAAGTGGTCAGCATTGTAGTAGTCGTAAGGGTTGTAGCCAGCTGCTTTAACCGCTTTCACGCCTTCAACATCAAGACCGAAGATGTAGATGTTCTCGTCGCCCACTTCTTCGCGAATCTCAACGTTAGCACCATCCATCGTACCGATAGTTAGGGCACCGTTAAGAGCCATCTTCATGTTACCTGTACCAGATGCTTCTTTACCTGCTAGAGAGATTTGTTGTGAAACGTCTGCCGCAGGGATGATGATTTCAGCCATGCTCACGCGGTAGTCAGGGATGAAGACCACTTTCAGTTTGTTACCGATACGTGGATCATTGTTGATCTTCTCTGCAACCTTGTTCACTGCGAACATAATTTCTTTCGCTAGGTGGTAACCTGGAGCGGCTTTCGCAGCGAAGAAACATACGCGTGGCTCACACTCGAAACCAGGTTCATTTAGGATGCGGTGGTATAGAGACAGAATGTGTAGCAGATCTAGGTGCTGACGCTTGTACTCGTGTAGACGCTTGATTTGAACGTCGAAGATAGCGTTAGTATCTAGTTCGATACCCATGTTATCTAGAACCCAATCAGCAAGACGCTGTTTGTTTTCTTTCTTAACAGCCATGAACTCTTTTTGGAATTTCGCGTCTGTTGCGTACTTAGCGATACCTTCTAGTTGCTCAAGTTTTGCTGGCCATTCAGGACCGATCTTATCGGTAATTAGCTTAGATAGACCTGGGTTACAGAACTTCAACCAACGACGTGGCGTGATACCGTTTGTTACGTTATGTAGACGAGTTGGGTACATCTCGTGGAACTCTGGGAATAGGTCTTTCTTAACCAACTCAGAGTGAAGTGCTGCTACGCCGTTAACTGCGTAAGAACCGATTACACATAGGTTTGCCATGCGAACCATGCGGTTGAAACCTTCTTGGATGATAGAAAGCTTAGCTTGCTTCTCACCGTCACCAGGCCACATCTTACGAACTTCTTGTAGGAAGCGGTGGTTGATTTCAAAAATGATTTCCATGTGACGTGGAAGTAGACGCTGGATTAGCGACTCTGGCCATGTCTCTAGTGCTTCAGGAAGTAGCGTATGGTTAGTGTATGCGAAGGTCTGAGAACTGATTTCCCAAGCCGCTTCCCAAGTCAGACCTTTCTCGTCCACTAGGATGCGCATTAGCTCAGGAATAGCGATTGTTGGGTGCGTATCGTTCAGTTGGATAGTCTCTTGCTTCGGTAGATCCGCTAGCGAGTAGCCTGCTGCTTCGTGGCGACGTAGGATGTCGCGTACAGATGCTGCAGAGTGGAAGTACTGTTGCATTAGACGCAGTGTTTTACCTTTCTCGTGGTTATCGTTCGGGTAAAGCACTTTAGTGATGTTGCCTGCGTCGATCAGTGCGTGCTGAGCTTCGAAGTAATCACCGTTGTTAAAGCTTTCTAGTGAGAATGGTGCAATTGCCTGACATTCCCAAAGGCGTAGAGGGTAAACAGTATCTGATTCGTAACCTACGATAGGTAGATCCCAAGGCATTGCTTTTACAGACATGCCAGGAACCCATTTACGAACTTCTTTACCGTTTTCGTTTACCACTTCAACGTGACCGTAGAAGCCGATTTCTTGCGCTAGCTCTGGACGAGCCACTTCCCAAGGGTAACCTTCTACACCACGCCATGCGTCTGGTGCTTCTTGTTGACGACCATCTTTAAACGACTGCTTAAATAGACCGTATTCGTAGTGTAGGCCGTAACCTACTGTTGGGAATTCTTGAGCCGCACATGAATCCATGAAACATGCAGCTAGACGGCCTAGACCACCGTTACCCAGTGATGGGTCGCGCTCTTCTTCTAGAAGGTCTGTTAGGTTGTGACCTAGTTCAGCCATCGCTTCAGTGATCTCTTCGTAAAGACCCATGCTGATTAGGTTGTTACCAGTCAAACGACCGATAAGGAATTCTAGTGAAAGGTAGTTAACGCTTTTCGCTTCTTGGATGCGAGCGTCTGCTTCAGTAGCAAGCAAATCACAAGTCGTAAACTCAGCCAATGCACGACCCATTGCTAGGTACCATGCGCGGCTATCTGCATTTTCAACCGTGTGAGCGTAAGTCACAGATAGATGTTTCTTTACGCTTTCTTGGAACGACTTCTTGTCAAATTGTTTCTGTTGAGTAGGTTTCATTAAGAAATTCTCACGTCTTTTAGTAATTCATCTGCCATACATCGTGCATTTCCCTCTGTGAATAAACATCCTCCCATTTGTCCTCCCTACAAGGAGGAGGGGGTAGGGCGTAGAGGGCGTAAGCTTGCAAACTTAGTGATCCAAATCGCAACACGGCAGCCTATAACCCTATTCTTAGTGATTCGGATCACAGCCACCTGTGAGAAAGATTAAAATTTGTTCATGACGTTTTTTATTCCCCCTTCCAACTCCAATGTAAAAACTGTCTTATCGATCACATTACGTCTTTTAACATTGATAATTTCTCCTTAATAGATGTGCAACTCTCTCTACATGGGATCAATACCATCGATGTTTAAGTGACCAAAATCACAAATACAGGGCGTAGTTGGTGGCATTTGCATCAACTCTTGAGAATTAGGAAGTGGATCAAAGTAACAACCAATTCTGTTGTCGTAACATCCAAAACGACTCGCAAGCCTGTACACTTTTTATACAAACTAGAATTTAGTGGTGTGAGTCAGTTTCTAGTTTCGCTAGCTCAAAAAATTAAGGACAGAATTTATAATGTGGATTCCATCTAAACTTACTCGCCCAGGTCGCCTGCACAACGCAATCGTCCGTCCGCGAGTGTTGGACTTACTGCAACAAGCGCCTTACTACAAACTGGTATTGTTTCGCTCGCCGGCTGGTTACGGGAAAACCACCATGGCGGCACAGTGGCTGTCAGACAAACCCAATGTAGGTTGGTACAGTATCGACGACAGTGATAACGATGGTTTCCGCTTCGTTAACTATCTACTGCAAGCTTTAAACAAAGCGACCAACTACAACTGCTCTAACGCTCAAAAATTGGCTGAAAAGCGTCAGTTCTCTTCTTTACGCTCTTTATTCAGCGAAGTTTTCGCTGAAATGGCAGATTTTCAGCATGAGTGTTACGTCGTACTCGATGACTACCATCTGATCACTAACGACGAAATTCACGAGTCCATGCGTTTTTTCTTAAAGCACATGCCAGACAACCTTACTGTAGTGGTTACTAGCCGTGCGGCACCGCCATTAGGCACTGCGAACCTTCGTGTCCGTGACTTGATGATCGAAATCGGCAACGAAATGTTGGCATTCGATACCGAAGAAACCACACGCTTCTTCAACCAACGCATTGCCGATGGCATCGATGAAGACATGGCGAACAACTTACGTACTTACGTTGAAGGTTGGCCATCAGCGTTACAACTTATCGCCCTACAAGCACAGCATCAGAACCGCACTCTGGCACAAACCGTAGAGTCGGTGTCTCAGTTTAATCATGCACACTTATGGGATTACTTAGTCGAAGAAGTCTTTGATCTATTAGACAAAGAGACACGTCATTTCTTAATGCAAGTGTCGGTACTCGACCATTTCAACGACGAACTCGTCTTTGCATTGACGCAACGTGAAGATGCACTCGGCATGATTGAGTCACTCAATCGATACGGCTTGTTTATCTATCCACTGGAAGGTGAACAAAACTGGTTCCGATTCCACAATCTGTTTGGCGAATTTTTGTCGCATGAACGTCAAGCGCGTATTCCTCAACAAGAGAAAGATCTACACCGCAACGCAGCTGTCGCCTGGCTAAAACAGAAAGCACCGCATCAAGCTATTCACCACGCACAGAAATCTGACGACACTGATCTAATCGTAGAAATCTTGAATGAATTTGGTTGGAAGATGTTCAACCAAGGTGAGTTAACAACGCTAGAAGCGGCGATCAACCAGCTTGATAAAGACTTACTCTTCAGCCACCCGAAACTGTCGATGTTGCGCGCATGGTTGGCGCAAAGCCAACACCGCTACAACCAGGTTGGTGAGCTACTAGCAGAAGCCGAAGAAGAGCATAAGAAACGTAATATCGAACTTGATTCTGGCTACCAAGGTCAAGCTAATGCCCTACTCGCTCAGGTTGCAATCAACAGCAACCAACCAGAGCGTGCATTAGAGTTAGCCGAGTTAGCACTGAGCCAACTTGACCCAACGGTGTACCGCAGCCGTATCGTGGCGACGTCAGTCGTTGGTGAAGTAAACCACGTACTGGGTAAACTTGACCGCGCATTACCAATGATGCAACAAACCGAAAAACTGGCACGTCAGTATCAGGTTTACCACCAAGCGTTATGGGCAATCTTGCAACAAAGTGAAATCATGATCGCGCAAGGTTACGTCCAAGCAGCATTTGAGCTGCAAGATTCCGGCTTCCGCTTGATTGAAGATCAACAGCTTCAGCATGTTCCTCTTCACGAGTTTTTATTACGAATTCGCGCGCAAGTATTGTGGTGCTGGAACCGCTTGGATGAAGCAGAAGAGTGCTCATACAAAGGGCTACAAATTCTAGAAAACCACTCACCAAGTAAGCACTTACATAGCTACTCAATGTTGGCACGTATTGCGATTGGTCGCGGTGAATTAGACAAAGCGGGTAAGTTTATCGAACACATCCAGCACTTGATGAAACAATCCACTTATCACGTAGACTGGACGGCAAACGCATCACTCTCTCTGATCTTGTTCTGGCAAGCTCGTGGCAACACAGAAGCAATTCAAGAATGGTTGAACACCGCAGTTCGCCCGGAATCAGCGTGTAACCACTTCTTGCAGTTACAGTGGCGCAATATTGCTCGTGCTCACATCAACCTTGGCCAATATGGCGAAGCGCGACAAGCTTTGGACTTCCTACAAAGCGAAGCTCGTCGTACTAACTTGGTGACCGATACCAATCGCAACCTTGTGGTTGAAGCGGTATTTGCCGCGCGTCAGAAAGACGAAGAGCAAGCAAAAGCACTATTGAAAGAAGCACTAGTGATGACAAACCAAACCGGTATGGTCGGCAACTTCTTAATCGACGGTGCAACGATTGGTGGTCTACTAGAGAAGCTAAGTCTTCGTCATGAGCTGGGCGATTTAGAACGTCACCGTGCTCAGCAATTGATGAAAGACATCTCTTCAAACCAACGCAGCCGTTCGATTCACTTTGATGAAGACTTTATTGAGAAACTGGTGAACCACCCGAACGTGCCGGAGCTGGTTCGAACCAGTCCACTCACGCAACGTGAATGGCAAGTGCTTGGTTTGATCTACTCAGGCTTTAGCAATGAGCAAATCGCTCAAGAGTTAGACGTAGCAGGCACAACGATTAAGACTCACATTCGTAACTTGTACCAAAAGCTCAACATTGCAAACCGTAAGGAAGCGATTGTGACGGCGGAGAACTTGCTGCAATTGATGGGTTACTGATCACTCGAAAGAGAGTAGCTAAACAGGGGTTGGCGTATTGCGTCAGCCCCTTTTTTGTGGGCATTCATGCAAATTGCAAAGCCTGTAAGAAACGTTGTACATATATACGACTTGGAAAGGGCTGGCTATTACACGGCGTTGTTTTCATTGCGCTCGCATCAATAACAACGCTCTGAATCCTGCATCTCAAAGTCACTTGGGTATACGACAGACAAAAAAATAGCCAACCGCAATTAAGGCGATTGGCTTATGTATGATGTGAACAATGTATATTCACTAACAACGTCAGTTGGCTAGGTGACCCTCGGCTTAAGAAGGGTCGAAAAGGATTATGCATTAATCATGCCAATTTGAAAAGCATTATTTTTGGGCACAAGATCTCATATCAAACTGCCAAGATGTTACAACATTTGCAATATGCAAAGTCAAAATGCAAATTGCAGTTGCAAGTCGCAACTCTGTGGCATAAGTGATAAATAAGTCACCAAACGACTTCATTCAACAAATTTATCAATTTTACGCTGACATTTATTCAATCAAGCGCCCCTTTACAGCTGATAACAAATCCATTTCTTTATCGTGTATCTTTCTGTTTTTATTCACCTAAACTAACCAAAAAGCTTAACGTTGCTAGGTTCTGTTGGCCTTTCAAGCTGATTTTTACAGCGAGTGTTTACCTAGAATGGCTAAGCAATACACTCCTTTTCTTGCCTAAAACGATTTTAACCATGCGCCCATCAGAACAAAACTTAACCACGAAAGTTCAACAGATCCTAGATAAGCAATCATTTAGATATTTTCCTCACCACTATTTCATACTTTTTTGACATCAATGTTTGTATACTCAGGGCCATCTACATGACTTAGTACTTGAGAAATGAACTATCTAATCACCTACTTCAAAGGAATGGCGATGGGTGCAGCCGATGTTGTCCCAGGCGTATCAGGCGGTACCATTGCATTTATTACTGGCATTTATGACACACTGCTAGAAAGCATTCGACGTATTAACCCTTCACTTTTCTCGATTTGGAAAAAGGATGGCTTCAAAGCTGCGTTTAATCACATTAACGGCTTCTTCCTTATCTCTTTGTTTGCGGGTATTTTCACCAGTATCGCGACGCTGGCAAAACTAATCAGTTGGCTATTGGAAACTCATCCAATTCCAATTTGGTCATTCTTCTTTGGTCTGATCTTGGTGTCTGTCTACCACATCATTCGCCAAGTAGAAAAGCGTGACGCTATCCGTTTTGTTGCGTTATTGATCGGCATTGGTTTCGCCTACAGCATCACCGTGCTAAAACCACTTCATATGGAGCCAACGGCGATCAACACCATTCTGGCTGGAGCTATCGCAATCTGTGCGATGATTCTACCGGGTATCTCAGGCAGCTTTATTTTGCTATTGATCGGCATGTATGCTCCTGTATTGGGCGCGGTAAAAGGTTTCCAAATTGATATCCTTGCGCTGTTCCTTGTTGGCTGTGTTGCTGGTCTGCTGTCCTTCTCTCACTTGTTGTCTTGGTTACTGCGCAAATTCCGCGATTTAACCTTAATGTTCCTAACTGGCTTAATGATCGGTACGCTACCAAAGATCTGGCCTTGGAAGGAAACGTTAACATGGCGTACTAACTCGAAGGGTGAGCAAGTGCCATTGCTAGAGCAAAACCTATCACCGTTTGAGTTTGAGCACATCACGTCTCAACCATCACAACTGGTGTTAGCCGTGCTCATGATGCTAGCCGCTATCGCGTTAGTACTTGGTTTAGAGAAGTTTGCGGATTCAAACAAGTAAATCTGAACCACAATTCCATCATTTAAGAAGCGGAGCCATTGGCTCCGCTTTTTTTATTTACGCTTTACAAACAATAGGTTTCAAATAGATGGGGATAGTGCACAATTTGTTGAAGTTACGAGTTTTCGTACATCCCATCTGTGCTAGGATGCAGGCAATGTTAAGTGATAAATACTGAATCTTAATGAAAGTGTTACAAATCGCAGGGATAGCCGTGGCACTGGTCGCTGGCTTTTACGCGCCTACCCTAATAAAAAACTTCTCTTCAGCGCCCGAGCCTAAGTCGCTCGATGAATACTGTTTCCTCTCTACTGAACCTTGTATCCAACATAATGTTGCGATGACGCTTAGCGTCGATACTGCTCAACCTCTTATCCCAGCTCAGCTCGAAGTCGAATGGCAAGACAGCGAAGCGGATCAGCTCGTATTAAGTTTGGTTGGTCGAGAAATGGAAATGGGCGAGCCAAAATTCATGCTAAAGAAAGTGGCACCAGGTAAATTTGTGGGTGATGTGACATTGCCCGTTTGTACACAAGATTCAATGACGTGGGTTGGTGAACTTTCCGACGGTAAAGACACCATCTACCCGGCCCTCAAAATGCAAAGATAAGGAATTGATATGAGCCGTAATTGGTCTCTCTTTCTCGTGGTTGCGTTTGTCCTTGGCTTTGGTACCAAAACGTACCTAGATGGACAAAAAGACGTAGAGAAAAAACAACAAGTCACTACCGAGCAAAGCGTGTTGTTTGGCGAAGGCGATAAACCTGTCGATATCTTCGATACCAGCGATGATCGCATTCGCATTGTTTACTTTGGCTTTACGCGTTGCCCAGACGTATGCCCAACCTCATTAGCCATGCTAGCAGGTGCACTCAATCAAATCGACGATGCGCAAAAAGCGCAGTTGCGCCCAATGTTCATCTCGCTTGATCCAGAACGTGACGAGGCAGATGCATCAGCCAAGTACGCCCACTACTTCCACCCGATGATTGAAGGTCTGTCCGCACCACTCGACGTGACCACCCCACTTGCCCACAAATACGGTGTTATTTTCCGTAAAACGGAGCTAGAAGGCTCAGAGCTGAAATACACGCTCGACCACAGCTCTTACTTTTACTTCTTGAAGCCTGACGGCACACTCATCACTAAAGTGCCACACACCTTAACGCCTGCGCCAATTGTCGAAGCGATAACTAAACTGACAGCAGAAGGAAAAACCAATGAAAGCTAAGCATGCAATCAAAACGTTAGCCCTCTCCGCCCTACTTCTAAGCCCTTTGGCACAAGCAAACCTAAACGTGATGCCACACGAACCGTATGCACGAGCAATGGCGCCAGGTGCTGTGACGAGCGCTGTGTTTGTGACCTTTGCTAACCGAAGCCAAGAAGACATCAATATTGTCGCAGCAGAAACCCCTGCAGCAGGTAAAGTCGAGTTGCACGATGTGATTAAAGAAGGCGATGTAATGAAGATGCGTCAAGTAGACCACATCACACTCGCTGCAAAAGAGACCACCGAGCTAAAACCGGGCAGCCTGCATATCATGCTATTCGACCTTAAAAAGCCGCTTAATGAAGGCGACGAAATCGAAGTGACAGTAACTTACGACAACGACCAAAAGCAAAGCTTTACCGCACCAGTTAAAAAAGTCATGGCTGGAATGAAAAAGCACGAACATCATCATTAGTGTCTCTTCACTTCATCGATTCAAAGCTCCTCCAACGTGAGGAGCTTTTTTATTCCTCTCTCTTTTCTCTAAGCCGTATTCGCCAAACTATCAATGCATGATTTTGTGTCCTAAATCAGAGCGAAACAGCCGCTGCTGAGATATAAACAAGGCTTTGCTGCAAACGAGTTTCTCGCCATGTTAAAAGCCCTTTCTCGCGTATTTAAAATGCTGACGCAAGTAAATCCAAACCTAGAACAGGATGTCGATACCATCATTGACGCTATTGGTGGCATGAGTAATTTGGTGGAAACTGGTGCTTGCGCGACAAGGCTACGACTCACACTAAAAGACACCACCATTGTGAATCAAAAAGCACTAAAGGAACATGGAGCGCATGGTGTCGTGATCATCGATGAACGACATATCCAAATCATCTACGGCGTAAAAGCCAACACCTATTCACAAGAGATGGAAGAACGTCGAATAAAACACATATAAAACGCAAAGGAGTTGTAAGAGTCGGAGCACAGTCGCTATACTCCGACCGTTAACTCACCAACTTAAGAGGAAATATGATGATTGTAATGAATAACACTAACTGGGCAGTGAAAGGGTAAACGTCCAACTTTTTTCTCGTGGCTAAGCCACACCCCCTCCCTTCCTTGCCCGGTTTTCACCGGGGTCAGCTCTATGCGAATTAGACCCTAATGCGATTTGTATTAAGGCGCTTTGTTGCGTCTGGGATAATTCAACAATGAATAAAACACATTCTTTTTGTGAAACACTACTAACTCAACCTAACCCATTAAAGCTATTAGGTTGGAAACCCTTTTTTCAACAACAACTGACGTTAGACGATTACCAAGACACGCTTTTCGCGCGAGTGATTGCTCACCATCGTAGTGGTTACGTTGTGGTTAGCGAACAAGGTGAAACTCACTTACCTATCCATCCCTCGTTACCCAGCATGACCGTTGGTGATTGGGTAGTATTGGATGGTCAGCAACAGTTTTCTCGCCTACTTGAACGCCGTAGCTTATTCAGCCGCAAAGCCGCAGGTAGTAAGGTCGCCGAGCAACTTATCGCCGCCAACGTGGATACTGTCTTCATCGTTTGTTCACTCAACCACGACTTTAACCTCAGTCGCATTGAGCGCTATTTGGCTCTCATCAATGAAGCTGATGTAGAGCCCGTGATTGTGCTGACGAAAGCAGACTTATGTGACGATGTTGACGAGCTCAAAGCTCAGGTACAAAAGCTCGATCCGTTGCTTATGGTGGAAAGCGTTAATGGTTTGGATGAATCAGACGTTGCCAAATTAATGAGTTGGTGCGGCGAAGGTCAAACCGTCGCATTTATTGGCTCTTCAGGGGTAGGAAAATCGACCTTAGTAAACACCCTGCTTGGCGAGCAAGAACAAGCGACTGGTGGTATTCGTGAGGATGACAGCAAAGGTCGACACACTACAACCTCACGCTCAATCCACCTATTACCATCCGGTGGGATCTTAATGGACACGCCAGGAATGCGAGAGATCCAATTAGCAGATTGCGAGGCAGGCGTGAGTGAAACTTTCGCTGATGTTGAAGCCTTAGCTGATAACTGCCGATTCAATGATTGCCAACATCAAACCGAGCCAGGTTGCGCGGTTCAAGCTGCGATTGAAGATGGCTCTCTTGAGCTACGACGCTTTACTAACTATCAGAAGTTATTGCGTGAACAAGCCCATAACGGAGCGAGTCTCGCAGAGCAAAGAGCGCAGAATAAACAGTTCGGCAAAATGGTTCGCAGTATTGTTGACGGAAAGCGCAAACGCCAACAGAGTTACTAGTTTGTTGTATTTGCGTAATCAATAGAACAAAGGAGGCTAACGCCTCCTTTTTTAATAACTTTATGAAAAACCATCATTCATACTTCGCCATACAAATCAACACAAAAGACCAATAACGATAACATTGAGCAAACATTTAAACTAAGAACAAACTAAAACTAGACACAAAATATTACCAAGTTAAGATATGTGATATTCAGCAAGAAAATGGCTGGATTTATAAAAACAGGATAATTGATAATCAGGATGTCTTAGCAGCACAACCACAAGATTCAGCCCCTTCATGCGAGGGAACATTACGCCGTGTAATGACTGAATATTGCACTGTTGCTGAGTCAAAAATTGCAGGAATGATGTATGCAAATGCAACACAACAGTCTGGTTGCCCGATTCGCTCGCGGTAACCTCGTTCTCCAAATCCTCGTCGGTATCGTCTTAGGTATTCTGCTTGCGACTATCTCGCCAAGCCACGCAGAAAGCGTTGGTATGCTGGGTAGCTTGTTTGTTGGTGCACTAAAAGCGATTGCTCCAGTATTGGTATTTATCTTGGTGGCTGCGTCTATCGCAAACCAAAAGAAAAACCAACACACTTACATGCGTCCAATCGTAATTCTTTACCTAGCGGGTACCTTCTTTGCGGCACTAACCGCAGTAGTACTAAGTTTCCTTTTCCCGACCAATTTAACGCTAGTAACGGGCGCTGAAGGTGCAACACCACCACAAGGTATTGCAGAAGTTATCCAAACCTTGTTGTTCAAACTGGTTGATAACCCAGTAAACGCGCTAGTAGAAGCAAACTACATCGGTATTCTTGCTTGGGGTGTGGGTCTTGGTCTTGCACTTCACCACGCATCAGCAACAACAAAAGCGGTATTCGAAGATCTAAGCCACAGTGTTTCCCACATTGTTCGTTTTATCATTCGTCTTGCGCCATTTGGTATCTTTGGTCTGGTTGCCTCAACGTTTGCAACAACAGGTTTTGGTGCACTAGCAAGCTACGCTCACCTTCTAGCGGTACTACTAGGTTCAATGTTTATCATTGCGCTAGTGGTTAACCCTGCGATCGTATACTTCAAAACGAAAGAAAACCCATACCCGTTGGTGTTCCAATGTCTACGTGAAAGTGGCGTAACGGCATTCTTTACGCGTTCAAGTGCTGCGAACATTCCAGTGAACATGAACCTATGTAAGAAACTAGACCTAGACGAAGATACGTACTCAGTATCTATTCCACTAGGTGCGACCATCAACATGGCGGGTGCAGCAATCACTATCACAACCCTAACGCTAGCAGCGGTACACACTATGGGTATCGACGTTGACCTAATGACAGCGGTACTACTAAGTATTGTTGCTGCAGTATCAGCGTGTGGTGCATCAGGTGTTGCTGGTGGTTCTCTACTACTTATCCCACTAGCGTGTGGCCTGTTTGGTATCTCAAACGACGTAGCAATGCAGGTTGTAGCCGTTGGTTTCATCATCGGTGTGATTCAAGACTCTGCTGAAACAGCCCTAAACAGCTCAACAGACGTTATCTTCACTGCCGCTGTTTGCAAATCAGAACAGCAAAAAGCTCAGTAAGACTTAAGCATCTTTAAGATCTCAATAATAGAAAGGGGAGCCAATGCGGCTCCCCTTTTTGTTTCCTGCTAGGGATGACCTACAAACGAACCGTCTTCCCTGTTTGCATCGACTCTAACGCGGCATCCGCTAACGTCAGAGCAATCTCACCATCTATACCCGAGCAGCATGGTGCTTCGCCTTTAAGTACTTCAACAAAGTGTTGCCACTCTGCCACGTAAGCACGCTCATAACGCTCTAAGAAGAAGTACTTCGGTGTTGCGCCTACTTGCCCTATTTCTGTGCTGTGGCTGACTAGATTTTCGGTCAGATTCGCCACTTGCAACATGCCTTTCTCGCCATGCACTTCGAGACGCTGATCGTATCCGTAGCCAGAGCGACGACTATTGTGAATCGTCACCATCGCACCAGAAGGGAATGTAAGCGTCACCACACTTGTATCGATATCTCCCGCTTCACCAATGGCAGGATCTACCTTGCAGCTGCCATGTGCCGTAACCGTGATTGGATCTTCCCCTAAGATAAACCGCGCCATGTCGAGGTCGTGAATCGTCATATCGCGGAACATACCACCGGACGATTTGCTGTATTGTGCTGGCGGTGGCGCAGGATCGCGAGAGGTGATGACTACGCTTGCTGGTTCGCCAATTTGACCGTCATCCAACGCTTTCTTAAGGCTCAAGAAATGCGGGTCAAAGCGGCGATTGAAGCCTAATAAGAACGGCACCTGATGCTGGTTTACTACGCCCAAGCAATCGCGCACTCGCCCCAAATCAAGGTCGATAGGCTTCTCACAAAAAATCGCTTTGCCTGCTTTTGCTGCTCGCTCAATCAAATCCGCATGAGTATCGGTTGAAGAGCAAATGCACACCGCATGAACGTTCTCATCCGCCATCGCCTCTTCTACGGTTTGGCGTTTGGTCTGCGGATACTGCGCACAAAACTGCTCCGCATAGAGCTCATAGGGTTCAATAAGCGAATAAATCGCGGTTTCTGGTGAACGTTCGATATTGATCGCATGCACTTGACCAATTCGACCCGCTCCAAATAAAGCAATATTAAACATAGGAAATCCCTTCTGCGTCGCTTAGTCGAATTGACGCTTCATGCCAGTCAGCATGTCTGCGGCGATATCGTGATAGTCACCTTCCCAGAGTTGGTCGTTAAGGAATTCACCAGAGTAGAATCCGTCGTAACCCGTTTGTCGAATCGCATCGACCCACTCTTTCAATGGCACTTCACCTTGTCCTAACAAGTAACCACGTAGAGCGCGCTCATCAGGCCAAGCCTCACCCGGAGCAGGACGCTTACCGTCAGACAGGTGCACGTTGTAAATCAGCTCGGCATCGATATTTGCCACTTGTTCCAACGTTGCCCCGCGACATGCCCATAAGTGCCATGTATCCAGAACAAAACCAAAGTTGTCGCGGCCGACGGCGTCGTACAGGCGGAAGTAATCTTCCAATTTGGCGATTGGAGTCCAAGCCGCGCCTTCATATTGGAAACGGATGCCATAGCTCTTACCAATGTCGACAATCTGGCGAATGTTCTGTGCCGTGAGTTCGATGTTTTGCTCTTTAGTTAAGCCATTTAATGCCTCAAAAGCATTGAGCTGGATGGTAGGTGCACCCACGGCTTGCGCAAAACGGCACAGCGTTTCTGAATCTTGGAACAATTGACGTTGGCTGGCTTTATCTGTCACTTCAACCGCGCCAATGATGTCGATCGCCGTTGGGACAATGCCAAACTCATCCATACGTTGTTTGAGTTGCTCAGCGGAGAAGCCAGCTTGAATATAACGCCAGAGTTTTTCGGTGTGAATTTCGAGCCCTTGGTAGCCAGTTTCTTTGGCAAGTCGGACATCAGATAGGATATTGCTGTGCAGAGAGCACATGCCATGTAGAGCAAAACGCATCAGATTTACCTCTTCTCACTGCCCTGTATATTGCAGGACATAAGCCGAATTCAGCTCGAGCAAACCCGCAGCGCAACCGCTAAGTTGCACTTAATCAGTGGACAAAGGTATGGAAAAATCTGCGCGCTTTACTGCTTATTTGCTCGCAGGATCGCGTCCCTATTCGAGATTACTGAGCGATGAAGTTACTTCACTTCTCGACAAATCAGACTCACCGCAATCGCCTGCGCCAAATACATGGAGCTGCTGAGCGAACGGAAGCCCATTAATTCGCCTTCTTGCACTTCAAAACAGACATCCATTTTGCTGCCATGAGGCGTCATTTGGTTATCAGTAATGCAGACAATCGGTACGTTCTTTTTGCAAGCATCATCAATCAGTTGGCTGGTTTCTTCTGCGTATGGATTGAAGGTGATAGCAAACAGAACGTCTTTTTCGTTCATTCGTCGAGTTAACGGAGACAACATGCCACCGTGATCATCCAAGAGCACTACACTCTTGTCGGATTTCATGAGGGCGTACCAAAGATAGAAGGGCACTGGGTAAGCGCGACGAGTCCCCTGGATGTAGATGGTTTCTGCTCCATCCATCAGAGCCACTGCACGTTCCAGTTTTTGTGGAGAGACCGACATTTGAAGCTGTTCTAGTGCTTCAATGTTTGCGTGTCCGAAATCTTGGAAGATGGCTTGAGGCGAGTCATGTGGGACGTCCTCCATCTCACGAGCTTTACGAACACGCTCTTTGTAATCTCTCGGGCGATTCAAATACTGATCGCGAAACAGTACTTGCATAGAAGTGAAGCCATCAAAGCCCATCGCATTAGAGAATCGACTCAAGGTCGACAATGGTACGTTGGCTTGCTTGGCAATGGTCGCCATGGTTTCTACCGCCACCAGCATCGGCTGGTCGGTTACAAAATCCGCGACTTGCTGCAAACGTCCGCTCAAACTGTCGTAACGCTTTGCGATTAACTCTTTTAGTGTGTCTAAATCTGCAGGTGCTTTCACTTCAACATCCATAGTTATACTGCTCTCCTATCAATGAACGCTTGGAGATAGAGGCCCCTTATAGTAACAAAAGGGGCCGCTATTTTAAGATAATAATTCAAAGTTTCGTACCGCTTCTTCTTTCACGTACGGCATCGCCTTTTGCATGAAGTAAATACGGTCAAACTTTTGCGGTTCCTGATTCATGTAATCGCGAAGATTATGACCCAGAGCCTGACGCAAACAGGTGCCAATATTGAACTTGGACACACGACTTTGCTTCAGCTTGAGCATGTCTTCATCGCGAATACCACTCGAACCATGAATCACCAACGGCACAGCCACAGCATTTGCGATACGGTCTAGGCGACCAAAATCGATAGTACAAGTCGGCTCGGTTAAGCGGTGAACATTACCGACGGAAATTGCGACACAATCTACGCCACTCTCTTCTGCAAAGCGCGCCGCATCTTCCGGTTCTGTGTAGATAGATTTTATGTGGTCGCGACCTTCTTCGTAAGGCACCGAACCAATTTCCCCCTCTACCGATGCTCCTAGAGCATGCGCCACTTCAACGACTTTCTTAGTGCGAGCAATGTTCTCGTCCAACGTCAGTTGCGAACCATCAAACATCACAGAACTAAACCCAGCTTTAAGCGCGCGAAAGACGATGTCTTCTTCGTAAGTGTGGTCAAGGTGAAGCACGACAGGCACCGTGCTCTTATGCGCTAGATTTAGGAACATCGCCGCAGCGGTTTCGACGCCATAAAAGTCCACAACGTCTTTATTACACGCCAGAATTACAGGTTTGTTCACTTGCTCTGCTGCTTCAACAACAGCACGTGCATCTTCAAAGCCGAACACATTAAAGCAAGGGACAGCGTAGTTAGACGCCGCAGCCTCCGGCAATAGGTCATTCAAATTTACCAACATGATGATTCCCCTACTTAAATTTCGCGATCATGTCTTTGATGCCAGGGATCGTCTCCACTTGGTATTCGTGGTGCGGATCAAAATGCTGAATCAAAGATTTCTCTGTTTTGCCAACGATGATGGTGAAGTAATACATTTCATAACCCGGCGCCGCCACACTTGGGTGATAACCTTTGTCGATGGCGATCACAGAGCCAGTGCGCACATGGTAAACCGGACCAAAGTCGTCTTCATGCTCGTATAGGAACTGCGCACCAAAGCCGAAATCTGGGTTAAAGCGGAATTGGTACACTTCTTCATAAAGGGTTTCTTTGCTGCCATCAGGCTTAACACGATCTTCATCGTGCTTGTGTGGTGGAAAGCCAGACCAACCACCTGCACCAACGGTGAATAGCTCACTCACCAATAAGCGACCACGTTTGTCTGCGTTGGATTGACCCAGCACGTGTTTGATTTTGCGGTGAGTTTTAGTCTCATCTGAACCGTACTGAACCATGTCTACGTTCTCTTCGCGAACACAGAAAGGCTCCAGTGACGCTTCAAACTTACCACCCGCAATCATAACGTCAGCCTTGTCGCTCACACATTGGATGGTCGCGCGGTAGCCAAGTGGTACGTAAACCGCTTCTGGGTTGCCGTCCCAAACTGATTTACGTTTACCAATGTTGTCGAACGTTTCACTTTCACCGTCTTTCGTCACAGTGATGCTGCAAGTACCGCCAGCCAATACGATGACAGACTCATACCCTTCGATAACATGGTCAAAGGTTTCGTTCTGATCCAAGAACACTTGGTTGAAGTAACATAGCGGCGTTACTTCGTCGTTCGCACCAATAATTGGTTCATTCTTGTTATCAAATGGTGGAATGTGTTTTCCCATTTTTCTTTTCTCCTCACAGCTCGTAGTGAAACGAGGCTGCCCTATCCTTCTGAAAGTGGCTTAACAAAAAAGCCGGGCCACGATGGTGTGTACGCGCACTGTTTGGTTACCCTCAAAGTGACATACCGGCCCGGGAGACCAAACGCGCAGCAATGTGGTGCCCGAAAGCACCAAACCGTGCTTAACTTCGCGTCTCAATAAAATCGAATAGTTGTTCCTTAGTTGGCATGGCTTCTGTGCAGCTGTGACCGCTGACATTAATC
Source organism: Vibrio harveyi NBRC 15634 = ATCC 14126 = KCTC 12724 (assembly GCF_001591145.1). Taxonomy (GTDB): domain Bacteria; phylum Pseudomonadota; class Gammaproteobacteria; order Enterobacterales; family Vibrionaceae; genus Vibrio; species Vibrio harveyi. Next base: position 27,839 of record NZ_BCUF01000018.1, on the reverse strand, counting down.
GCCGCTGCTGCCGTGCCGTTGCGTACGCCCTCTTCTAACGAACCACCAGTAACTAGCGTCCAAATCAGACCGCCAGCGAATGAGTCACCAGAGCCAAATGGCTTATTGGCTTCGACTCGGAAAATGCCTTGCTCGAACTTATGACCCGTACGGTCATACACTTTCGAACCATGCTCACCGGCTTTCACCACCACGACTTGGGTGTTCTCCGTTAGGAAGCGAGCCGCCGTTTGGTCATCATCGGTGTTGCCCGGAGCAATGACGGTTTCCATCATGTCGAACTCTTCACGGTTACCGATCACGATGTCTGAAAGACCCGCGGCAATGCCGTAGTAAATCGAAGCATCGGTATCCGTGCGCCAAGAGTAAGGGCGGTAATCAACATCCAGCACCACTAAGGTATTGCTGCGGCGCGCGTGCTGCATCGCAATCAAAGTGGCTTCACGGCTTGGGCTTTCCGACAATGCCGTTCCCGTGACAACCAAAACTTTTGAGCTAGCGATGTAAGCGGGATCAATCTCTTCTGGCTTGATGGTCAAATCCGATGCGTTGTTACGATAGATAAGCACGGTGCAATCTTTTGGCTTCATCTCTGTGAATGCCACCGAGGTGCGCGAACCAGAACCATCGGTTCTCATACCATCAAGGTTGATGCCTTGCTCCGTCATGTAACCTTTAACGTAACCACCGAATGCATCGTCAGCCACGCAGCCAATAAAGCCGACCTTACCGCCTAACTTGGCAATGCCCACCGCAATGTTCGCGGCTGAGCCACCAACGAATTTGTTGAAGCCAGAGATATCCGCCATGTCGGTTTTAGCTTCGCGAGCGTAGAGATCTACGCCCGCACGTCCTAAAACGATGGCATCCAATGGTCGATTTGTTTCAAGTGCAATGTTTGTCATCGTCTGTTCCTATTATTTGTATTCAACCCAAGCGGCGTTCTGGTCTGCCGATTCCACACACTTCTCGCATAAGCGCACGCCTTCGATACCTGCATCGATACCTGGGAACCAAATTTCAGACAGCGCTTGCTGGTCATCACGGTCAGCCGCATCGAATGCCAACGCGAAACGGTGGTACAAGTTCGCCCATGACTCGAAGTAACCTTCTGCATGACCACCACCAACACGGTTAGAAGCCACACCCGGTGCATCTTGGTATAGGTAGCCCATGCCACGCTCTAGAATGCGTGGTGCTTCGCCTTGCACTTCAAAACGAAGTTGGTTTGGTTGCTCATCCCACCATTCGATGGACGCTTTCGAACCGACGATGCGGATTTTTTGTTGGTGCATCGAACCTGCATTCACTGCCGACGCCCAAAGCGTACCGACTGCGCCATCTTTGAATTGCATCATGATGTGAGCGTTATCTTCGAGCGGAGCACGTGACTTGATGAAGCTTTGACGCATGCAAGACAGACGGTCGATTTCAAGACCCGTCATCACTTCACACAGGTAGAAAGCGTGCGTACCCACATCACCCAGAACATAAGTTGGACCCGAGACTTCTGGGCTGACGCGCCATTTCAAACCTGGATCGTTTTTCTCGTATTCTTCGTTGTGGAAGCCGTGAGCAAACTGCATGTTCACCACACGAATCTCACCCAGATCACCACGCTTCACCATTTCACGCGCTTGCTGAACCATTGGGAAACCGCTGTAACCGTACATCACGCCAATCACGCGGTTGCGCTCTGCTGCGATCTGTTTGAGCTCTTCTGCTTCTTCCGTCGTGAAGGTGATTGGTTTTTCACACACCACGTGCAAGTTAGCTTCGAGTGCTGCTTTACAAATTTCGTAGTGAGTTGAGTTTGGTGTTGCTACCGAAACAGCTTGAATGCCATCTTCGCGTTGCGCTTCCTTCTCAAACATCTCTTTGTAATTTGCGTAGCAACGGTCGCCATCGAGACCTAAGTTCTCACCAAAATCACGACAACGATCCGCGTCCAAATCGAATGCACCAGCGACCAATTTAAACAAACCATCGCGCTGCGCCGCATTACGGTGCGAATAACCGATCTGACTGCCACGACCACCGCCGACCATTGCCCAACGGATTGGTTGCTCAAAATGACGTTCTTCATTAAACATGTTTGACTCCTTGATAGGCTCTTGCTCAAGAGCCTATAAATCGAATTGTTGAAATCTGTTTTAAAGCTGGATGTTTTGATACATAAATCGGTTTGGGCTTAAACGCCGGCGCGTTGTGCTGCTCTGCCTTCTTCCCATGCAGCCACTTTCTCTGCGGTGTCGTCATTGCGTGTCACTTGAGGAAGTCCCACCTCCCACCAGCAATCACACTTAGACCAAGCCATTGGTGATACTGGGTCGATGTCGACCACAATCACGTAAGTACGGTCGGCTTCTTTAGCGCGTTGGAATGCTTCATCAAACTGGTCGATTGAGGTCAGCTTCTCGCTGATTGCGCCTTGCGCTTCGGCATGCTTAGCAAAGTCCACGCGAGCTACCTCGCCATCAGGACGGCGACAGTCTTCCAATAGGTTATTGAACGACTCGTTACCCGTATTGTTTTGCAGCTTGTTGATCACCGCGAAACCACCGTTATCGCATACCACGACAATCATCTTGTGACCCGTCAGAACTGACGAGTAGATGTCTGAGTTTTGAATCAGGTAAGAGCCATCACCGACGAGCACAACCACATCGTTATCTGGGTTCGCGACTTTAGCGCCCCAGCCACCTGCGATTTCATAACCCATGCAAGAGAAGCCAAATTCAATGTCGAACTTACCAATTTGGTAGTTCTGCCAGTTCATCGCGAGCTCTGCTGGTAAGCCACCCGCTGCCGTAAGTACCGTGTCGCCCGGCTGCATAGATTTGTTGAGCTTGCCAATCACTTCTGCATAAGAAGACGTACCGTCGAGTAGGTCGCCTGGTTGAGGATGAGTACGACGATGCACCACGGCTTTCCATTCATCCGCTTGCGCTTTCGCCGTTGCCGCCCACTCGTCACTACTACGGAAATCGCCCAGTAGGTTAGACAGCTCAACTAAGCCACGTTTTGCGTCTGCTTTAACTGGAATAGCACGATGTTTAATGGCATCAAAACGTGCAGTATTGATGGTAACTAGCTTCATATCTGGGTTCTTGAACACCGACCAAGAGCCTGTCGTGAAGTCTTGTAAGCGAGTACCCACAGCCAACACCACATCCGCATGCGCTGCCATGTAGTTTGCAGAGTCTGAACCTGTCACGCCGATTGGACCTGCGTTTAGAGGATTGTCTTGCAGCATCGTGGCGCGACCAGCAATGGTCTCAACCACAGGGATGTTGTGTTTTTTCGCAAAGGCAGCCAACTCGTCCGTTGCTAGTGAGTAATGCACGCCACCGCCAGAGATAACCAAAGGTTGTTTCGCGCTAAGCAGCGCCGCTTTTGCATCCTCTAGATCTGCCACTTCTGGCTCTGGACGACGAATGCGGTGTACTTTTTCTTGGAAGAAGACTTCAGGGAAATCGTAAGCTACGCCCTGAATATCTTGTGGTAAGCCGATAAACGCTGGACCACAGGTTTCTGGGTCAAGCATGGTGTCAATAGCCTGAGGCAATGAGTGCATCAATTGCGTTGGCGAGATAATGCGATCCCAGTAACGTGTTAGCGGTTTGAACGCATCGTTACAAGTGATCGAAGGATCGTAGAAATTCTCTGGCTGTTGAAGCACAGGATCTGGCAGACGACTGACGTAAGCATCACCAGAAATCAAAAGCACTGGTAAACGGTTTGTGTGTGCGATACCTGCTGCGGTAACCATATTGGTTGCACCCGGACCAATTGAACTGGTCGCGATACCGATACGACGACGTAAGTTCGCTTTGGCATACGCGATTGCCGCTGTTGCCATCGACTGCTCATTTTGACCACGCCAAGTCGGAATTTTGTCTTCGATATTTTTTAGCTGTTGGCCAAAACACGTCACGTTACCGTGACCAAAGATGGCAAATGCCGCACCAAACAGCTGTTCTTTTTTACCATCAATTTCAATCATTTGTGCGGCTAGGTACTGAGCTAGCGCTTCTGCAACAGTTAGGCGTACAGTTTTCATTGTCTTCCCCGGTAGTATCAATCATTTTTGTAGCCGCGTTGTCTCCACGGCTTGATACAGGGGAGACGAATCTCCCCTTCCTTACTTGTGCTCTTATAGACCGTATTTCTTCGCGTAGCCTGTGATGTTCTCGTAAGCCGTTTTCGCGTACGTCAATGGGTGCGCTTTCGCTGGGTCTTGTTCTGCTTCAACCAGCAACCAGCCTTGGTAGTTGCGCTCTTTCAATGCTGCGAATACGTCGTCGTAATCCACGTCACCTGTACCAGGAACAGTGAATACGCCATCAAGCACTGCATTTAGGAATGATTTGTCTGCATCACGTGCAGCTTTCATTACTTCTAGACGAAGGTCTTTAAAGTGCATGTGACCAATACGATGACCCCAACGCTTAATCATGGTCACTGGGTTACCACCACCGTAAGTGATGTGACCCGTATCTAGAGTTAGGTAAACGGCTTCGCCGGTGAATTCCATCATGATGTTGATGTCATCTTCGGTTTCACAGATGGTGCCAACGTGATGGTGGAAAGAGAGTTTAATGTCGTGCTCGTTTAGCAGGTATTCAGCAACTTGAGTTAACTTCGCACAGTAGGTTTTCCACTCGTCCATCGTCAGGATCACACGCTGAGAAAGCGGCGTGTTGATGTCTCCATGAACCGTGTTGCTCACTTCGCCAAACACCATAGCTTTACAGCCTGCCGCTTTAAGCAGTTTGATGTGCTCTTGCATCGCTGCAATTTCTTCTTCTGCAGTCAGCTTCATGAGATTGCCGCTGTACCAGCCAGAAGCGAGTACTAAGCCATGCTTTTCTAGTAGAGGGATTAGGACTTCTGGCTCACGTGGGTACTTGGTACCTAACTCTGTTCCAGTGAAACCAGCTTCCGCCATTTCACTTAGACACGTTTCCAATGGGATGTCGCCGCCCAGTTCTGGCATGTCATCATTTGTCCAAGTCAGTGGGCTAATTCCATATTGCACGTTGCTCATTTTTATTCTCCGACAATGTTTCCGTTATTTAATAAATGTCGTGAAGTAAAAGCGTGGTTTTTATAGATGCTTCTCTTTCACCGATTTCGTTTCACTGGAAATCACATTAGCGAAAAAAACTTTAAATGAAAAATATTTTTCACAACATGAAATCGATGTCATCAAATTGTTAAATCATGAAAAAAGCCAATCACAGCAAGCCCTACAAGCAAACTTGCGCCAGATCTCATTTTATTTAAACTCTTTATTTTCAATGATTTATACTGACATTTAAAAATGAAAAATGTTTTTCATTTTTTGATTTGGGTAACACTTTAGGATAAAAAACGAACAGACACCTAGTCGAATAACAAAAGAGTAAATATGATAAATGCAACCGACAAATGAAAAATAATTTTCATACATCTAATAAACATTAAAAGTCGGCAATATAGATACCCAATACTCGTACCCTACAAAACAGAGTATTGGCCGCTACCCAACTTGATCTTATTCGATGGTTAAAGGAAAGCTTGGGGATCTAATAAAGGAAAAAACAATGGAAGCTACATCCAAGGCCGAAGCTCGAAAGCACAATATCGCCTACATCGTTAGGATTTGTTGTATCGCTGCGCTCGGAGGCATCTTATTAGGTTACGACACTGCTGTTATCTCTGGCGCAATTGGTCCAATCCGTGATTACTTCGGATTGTCACCAGCTCAAACTGGCTGGGCCGTATCCAGCGTAGTATTAGGTAGTATCATCGGTGCGGTCAGCGCAGGCTGGGCAGCCCTAAAATACGGACGACGCAACACCCTCTTCATCGCCGCCATTCTCTTCATCATATCCGCCATTGGCTCTGCACTCGCTCAAACCTTCTCTTTCTATGTGGTTCTACGTATCGTCGGTGGCGTAGCTGTAGGTTTGGCTTGTGTGGTATCACCAATGTATATGTCAGAAGTCGCACCAAAAGACTTCCGAGGTCGTGCGGTGAGCATGTTCCAGCAATCGGCAGTTATCGGTCAAACGGGTGTGTTTTACGTCAACTACCTCATCGCAAAAGGCATGTCAGAGGCTTGGTTAGTGGATATGGGCTGGCGCTGGATGCTTGGCTCTGAAGTGATTCCTGCCGCGCTTTTCGCAATGTTGTTGTTCCTCATCCCAGAATCACCACGTTGGCTGGTTTTGAAAGGCAAAGTAGACGATGCCAAAGAGACGTTATCTCGTATCTCAAACCCGAAACACGCAGATCGTTTGATCAAAGAGATCCAAGAGTCGTTAAAAGAAACCGTCGGTGCGAAGAAGAATAAAGTCAGCCTGCGTTCGCCATTATTGTTCGCCATCTTAGTGATTGGTACGTTCGTTGCGGCGGCTCAACAGTTAACGGGCATCAACGTGATCATGTACTACACACCTGAGATCTTAAAACCGATCACAGGCTCAACAGAAAACGCGCTGTTCCAAACTACCTTTGTCGGCATCGTCTTTATCGGTGGTAACGCACTTGGTATGTACCTGATTGATAAAGTAGGTCGTCTACCATTAATGAAATACGGCACCTTTGGTTGTGCATTTGGTATGTTCGTGGTCGGCTATGTGCTTTACCAACAAACCGAAGGCTACGCAGCACTGTTCGCATTGTGTTTGTACGTAGTGTCTTACGCGACATCATGGGGTTGTGCATGTTGGACAATGATTTCAGAAATATTCCCGAACAGCATTCGCTCTCGTGCCATGGCCATCGCCGTCGGCGCACAATGGTTTACAGGCTTCATCGTGACGCAATCTTTCCCAATGCTAAACGAAAACCCTTACTTAAAAGAGCAATTCAATGGCGCATTTAGCTTCTGGTTATTCGGCGTCTTGTCACTCATCTGTATGGTCATCGTTGTTAAGTATGTGCCTGAAACGAAAGGCGTCAGCTTAGAGAAAATGGAAGAAGCGATGGCGAAAAAACTGGGTAAAAAAGTATCTGGAAGTGCGACTGAAGCACGTGCATAAGATAACTTAATGTTTTACAAAGGGAACAGGTGATCGCACTTGTTCCCTTTTTGCTTTGGAGGCAAAACTCATGCTCGATAAAATGGCGTTCTTTGTCTATGTGATCCGCTCTGGGTCTATCTCCTCCGCAGCACGAAAATTCAACATTTCGGTCTCCGCAGGAAGCCGTTGGCTGCAAGAACTGGAGCAACACTTCGGTACGACCTTATGTCGCCGCTCGAATCGGTTATTGGAAGCCACTCAAGCGGGGCAAACCTTATACGAAGAGTTTTCTCCTTTGGTCGATAGCGCAGAGCGCATCAGTCGCAAGTTAGAAGACTTCCAAGACAGCGAAAAAGGTCACATCAACATCGCGTGCACGCCCGTCTATGCCAATCACTATCTGATGGATAAAATCGCCGAGTATTCCAAACTCAACCCAAAGGTGACCTTCAACATCAACGTCACTCCTTGGGCATTGGATCACGCCAGTACTTGTGACCTAATGATCAGTGCCAATGCCAGCTTCCAAGGCTACCGTGAAAAAGATTTATTATTGGTGAAACGCGAGCTGATGCAGTGCCCGTTTATCGTCGTGGCTTCGCCGCAATACCTAGAAAAGTATGGCTTGCCCACGCACCCAGAAGCACTACGAGACCACGCTTGCTTAATTGCAACCACACTGACGGGCAGCAATGATTGGATCTTCCGCCAAGGTGTGGAAAACATGGTACTCAAAGTGCCAAAAACAATCGAGGTGAACGACAGCGACCTATTATTAAGTGGCTCCTTAAAAGGAGCTGGTGTCGCCTACTTGCCGCAGTTCGTCACCGAAAAAGCAGTCGAGAAAGGCGAGTTGGTACCACTATTGGAAGAGTATGAGACCAGTATTTGGAGTTTGAATCTGTATTACCATTCACCCAAAACTGCATCTCCAGTGGCAATAAAGTTCAAAGAGTTCTTATTGGAAAAACCTTGTTGAGTCGGATTGGAGTTAAAACAATAAAGTGCTCACGCCATCGAAAGTCAGCTTGGCGCCTGAAAGAAACAAGAACAAGTAACAGAGCTGATAAATTTTTTCCTGACTGACGCGATGCAAAAGATACACGCCCATCTTAACGCCAACAGGCGCGAGTGGAATCAACACCAACGCAGTCATTAAGTTGGTCGAATCAAACTCGCCAAGCCAAATGTAAGGTACGAGTTTCGCTACATTCACTATGCCGAACAACAGTGCCATGGTCGCTATTAAGTTGATTTTAGGCAGTTTCAACGGCAGTAAATAGATACTCGCTGGACCGCCACCAGCATGAATTGCGGTACTGGAAAAACCGCTCAGAGTACTCCAAATCCAAGCGCCTAACTTCCCTGATTGAGATGGAGTTTCACCATTTAGCCAATACTGAAAACAGAACAGCAAAGACAACACGCCAACGGTGATCTTCAACCCCGACTCTGGGGTGATACTCAAAAATAACCCCGCTAATACCACGCCAAGCAAAGCCCCCGGCAACATAGTTTTGAGTACTCGAACATCGGCATTTCGATAATGATGACGCACCGCAAATGCGTCCATCACCAATAGAATCGGCAATAAAATCGTCGCCGCTTGTGTTGGCGGCACCACCAGCGCCATCATAGGAACAGCCAAAATGCCCAGCGCTCCACCGAGCCCACCTTTACCAATGCCATAAATTAGCACCGCAGGAATCGCCAAAAGATAGAACCAAGGATCGCTGAGCATCATTACTGCCTTTTCATCATCTAGTTTCGAATCACGCCACAATCTGAGCGAGATAATCGCGACTGCGTTTTAAATCACGCGAAACCTGACTCACGTCTGCGGTGCCGTGCTCATGCTCGACCACGATCCAACCTTGATAGTCGACCGCTTTAAGTGCACTCATCACTTGTTGCAGCTTGACATCGCCATCCCCTAAGGGAGTGATCAATCCTTTACTATAGGCGTCAACCCACTCCAACTTATCACGGATAGCTAGTCTCAATTTGTCCGTCGAGATATCTTTAACATGAATATGCTCGATGCGTGATCCGTACTGACGAATGATCCCTAGCGGGTCCATCCCATCTAAAAACACATGCCCAATATCGATGCATAATCCCAGTTTGGTCCCGGGAATCTGACTCATGACAAAATCGATCTCATCTTTATAACTGATGTAGCCGCCAATGCCCGGATGAAGCAAACAGCGCAAACCATATTGGCTTGCCACGCGAATAATTCGCTCAAGGTTAACAATCATGGTCCGTTTATTTTCCATATTCAGACGCGGTGCAGTGACGCTTTGTCCGATATAGCCATAACGTTCCGTATGAATGCCTTCCATGATCAGTAAATTCTTTACGCCCAGCGAATCTAAACGCTGACAGACGGTGTCGACTTCTTCCAAAATGGCAGACATGTTTGCAGAGTCGCAAAATGGCACTTGTACCTTGCCAGCGCACACCTGCAGTCCACGTACACGAAACGCACTTTTCACCAGTTCAGGATCTTCAGGGAAGAAACCATCCGGTCCCAATTCAATACCACGAAAGCCACTGTCACTTGCATCCATTAACACCTTTCCCCAGCTTGGATTGGTCGCATGAGATGCCTCTTCCACTCCCCAGCAACATGGGGCGCAAGCAATACGATCAAGCATGTGTTTTTCTCCTAAGTTGATTTCTTTTCACCTTAAGATTGGTAGGGGTAAAAGTTCGTGATTTGCGCCTCGTTTGTACTTTGCATTTTCGCAAAGCGGCTTTGAATTCCTGGCTATATCGCGACCACGTCGCACTCCCTACACTGGTTATGACAGAACGATTACGGAGTAAACAGCGGTATGGAACGAATCTTTATTGTGGCGGCAAAGCGCACCCCAATTGGCAGCTTTAATGGCTCATTAGCGTCATTGTCTAGTGTTGAACTGGGCGCTCATGCCATCAAGGCAGCCTTGGAGCAAGTGGACATTGCCCCAGAACAAATCGATGAAGTGATTGTTGGCAACGTACTTACTGGAGGCGTAGGCATGGGACCGGGTCGCCAAGCCGCAATGAAGGCAGGCATTCCAGAATCCGTTCCGGCTTACACACTCAATATGATTTGTGGCAGTGGGATGAAAGTCATCATGGACGGTGCAAGCCATATTCGAGCGGGCGACGCAGAACTAGTGCTTACTTGTGGTATGGAGAGTATGTCCAACGCACCATACATCTCTTCCGGTCAGATTCGTCGCGGTTATCGCATGGGTCATCAACTCCAAGAAGACAGCATCATCAAAGATGGTTTGACAGATGCCTTCCACAATTACCACATGGGTGTTACGGCAGAAAACATCGCCAAGCAATTCCAAATCAGCCGAGAAGACCAAGATGCCTTTGCCTTACAAAGCCAACATAAAGCGATCAGCGCGATAGAAAATGGTCATTTTGAAGCAGAAATTGCGCCAATTACGATAGTGGATCGCAAGCGCCAATTCGAAGTAAAGAACGATGAATATCCGAAAGCCGACAGCACCTTTGAAGGTCTACAAGCACTGCGTCCTGCATTCGATAAAGAAGGCAGTGTTACCGCAGGCAATGCATCCGGTATTAATGATGGTGCATCCGCAATTTTGCTCGCTTCAGAAAGTGCCGTAAAACGCCATAACCTCAAGCCGATAGCTGAACTCATCGAATACGGACAAGGTGCTATCGCCCCAGAGGTGATGGGCTTAGGTCCGGTGTCTGCGATTGCCAATACCTTAGCCAAAGCCGAAATGGCGATTGAAGATATCGACGTTTTTGAGCTTAACGAAGCCTTTGCTGCGCAAGCACTTGGCGTGGTTCGTTCCCTTACCGAGCAACACAATATCGATGAAGCTTGGCTGCTAGAACGCAGTAACTTAAGTGGCGGTGCCATTGCACTTGGTCACCCAATCGGCGCATCAGGTAACCGCATTGTGACCACCTTGGTTTATCAACTGCAGCGCACTCGCCGTGATTACGGTTTGGCATCACTGTGCATCGGCGGTGGCATGGGCACGGCGTTAATTTTGAAACGTTGTTAGAAGGAGCCTCTCATGAACACGAAAAACATGAAAAAAGCAGCCACTACAGAGCAAGTTGAAAGCCTATTGCACGACGGCATGACCATTATGATTGGCGGCTTTATGGCAACAGGCGCACCAGAACGTTTAATTGATTTGTTGATCAAAAAAGACATCAAAAACATTACCTTAATCAGCACCGATACAGGCTCACCGGGTCGAGGTTCTAGTCGACTTATCGCGGAAAAACGCGTGAAGAAACTGTATGCCTCGCACATCGGCACTAACCCCGAAACGGGCAAACAAATGAATGAAGGCACACTTGAAGTGGAGCTTGTTCCTCAAGGTACATTGGCAGAGCGCATTCGCAGTGCTGGCGCAGGTTTGGGTGGCGTACTAACACCAACAGGACTTGGCACCATCGTCGCAGAGAACAAACGCGTGATTGAAGTTGACGGCAAACAATATCTCTTGGAAATGCCACTGAAGGCCGATTTAGCACTGATTCGTGGATCTAAAGTTGACCGTCGTGGCAACGTTTTCTATAGCAAAACCACTCAGAACTTTAATCCTTTAATGGCAACTGCGGCGGAAATCGTGGTGGTGGAACCAGAGCAGATTGTGGAATTGGGCGATATTGAGCCTGAAGCCGTGCATACCCCAAGTTTGTACGTCGATTACATCTTAGTGGAGGACAACTAATGACTGCACAATTAGATAAAGAAGTCGTTCGCCGCCGCATTGCATGGCGCGTTGCTCAAGAGATGAGAGATGGCGACATCGTTAACCTAGGAATCGGTCTACCAACGTTGGTTGCCAATGAAGTAGACAAAGACGTCGAGCTATTACTGCAAGCTGAAAATGGCTTAATTGGCATTGATAAGCTGGCATCTGAGGCAGAAATCGACCCTGATCTGGTCAATGCCGGCGGACAAAACATCACCGCCATAGCAGGCTCTTGCTACTTTAATAGCGCGGACTCTTTTGCCATCATTCGCGGTGGTCACGTGGATTCAACCGTGCTCGGAGCACTGCAAGTGGATGAACGTGGCAATCTTGCCAACTGGATCATTCCGGGCAAAATGGTGCCTGGAATGGGCGGCGCAATGGATCTTGTGGTCGGCGCAAAGAAAGTTATTGTCGCCATGGAACACACGGTGAAAGGCAATCCAAAACTGCTTAAGCATTGCACTTTACCGCTGACCGCTGTGGGTCAGGTAGATTTGATTGTCACTGAAATGGGCGTGTTCGAAATCACCAATAAAGGCATGATGTTAACCGAACTCGCACCGGAGTTTTCCGTTGAAGAGGTACAAACGGCGACAGAAGCCCAACTGATTGTATCACCTAGCCTTATTCCCATGCCGACACCAAACTAATCCAAAAATCAAGAGGAGCACTATGCTCCTCTTTTCATACTTTGATCGTACTTCAAGTTTCTGTCAGGTTTTTCTGAAACACGCTATTTGCCCTTAAATTTTCGAAAATCGATGCGTAGAATCCCGCTCAGTTACGCATATGGTTGAGTTGTACATAGGGTAAAAACCAATGAGATTGTTGTCTGGATTCTCAGCAAAAGAGTGGCTGTTGACCGCCGTGGTACTCGGAGGGTTAACCGTAGCCACAGTCCATTATTCTAACCAACGTACTTCTGCTGCCCGCAGTGCTGCAATCCAAGTTCTGTTCGCTGACATGCAGTATTACGTCTCGCTCCTACACAACAATGCAAAAGCGTTTAAGCAGGACCGAGGCGCAAACCAGTGCGTCCTGACAGCTCTTGGCTATCAAGATTTCTACAACGGTTATCCAGAGACTCAGAGTGAGTGTGGTGAGCAAGTTGGATTTTTCGACAATCTGACCATCACTGATGAGATGAAACAAGCAGACTTGGTCTTTATCGAAAACAATCGTTATTCAATTGTCGGTTACGGTAGTGACGAATCACCAGAGGCACTGATGGCAAATCAGTGTTACGCCTACTATCGAATGGACAGCAAAGGCGTTGATGGACACAGCTTTAGAATTGACACCACTGGCTGTTAATGAAGATCAAAAAAGGGAGCACTGTGCTCCCTCTTTCCTACCAATGATAAGACTTAACTTAATGTCACTTCTTCCAATGGGAAGTGCTTGCTCGGCTCAACGAACTCTTGTTGTGCTGCGATGGTTTGCAGTTCCCATTCGCCCGCTTGGTAAGTCGCATTAAGTACGCCGTAACACGCGTCGTGGCAGTGTTGGAAGGCTTGTTTTGGCGTCCAACCTTTCAGCAAGCCAGCGGTAAAAATCGCCGAGATCAAATCACCTGCACCGACGGGGGCTTTAGCAAATTCAAAATGAGGGCGCTTCGCTAAATAAGTGCCTTCTTGCGTCGCAAGTAACATATTGAAGCTATCGTCAGACAAACAGTAAAGGTGTTTCACCAACACCACTTTAGGACCTTTTGCTAGTGCACGCTGACAAGCGTTGATCGCATCATCCAGCGTATGAATTTCCATCTCTGCAAATTGGCTTAACTCGAACTGGTTAGGCACGATCACATCTGCCATTGGCATCAGACGGTTTAACAAGTTTTCTGCAATACCCGGCGCCACAATACAGCCTTTATCTGGCGCGCCCATCACTGGGTCACACACATAAAGTGCGTCTGGGTTTGCTTGTTTTACTTTGGAGACGGTTTCTTCAACTGCCAGACATTGCTCAGCACTGCCTTGATAGCCAGTCAGAACCGCTTGGCACTTTTCTAGCGCACCAATGTTGCCAAGACCACGAACCAGTTCGCTGATGTCATCAGCCGAGAACGCACGCCCCGTCCAACCTTCTTGGTACTGGGTGTGGTTAGAGAATTGAACCGTGTGAATAGGCCACACTTCAAAGCCCATGCGTTGCATTGGGAAAACGGCACTGCTGTTACCAGCGTGACCAAAAGAAACATGAGATTGTATAGAGAGGATACCTTGCATAGTACCAGACCTCTTCTTGTTGTTATCAATAGTTCAAAGACAGCGGCGAGCGCCAGATTTGCGAAACCAGTAGTGTATCCGACAAACCAAGATTCTCTAACTCAATTCTAGCCTTCTTCGCTGGAATCGTTTGGAGAGCTGGTTTTCAGTACCATTTTCTTAATTTCCATTTTGTCTTTATTGAGCGCAATTTCGAGGGTGTCCCCTTCCCTTATCCCGAGCTCAGTCAGGATCACGCTTGGAATGACTACGACGGTATCGTCACCGATTTTAACAGGTTGGCTAATCATCTTTCGTCCCCCAATTGTCGAAAATGAGTTTTCACGTTACGAGTGGTGTTGTGTCCTCAACTTACCTAGTGTTTCAAATCAAAAGGTTATGGATAAAAGCAAAAGAGCCCTCCACACCGCGTATGGGAAGGCTCGATTGAAAAAACTTAGTTCACGAGAGGTTCGTGTTTAGAAGCGATCAGACCGTACGCACTCCAACCTAGGAAGGTAACGATAGAGCCCCACATCATGGCTTCGTAGCCAGAACCGTACAACGCATAGAAGCTGTACAGAGAACCAATCAGAGCGATGATGTTCGTTGTCTTCATCTCGCGCTCAGGCACGTGCGCCACTTGCTGCATGATGAAGATTGCACCCATACATAGGATATAAGGAATAACGTTTGTCACTACCGCTAGGTTAACCAGTGCTTCAAATTGCTCGTTCAATGTTGGCGAGATAGTCATTAAAGAAAGCACCGATTGGATAACCGTGATAGCCACCATGCCTTTGATTGGTGTACCGCGTTTATCAACTTGTGAGAACAGTTTCGGGAAGAAGCCTGCATCTGAAGATGATTTGAATACTGACGCGATAGTGAACTGCCAACCCAGTAGTGAACCTGCACAAGCAAGAACTGCCATGCCTGCAACCACTTTACCAGCGGTAGAACCTAGCATCACTGTCCATACTGTTGAGAATGGCGCTGTAGATGCAGCAAGCTCAGAGTTCGCTACGATACCAGAACAGATGTTGGTTGAAACAATGTAAACCACCGCCGCAATCAGCGTACCGCCCAATACTGCGATTGGTACGTTCTTCTCTGGGTTTTCTACCGCTTCTGAGTTCGCACAAGCCGATTCAAGACCTAGGAATGCCCAAAGTGTCATCGCGATCGACGCACTTACCGCTTCACCAAATGGTAGGTGGTGTGGGTTCCACGCTTCTACGTACATGGTTGGGCTAAAGTAGAACCAACCAACGATACCCAAAGAACATACAGGAAGGATAACGCCCCAGACCGTAAACGAGCCGATTTGACCAGTAATCTTCGCACCACCAAAGTTAGCGAAGGTACAAATCCAAAGGATAGCGATGGTGTACAGACAGGTCTCTACTGGCGACAAGGTCACTTCAAAAAACGCAGATCCGTAGCCAACACAGGTTATCGCAATCGCGATGTTGGCGATCAACAACGACAAGCCGTAGGTCCAACCCGCCATAAACGCACCCGATTTACCAAACGCGTACGACGCATAACCGTTCATACCACCGTCACGTTTACTAAAGCGACCACACTTTGCAAATACATAGGCAAGAGCCAATGAACCCGCCGCAGTAATCAGCCAAGATAGAATCGAAATCGTGCCCACTTGCGCCAGCTTACTTGGCAGCATAATGATGCCCGAGCCAGCCATGTTAATGAATGTCAGAATGGTTAGCTGCACCACCGACATTTTTTTGGTTTCAGTACTCATAAATTATTCTCCACGAATAAACGGTTCGCACCGCGACAACCAAGTCACGATGCGAACGGGGTAGATTAATCTTTAAGGGCGTAGCAATGGGCGGTGGTGCGACCATTGACGTCTTCTAGGTACACACCTTGAATCTCTGGTGCGAAGCCTGGGAATCGGTTGATGCCTTCTTCTAGAGATAAGAAGTAATCGACCACTTGTTGAGTCCAGATTTCGCCCGTGATCACACAGATAATGCCTGGAGGGTAAGGAAGCGCACCTTCTGCTGCGACACGACCTACCGCTTCTTTCAGAGGCAAGTAATCACACTCGCCGCGGAAGTATTTGCGTGTTGCCACATCTGGTTTGTGCACCATAGTTGGGAAGTATTCGCTACGGAACATCGCTTTTTGTAGCTGTTTCACGTTCAGCTCTTTGTACATGTCATGCATTTCCTGACATAGCTGACGGATGGTGTAACCGCGGTAGCGTTCTTTGTTCGCTTCGTAAACGCGAGGAAGCACGATGTTTAGCGGCGCATCATCACGAATGAATTTCTCGAAACGGTTAATTTGCGCCACAAGATGACGGATCTTACCCATGTCCTCTGCTGGAGTGAGAAGGAACAAGATAGAGTTCAAGTCACACTTCTCAGGGATGATGCCGTTCTCACGTAGGAAGTTAGCCAATAACGTTGCAGGAATACCAAAGTCTGCGTAGCTACCATCTTCAGCAATACCTGCTGTAGTGAGTAGCAATTTACATGGGTCAACGAAGTACTGACCTTCGCCGTAGCCTTCAAATTTATGCCAGCTTGCGTCTGGCTCGAACATGAAGAACTTCTTATTAGTTGCGATAAGATCGGTGTCGTAACTGCCCCATGGTTGACCATCAACTTGGTCAGGAATGAACGGACGAATCAACTCACAGCTTTTCAGGATTTCTTTACGTGCTTCGATACCCGTCTTAACCGCATCACGCCATAGGCGCAGACCCGCTTCACCGTCGTGAATCTTCGCGTTCACATCCAATGCTGAGAACAGCGCGTAGAATGGTGAAGTTGACGCGTGCATCATAAACGCGTTGTTGAAGCGTTTGTGGTTACAGTAGCGAGCTTGACCTTTGATATGGTGGTCTTTTTTGTGGATTTGCGAGGTTTGAGAGAAGCCTGCTTGTTGCTTGTGAACAGACTGAGTCACAATCACACCCGCATCTTCTGGTTTCAGATCCAGTAGCAGTGGAGAACAGTCTTTCATCATAGGAATGAACTGCTCGTAGCCCACCCATGCCGAGTCGAATAGGATGTAGTCACATAGATGACCAATCTTATCCATCACGTAACGTGCGTTGTAGATGGTACCGTCGTAAGTACCTAATTGGATGATCGCAAGACGGAATGGACGTTCATCACGAGCACGCTCTGGTGACACTTTCGCAATTTGAGCACGGATGTATTCTTCATCAAAACAGTGCTCATCCATACCACCGATAAAACCCCAAGGGTTACGTGCCGTTTCTAGGTAAACCGGCATACCGCCCGCTTGGATCAATGCACCGTGGTGGTTTGATTTGTGGTTGTTACGGTCAAACATCACCAAGTCACCTTCGGTCACTAACGCGTTACAAACCACTTTGTTTGAAGCCGAAGTGCCGTTAAGTACGAAGTAGGTTTTGTCTGAGTTGAACACTTTTGCTGCGTGTGCTTGAGCTTGGTGAGCAGAACCTTCGTGGATCAGCAAGTCACCTAAATCAACGTCCGCGTTACACAAGTCACTACGGAATAGGTTTTCACCGAAGAAATCGTAGAACTGTTTACCTGCTGGGTGTTTTTTGAAGAACTGGCCGCCTTGGTGTCCTGGACAGTCGAATGCAGAGTTGCCCATTTCCACGTAGTGAGTCAATTGTTTGAAGAAAGGTGGAAGTAGGCGACATTCGTATTTGGTGACAGCCTCATTGATTTGGCGACCGTAGTATTCAATTGACTGTCTTTCCAAATCGATAACGCCGGTTAACCATACGTAATCTTCTGCTGAAACTGGGTTTTCATCTGTGACCAAGAAAACCGGAATGCCATAACCCGTTTCAGAAATAATTTTGTGTAGACCAGCCTTAATATCTGCAGAAGTAATAATTGCAGCGCCAACGTCAGTTAATTCGACGTGCTCAAGTGGTTTTAAAGTTCGGTTAAATTGCTCATCCAAAGATTCAGATAATAAACTGAAGTCTTCTGGCATGTAATTACTAACACCGATAATTAAACGTTTCATTTGAAATATCTCTTATTTGTTCTGTAAAGACGACAAGCACAGATATTACAAACGAAATTAATATTTAAAATTCAAAAAACAAATTTCGTGATTATTAGTTCATAATTAAAACTCTTATTTTCTCGAAATAAAATTTCGCGATCTTTATCACTTTCCTTTCGATAAGCCAATGATATTAGATTCTGGTTTAAATTGAATTTAGGTGAAGAATTATGTGACCTCACCAGTTATTATTAAAAAAGGAATCAAAAGAAAATAAAATTTTGCGATTTTCATCACTCTATATTTTACTAGATTGATTTAATAGCAAGAATAAACACAATAAATATGCTTATATTTAACAATTTATAAACTATAACAAAAAGCCATCAACATTTCTGCTGATGGCTTTTTACTTTATTGTTTTACTTTGGTGGTTTTACTTTGATAGCAGCGAGAGCCAGTTTAATCAAACAAATGGCTATCG
The DNA here is from genome assembly GCF_001591145.1 of Vibrio harveyi NBRC 15634 = ATCC 14126 = KCTC 12724. GTDB lineage: Bacteria > Pseudomonadota > Gammaproteobacteria > Enterobacterales > Vibrionaceae > Vibrio > Vibrio harveyi. Next base: position 9,382 of record NZ_BCUF01000018.1, on the reverse strand, counting down.
AGCCTCACGCCATTATTCGACCACAATTGATACCGTTTCACCGCGATTCCAGACGAGTACATGGTGTGCTTACAGTCCATACATTCCACAAAGTACAGACCACTCATGCCAGCCATAACATGTAACCTTCGACTGTCACAGCGCTTACAAGACAAGCGCTGCACCTTACTGTTTACATCCACACGACGGGCGAAGTTCAGCGTTTCATGCGAGCTTAGAGCCTCAACAGCGCTGTCTTTAAACGGGTGCTCACTGAGCAAGTGGTTGATGGCATAATCATACACCGGAGGAATCGATGTTTTGCCATTCTCTATATTGGTTATCTTAGCAACGGAAACTCCCAACAAAGATGCAAATTCCACTTTGCTGTATTCCAAGATAAACCTTGAAGAGATGAACTTATCTGCACTAATGATTCTCAACATACACAAATCTCTAATAGACATAAAAAGAGCGTGAGTTTGCCCCTTTATGTTGAAAAGGATAATAACAGGTTGCTTCTTACTGTATTTATACGCAGAGTGTGCGCTATTTTATTTTTGGGTATATTGCGCTCAATTAAGTTAAAGATCAATAGAGATAATAGAAAACCGAAAATAGAAATTAAGATTTAGTAATATAAAACTTAATAGCTAATATTAGTTAAAGTAATGAATCTAGATAGATCAACACAAATTAAGCTAACAAATTATTTTCATAGCCATTTTATTGGCTAATCAATAATATTGGATTGGAGCTTAATTCGTGTATTTCCAACAAGGGGGGATTTCCCTCTATTTGTCGATTTATATAACGATAGGTGATTAAGTGATGGATTTCTGTTGAAAAATTGCATAAAGATCACTCACCTCTTTATACCTAAGAGATGCTTGGGTATATGCACTTGGTGGAATTTCTTATAACACGGGCAATAAAAAAGCCTCACGAATGAGGCTTGTTGAGATTCTGTGGCTGTAAGAAGTTCTGAGTAAAGTCGAGCACTTCTTTTGATGGTTGCTTGGGTGGAGAAGCAAACTCTTGCTGTGGTGGAACCTCAGCATCAAAGTTCAGCTCTGGTGCGCCATCAAGCAAACTTTCTTCTTCATGATGTTCTTCACTCAGCAACTCATTGAGTTCATCTTGATCTGGGAAGTAAGGTTCACGTTTGTAGACCTTGTTTAACGCACGAATGATAGAGTGCTTTTTGACGAAACCAGATGCGAGCTTCCTCTGCAGCGGTTTAGCGATAGATTGCAGCCCCACTACAACATCCACGCCGATGTTGCTTGCGACTTCATCACGAACGACACGTGCTGGCTCATAGCCCATGTTCGCGGATAAAAACAGCCAAATATAAGCAATCGCATTGCCTGTTTTACCGGTATCTTTCCACGCTTCTCCCGCGTGAAACATTGCCTCTGCGCTGCCACTCTCCGCCGCTCTTTCAAGCCAATAACACGCTTTCACCATGCTTTTATCAGTGCCAGTGCCTCTTAGATAACACAAACCCACTTGGATTTTACCTTCAGCACTGTCTTGCTCGGCAGCTTTCATAAACCAGAACAAAGCATCAGCACTACGCCCTGCCGTATTCTCCGGTGATAACTGCCATTCCCCCATATACAACATGGCAGGAATACAACCCTCATCTGCTGCCATTTCGATGAGTTGATGCCCTTTGGGAATATTCTTCTCGGTACCACGTCCAGACAAAAGTGCCTTACCCGTTGCAAATTTCGCGTCGATATCACCTTCCATACCGGCAATCGCAGTACGCCAAAAATTCGCTTGCTCTCTTAAGATAACATCTTCACGCATTCGCTCAGCCAAACGCACCACACCATACATACCTGTGACGTTATCCAGTTTGGCAGCTTTGTCGTACCAATACAGAGCGCGCTTGAGATTGTCTCGCTCTGATTCTTTCGCTAAATAGAGAATTGTCGGAATATGACCGGTCTCCGCCTTAAACTCACGCTCTTTACGTTCTTGTTCGCGCGCTTTTTGCATCGCCTTGCGATACGCCACTTCACGCGCTTTCCTCTCTGCCTCTAGACGTTGCTTACGCATCGACAACGAGATCATCCAAACAAATATCAGGATGAGTGAAAGGCCAGTTGCTGTAATAGCAATGCCCATACTACTCATAAACCGCCTCTTTTTAGGTCAGTGCTCACCGAGACTTTCCGCGCTTGGGAAAATCTGCAAAATTCTAACTCGGGGTATAATTGCGCCATCTTTGGCGTACTCCGCTCTATTATATAACGACCATGTAGGTAAAATCTGAAGTTTACTGGTCGAGTATGGCGAATTTTTATTCGATATCACCGCAACTTATTTTTAATTAAAAAATAACACCCCTAATTTTATAGAAATGAGTCACAGTTTTGGGGCTTAGACATTCTCCGCCCCTATCATCCCCCCTTTCTCCTCCTATAAAAATTTACATCTTTAGGCTGTGCTGAATATCTCACTATGAGACCGTTTTATTATTTAATTTGTGAACAAAATCTAGTGTGACAGAAAATTTTTACTTGTAAAAAACTTAACTGCCTGCTCTCACATTTTGCTGATAGTTCAGTGTATTAGCATCTTGTTGAACATTTCCTTTTCGGCATTTTGCCAATCTATTATCAATTCAATAACAATGGATTTGTAAACGTGGACAATAAAACATTTAAATTATCAGCGATTGCTAAAACCGTACTGCCGCTCCTTTCTGTGGCAGTCATCAGCGGTTGTGGCAGTGATAGCACAAGCGATGACACAACGAACCCTGGCTCTGGTCTACACCCTGCGGGAGAGAACGAAGTTGTCATCTATTACAAACGCGATGTCGCAGCTGCATCATCAGCAAGCGATTACGAAGGTTGGGGTCTACACCTTTGGAATGGCGAAGGCTGTACAAGTACCGATCTTGAAGAAATGGGGCTCCCAGAGGGCGGTACGGACTGGGGGTCACCTCGCCCATTCGACGGCATCAGTGACACTTACGGTGCTTACTACGTTCTGAAAGTGAACCCAGACGCATCTGACCCACACAACTGTATGAACTTCATCCTACACAAAGGCGATGAGAAGGCATTCGGCAGTGCAAACTCAAAAGTTGAGCTGACTAAGCTAGGTGAATCGAAAGGTTTGTTCGGCTTCCACGGCAGCAGCGAGCTTTACTACGAACCAATTGAAGAACGTCCTGTCGAAATTGACGGTCAAAAAGCGCATTGGCTAGATGCTAATACCATCGCTTGGGAAGCGGCGGCGAATGCAGACTCAATGAAGCTTTACTACAGCTTGACTAACGACATCAAGATGGATGAAGACAAGCAAATCACTGGTGGTACAGCAGTTGAGCTGACGAAAGCAGGCGAATTGTCTGAAGCACTGAAAAAACGTTTCCGTCACCTTTCTAGCCTACAAGCAGCAGGTATCGATGTTGATGCTGACGTACTTCACACCATTCTAAAATCGCAAATCGTCATGGTGGCTTACAACGCAGATGGCGATGTTATTTCTGCAACTGAAGTACAAAAACCAGGTGTACTTGATGCCGTATTTGCTAACAAAGATGCAGGTAACGCAATCGGTCAGGAACTTGGCGCAATTGTTGATGGCAACGCAGCAACATTCAAGCTTTGGGCACCAACAGCGCAAGACGTTGACCTGATCATCTACGATGCAGATTTGAAAGAACAAGCAACCGTTGCGATGACAGAAGATCCAGCTACAGGTATCTGGGCATCAGAAGCGCAAAGCGACGTATTAAACAAATACTACCGTTACCAAGTTAAGGTTTACCACCCAACAACAGGCGTTGTAGAAACCCGCCTTGTTACTGACCCATACTCGCTAAGCTTGTCTCAAAACTCTCTGTACTCACAAGTTGTAGACCTAGACAGCGATAGCTTGAAACCTCAAGGTTGGAATGATTACAAACGTCCTGAACTTGCTAAAGACGAAGACCACGTACTGTACGAGTCGCACCTACGTGATTTCAGCTTTAGCGATACCAAAGGGACCAAAGCATACAATGGTAAGTACCTTGCTCTGACAGAAGCGGATCGTGAATCGGTTTCACACCTTCAAGCTTTGAAAGACGCAGGTCTCACTACGCTTCACATTCTGCCAGCATTCGATATCGCTACCGTCGATGAAAACGAAGCAAACCGCGTGGATATTACTGACACGGTTGGCAAACTCTGTGACATTAAACCAGCCGCTTCTGTTTGTGGTACAGAAAACGAAAGTAAAGTCATTGAAGATGTCCTAAACAGCTACGATCCAACAACGGGTTCAGCTCAGGCTCTGATGAATGACCTACGTATGCTAGACAGCTTCAACTGGGGCTATGACCCATTCCATTACACAGTGCCAGAAGGCAGCTACGCGACCGATCCTAATGGTTCTAAACGTATTGTTGAATTCCGTGAAATGGTTCAAGCAACACACAAAATGAAGCTAAAACTTATCATGGACGTGGTGTACAACCACACTAACGCATCTGGCGTAAATGATAAGTCGGTTCTGGATAAGATTGTCCCTGGATACTACCACCGCCTGAACGTAAACACGGGTGGCGTAGAGAACTCAACTTGTTGTGATAACACAGCAACAGAGAACCTAATGATGGGTAAACTGATGGTTGACTCATTGTTAGTATGGGCAGACGACTACAAAGTGGATGGTTTCCGTTTTGACTTGATGGGTCACCAGCCAAAAGACGTGATGGTTTACGCGTTAGAGCAAGTACGTAAAGTTGACCCTAACACACTATTCTACGGCGAAGGTTGGGACTTTGGTGAAGTGGCACAAAACGCTCGCTTCGACCAAGCGACGCAAGTCAACATGGCTGGCACAGAGATCGGTACTTTCTCGGACCGTCTACGTGATGCAGTTCGTGGCGGCAGCCCATTCGATGGCGGTAAAGACTCAGAAGGTAACCACCCACTTCGCTTCAACCAAGGTTTTGGTAACGCGGCATACGCTAACGAAGAAACGAAGACAGACGCTGATTCAGTAAACGGTCGTCTACACAACCAAGATCTTGTTCGCCTAGGTATGGCGGGTAACTTGGCTGAATTCGTTCTTCTTGATTACAAGGGCGACACTAAACTTGGTAAGAACGTAGACTACAACGGTGCACCTGCGGGCTACACTAAGATGCCATCAGAGAACATCTCTTACGTATCTAAGCACGATAACCAAACGCTTTGGGACAACAACGCTTACAAGATTGCTACAGGCACCCCTTCTGCTGAACGCGCTCGTATGCAAAACGTGTCTCTATCTACGGTAATGTTGGGGCAAGGTATTCCATTCATTCACATGGGTTCTGAGCTGCTACGTTCAAAATCGATGCAGCGTGACTCTTACGATTCTGGTGACTGGTTCAACCGTGTGTTCTTCAACGGTACGGACAACAACTGGAACGTCGGTCTACCTCGTCAAGATAAAGATGGCGCAAACTGGGAGCTTATCCAGAAGATCGTTGGTGACAGTTCTGCGAAACCAAGTGCTGAAGATATCGAGCTAACTAAGAAGCAATTCCTAGAACTACTGAAAATCCGCAGCTCTAGCGAACTGTTCCGCTTAGATACTGCACAAGAAGTAATGAACCGCGTCGATTTCCGTAACGTAGGCAAAGACCAAGTAGAAGGCTTGATCGTGATGTCTATCGATGACGGTAAATCAGCAGGTAAAGACCTAGACACCAACTACGATGCCGTTGTGGCAGTGGTGAACTCAACGTCTAAAGAGCAATCTTTCACAGTGAAAGGTGCAACAGGTTTCGAACTGCATGAGATTCAGAAGAACTCAGCAGACGACATCGTAAAAGGTGCAAGCTTCGCGGGTGAGACGTTCACAGTTCCTGCGCTAACAACAGCGGTATTTGTACAGCCTCAGGGCGGTGCACAAGGCGACGGTCTACCGGTTAACAAGGACAACAAAGACGTATCAAGCATTCCTCCTTACGGCGAAACTGTGGTTTACGTGAAGGGTTCTATGAACGGTTGGTCTGATAGCAGCGATTGGGCAATGACCTTTATCGGCAATGGCTTGTACTCAGTAACAGGTGTACTTGAAGCTGGTGAGCACGAGTTCAAGTTTGCAGATTCAGGTTGGTCAAATCCAAACATCGGTTGTGATGCAGCAACCCAAGCAAGTGACTCTTTAGACCTAGGTGCAGCGGGCAACTGTAAGCTATCAGTGGCTGAAACTGGCAAATACAACTTCACTCTAAACGCACTGAATGTTCAAGATGAAAGCGTAGAAAAACCAGTAATTTCAGTAACGAAAGCAGCAGATGCACCAACGTTTGGTGACACGTCACTGTTCTTACGCGGCACTATCACCACTTGGGATACGCCAGCTGAAGACTCTAGCGCTAAATTCTCTTACGTAGCCGCTGATGTTTACTCACTAGACATCGCTCTAGCAGCAGGCAGCTACGAAATGAAGATCGCAAGCGCAGACTGGGCTGACGCGACCAACTTTGGTGGTGACGGCAGCGTGGAGCTAGGTAAAGCGATCACCATGAATGCTGGTGGCGGTAGCAAAAACCTTAAAATTACGATTGCTGAAGCAGGAAACTACAACTTCCACTTCAATGCGGCAGACAAGGCGGCACCAATCGTAACGGTAACTAAGAAGTAAAACAGTAGGCGCAATCATGTGCTAGCTTGGGGAGGGTAACACCTCCCCTTTTTTGTGCCTGTTTTCCGCAACGACGAAAACCACAAACCTCCACAGCTCATCGCTCCTAAACACTGCGAGAGTTAGTGTGGCAACTGCCACAATCTCGCCACGTTTTCGACCAAATTGGCTAGGTTTGTATCCGCTTCTTCCATCGCTTCAGGCAAGCTCATGGCGCGTGACACACACACGAATACCGCATCAATGCCACATTCGTAGACTGCTTGGAAGTTATCACCTGTGCAGCCTGCTAGGGCAATGACTGGCAAACCATATTCTTTCGCCACTTTCGCCACACCCATTGGTGTCTTGCCATGCACGGTTTGATGGTCAATACGACCTTCACCAGTAAAGACAATATCAGCGTCTGCTACGTGCTCTGCGAGCTTTACGGTTTCTAGCACAATCTCGATACCCGGCTTCAGTCGTGCTGGCAGGTAACCAAGCAACGCCGCGCCCATACCGCCGGCTGCACCTGCACCTTTTTGAGTCAGAACGTGCTTGCCCGTCACTTGCTCCGTCAGTTCGCCGAATTTGTTGAGAGCAGAATCTAACAGCTCAACATCTGCTGACGTTGCGCCCTTTTGCGGACCAAAAATTGCTGATGCGCCTTTCTCTCCACACAGTGGGTTATCAACATCACACGCCACCAGCACCTCACAATCAGCTAAGCGAGCGTCGAGACCAGACACGTCAATGCTTGCTAGCTCAACCAAACCACCACCATTGAGGGTGATTTCACGACCAGAACGGTCTAAGAACTTCACCCCTAATGCCGCCAGCATACCCGTACCGCCGTCATTGGTTGCGCTACCTCCTAAGCCGATGATCAAACGTTGAATACCGCGATCAAGCGCATTCGAAATTAACTGACCGGTACCAAAGCTGCTGGTGTTTTTCGGGTCACGAAAATCACTTGGCACAAGATGCAAACCACTTGCCTCTGCCATCTCAATCACTGCGGTTTCGCCATCCCCCAGAATACCGTAAAACGCCTTCACATCATTACCGAGCGGACCTTTTACAGTCACGAAAACCTGCTCCCCCTCAGTCGCATCAATCAAAGATTGAACTGTACCTTCGCCGCCGTCAGCAACAGGTAGCGTGACAAACTCTGCGTCTTGCCAAACACGAGACAAACCCACCTTGATCGCCTCACTCACTTGTTTAGCGGTCAAGCTCTCTTTAAACGAATCTGGGGCAATCACAACTTTCATTTCATTCTCCTGAAAACAGCGCGTTGCGAGGAACAATTCGCAACTCATCAATGTAGCTATTCTCACTTAAAAACTCGGCGCATTCTTTAGGCAAACAACCAAATCACACTGAGCTTATTTATTTAAATATTGTGCACCTGCACAATAAATCAACTTAACTTATTGAGATGACTGGCAATATAAAGCTCAACCAACCCCGTAAAATCATGCGTTGAAATGCCCGTCACTTCACTGATTTTATCTAGACGGTACCTCAATGTATTTCTATGAATAAACAATGCATTAGCGCAATCATTAGCGTTGCCATTGGCATGAAAATACGCCTCTAAGGTTTTCACTAACTGCCCAGATTTGTCTGCTGAAGCAAGAGAAGTCATCGCCTGAGCGAGTTGTTCACCTTGCCAAGAGTCGGCTAACGGGGCGAGTAACACAGGTATGCGATACTCAGAGAAGCTCAATGTGGTTTGTTCAGGATGAGAACGACGACCGACCGCAAGCACCTGCTTGGCACTTTGGTAGGAAAGAGGGAGTTGTTTTGCGCCATCAAAATATTGCCCAATCGCAAGGCGAACATCGTCAATCTGATTCGCAGTTAATCGGCGCTGAATGCGCTCAAGTACACTTTGGTCACTGTTCGAGGTAGAGGAAGAACGCAAAGACTTCAGAACGACAATTTCGTTCATCGACATGATCGCCACCAACGGTTTATCTTCAGAACGATACAGTACGTCCACCACTTCACGTACCTTGCTCAAACTAACAGGAGCATTATCTGCAATAAGCTCGATCACCACGGCAACTCTTTGTGTTACTAAATCGATGCAAAGACGCTGAGCCCAATCGTGCAGATCTGAATCATTGAGTTGTTGGTTTAACCATGCTGATACAAACTCTTCTTGGTGGCGACGATCCCATTGCAACTGCTCCACCAGCGAAGCTTGCTCAATGGTCAGTTCCGCTGTCACCTTAACTAACTGAGCAAACGCTCGGATTTGCTCAGGTTTGCCAGTGACGCCCACCACACCAACCACTTCACCTTTAAAGTGCAGCAGCATATTGATGCCCGGTTTCACGCCTTGCAGGGATTGGCAAGTTTGCTCATCCAACTCCAGCGAATCACCGTGGTTGAGCGCTAGCACCGCCCCATCGTGCTTTTGACCAATGCGCTCAGCTTCACCACTGCCAATAATAGTGCCTGCCGCGTTCATCACATTGATGTTGTGTCCAATGATCGACATAGTGCGATCGACGATTTGCTGCGCGAGTGTGTGGTCGAGAATCACCATTTCTGTTCCTAAAATCTCAACGATTGAGGCGTCAATAAATCACACTTTGTCTTCTATCGCCATGATATTGAACTGGAATCAACGCCAAAGTGAAATATCACCCAATTATACCCAAGTGACTTCAAGATGCAGGATTCAGAGCGTTGTCATTGATTCGAGAGTAAGGAAAACAACTTGGTAATAGCTAGCTCTTTCCAAGTTGTTTGACGC